>CATKYY010000001.1 GCA_949841225.1 uncultured Acetivibrio sp.
TTACAAATTCAGCCGCCAGTTCCTTATCCTTTGCCTGTTTATTAATTCCAACTCTTCCTACGGCAATCAGGCTGTTTCCAAAAATTTCCCACGCCATATCCTCTACTTTTTCCTCCAGAGCTTCCACCATATACAGCCCTGTTAAATTGGTTATCAATCCGGTATGAACCTTTGCTGTTCCATTGATTAAAGAAGCAAAGCCGGAAAAGAAATTAGGCCGGTACCGTTGATTTGTCACATCTGAACCAAATTCTTCCCGTTCGCTGCCCTTGATACCGCTATTTTCAAAGAAGCTCATCATATCTGTTAAAAGAGTCTTAAATTCCTCTTCTTTCAAGCTTCCCTTTTCATCCAGTAACTCATCCTTATACAAGCTCAGAAGAAAATCCCAAAAATCATAAGGATTCGCCGCCTTCATATAGTCCTTATTACCATTCTCTTTTATATAAGAAAGCAATTCCTTTATATCAGCGCTATGAGCCACAGCCCCTTGGTCTCCATAAGCTAAAATCATACGAACCCGCAGCGGCAAATAAAAAAGTCCTTCCTGGTCCTTACTTCCCTCTGATACCAGCGGAAGCAGAGTTGAAGTATCTACGATATTTGACAAATCCTCCAAAATCCCTTTTTCCTGATAAGAAGTAATCGGCAGCTCGTCTAACAAAATCACATCCGCCCCATTACCATCCAAAAGCTCCGTATGGAACGCACGAATATAATCTTCCTTTTTTTCTTCATCCTCTTCGCCCATAGCCACCGTATAATTTACTTTTACATCCCTATGCTCCTGCTGAAACAAAGCTACCGCCTGCCGAAGGGTCGCATTTTCCCTTAAAGAATACAGGGTAAGCTCCTTCTCTGGCAAAGCAGGTACCGACCCATCATAAACATAACGAATCAACTGGTTTGAGGAATATAGAACTAAATAGCTTTCCTCTTCTCCCTCCAGCGTAATAAGACTTTTTGGATACATCGTAGGCATACTCATAGAATTCAGCCCGCCGTCCACAACTGTCTGCCATAGGGTTCCTTCCGGCTCCAGACGATGGATACCATTTTTATCCAATGCAAAAGCCGTTCCGTCCGAAAGCATGCAAAATCTTGTACTTCCATTGACCGGAAATTCCACCGAACGGATTTCCTTCATTTTTTCTCCGTCAAAGAACAAAATTTCCTTTCCATCTGCCCCGGGTCCAATAATTGTATTCCCCTTTACTGTAAAAAAATCATCATATTGGCTCCCGGATGCCGGGTTTTGTATATCAAGTCCTATCAGCTCTTTTCCCTCTGGAGAAAGAAGCTTTACTTCATCGCCAAAGTTACTTGCCACTACCAGCATCCCATTCTCCATAACATGGAAATTAGAAAAGGTTCTATACAATATAAAATCATCCTGATCTGACGCCACCTCAGACAGCATTGGAATTTCAACCTCCTTTCTTTTTTTTCCATCCTCAGAACGATAAATATGCTGGCGGGCCGTGGATTTTCCATCCTCTTCCCCATACTCATCTACCAGAGCATAATAACAGCCGTCCTCTCCCAGTATCACCTGGCCTATCATTTCCTTTTTACCAATCTTAAGCCATTCTGGAGCATTCTGTTCTTCCCAGACCTTTCCATCCTTTGAGGTATAATAGATAATTTTATCTTCAGACTGTCCATATACCTCATAATCTCCCTCTGGTTTTTTTATAAATCCGCACAGCATCTCTTCTTCCATGGGAAATTCCTGTTTTTCCTCAATATACCGCCCCATCGCCTGGACCGCATCCTCTTTTTTCACGCTTTCCTTTTCCTTTTTCTGGCAGCCTCCTATCAGCACTACCGCTAAAAAAAGAAAAATCAACCAAACACTTTTTCTTCTTTTCATCTCTTCCTCCATTTCTGCTGTTTTCCAGCTTCTTCCTTTTCCTCTCCAGGATACCAGACAATTCTCTAATTTATCTCTAAAAATGGAAGATAAATGGAAAAGGTTGCTCCCCCTCCTTGCGTCTCTTCACAAAAAAGTTCTCCTCCATGTAAAGAAACAATTTCTTTTGCAATGCTTAAACCCAGTCCAAAATGTCCTTTTTCTTTTCTGGATTTATCCCCTTGATAAAACCGTTCAAAAATCTTCTCCCGTTCTTCTTCTGGAATCCCCTTTCCATGGTCCTCTACAAATAACCGGACTATCTTTTTCCTTTTATTGATCTCTCCGCCTAAAACTACCAGATCTCCCTCAAAAGAAAAGCGCAGGGCATTTGACAGCAAAATAGAAAATATCTGCAAAAGTCTTTTTTTATCTCCAAAAACCTCCGGTATCTCTTCTCTGGAAACTCTTATCTTAAGCTTTAACCCCTGAGTCTGAAATACCGGATACCAGCTTTCATAGGCTTCAATCAAAAGAGCCTCCGTATCAACCGGAGCGTTATCCATATGCCATTCCCCTGCATCTTTAGCCGCCAGTAAAAGCAAGTCTCCTACCAGCCCGTTCATTCTCTGGCACTCTTTTTCCATAGTCCGGTTAAATTCCTCTTGTTTCTCCGGTATTTTCTTTACTGCCGAAAGATTAGCCTTCATCACCGCCAGAGGAGAACGCAGCTCATGGGATACCGCCGCAATAAACTCTGCCTGCTGCCTTCGGCTCTCCTCTACCGGTTTTAAAACCTGTCCAATAAAAAAACTGTTAAAAACATACAAAGCTCCTATTCCTGCCGCATCCAATAAAAAAAGCCATAAGATAAGCCAGCCCTTTTCCCGCCAATCCCAAGAATACTGTTTCAGAAAAACCAGCCCCCTGTAGCCGTCCTTTACCTTTACCACGCCAACCTTTCCAAAATACTTGTTTCCCCAGCTTTCGGCTATCTCATAAGTTCCCGAAAGTACCTCCGGGTTAGATACCAGAACCATAGAAGGAGATATGGCTTCTTCTTTTGCTTTCTTCCTGCATATTCCTAAAAGCTTCTCTCTTTCTTCTGTTTCTTCTATTCCCTGAACGGACAAGCTTCTCCCATTATCCCAAATCTCTATAACGGCCCTCTTCTCTTGCTCGTAAAACCACATATTACTGATAATAGCCTCCTGGCGTATTGTATTCAAACAGCTATTAAAGCTTTCCTGGAACAGCTCCAGTTCTCCTCTTTTTTCCATCCAAAGACTTGCAAAAAAAGCCATTATAACAACTATTGTTAAAATGGCCCCTGTTATCCCTGTATACAAAAATATTAGCCTTTGCTTCACCGCCAAAAACATGCCTGCCCGCATTTTCAATCCTCCTCTATCCTATAGCCCATACCATGTACCGTTTTTATATTGGCCCGGCTTTCTAAGGCCTTTAGCTTCCTGCGGAGAAAATAAATATAATTATCCACATTTCCATCCTCTACTTGAGAATCCATCCCCCAAACCCTCAATAAAATCTGCTCCCTGGAAAGCACCTGGTTCTTATTCTGCAAAAAGAACTCTAAAAGAGCCCCTTCCTTTTTAGAAAGACTCTTTTCTCTGTCCCGGCAGCAAAGCGTAAGCTCCTCCGGCTCATAAACCAAATCCCCAAAGCAAAGGCTCATCCCTTCCCTGAAAGCTCTCGGTCTTCTAAGAACCGCCCGTATTCTGGCAAGCAACTCCTCTATTTCAAAAGGCTTTACCAAATAATCATCCGCCCCCGCATCCAGGCCGTCCACTCTGTCGCTAATACCGTCCAGAGCCGTTACCATAATAACAGGCGCAGTAATCCCCTTTTTCCTCAGCCTTTTTAATACCTCCGTTCCTTCCATAGACGGCAGCATCCTGTCTAATAAAATCACATCATATTGAGTGTTCTCTGCATAGTAGATACACTCTTCTCCATCTGCGCAGCAATCGGTTTCATAACCGGCCTGCCCAAGAAGCAACGCGGTCAGCCTGCACAGCTCTTTATCATCCTCTACTAATAAAAGCCTCATTTTCCTCCTCCTTATTTCTCTATACTACAAAAGAAATCTCTAAATTTCCTCTAAATTTTTCCATATAGCTATTTTAAATTTCCGCATCTTGCAAATGGTATATCTGTTGGGGTGGAAAAGACGGTTATCTTGCTTTCACACACCCAAGTAAGATAACCGTCTTTTCCATCCTGGCGGACATACCATTTCTCAGCCAGTATACTGAATTTTAATCAAGCGAAGCCCCCTTGCCGGAGCCGTAGGACCTGCAAAACTCCTGTCGCAGGCGGCAATAATGCTCTCCATCTCCTCCGGCTCTCTGGCTCCCATACCAACCTCCATTAAAGTACCTGCTATAATCCGTACCATATTGTAAAGAAAACCGCTTCCAGTAATCCGTATTTTTATCAAGCTCTCCTCTTGTTCTACAATAAGAGAATAAACTGTACGGACAGTTTCCCGTACCTGGCTCCCGGCAGAACAAAAGCTTTTAAAATCGTGTTCTCCTACTACGTAGGCAGCCGCCCTCTGCATCCGTTGTATATCCAGAGTACGGTAGGTAAAATGGGCGTATAGCCGCTCTGTAGGAAGCTCCGTCTCCCGGCTGCATATCCGGTATTCATAGGTTTTCCGGCTGCTGCAGCGGCGGGGGTGGAAATCCCGGCTCGTTTCCCGGGACTCCTGTACCCGTATGTCCTCCGGCAGCCGCTGGTTTAGGGCGTACTTAAACTTCTCCCCCGGAATTCTGGTTTCTGCATCAAAAACGGCCACGTTTCCCAAGCTATGAACGCCAGAATCCGTCCGGCTGGCTCCAATCACCTCTATTTCCTGACCCAAAAGCCCGGAAAGCGCCTTATTAAGCTCCCCTTCTATCGTTGCTCTTCCCGGCTGAACCTGCCAGCCGCAATAATTTGTTCCATCATAGGCAACTACCAGCATATACCGCTTCATACTCTCCTCATTTCCACAAATATCTTGTAATTAAAAACAAAGCCCCTAAATACAAAGCAATCATTCCATAGGCAATATAATCCCGTCTCCCATACTTCAAAGGCTTCATTTTTGTCCTTCCTTCTCCTCCGCGATAGCATCTGGCTTCCATTGCCATCGCCAGATCATTAGCTCTCCGAAAAGCAGAGACAAACAGCGGCACTAAAAGCGGAACCAGGCTTTTCGCCTTTTTTATTAAACCGCCGGATTCAAAATCCGCCCCTCTTGCAGACTGGGCTTTCATAATCTTATCTGTTTCCTCTAAAAGAATAGGAATAAAGCGCAGGGCAATAGACATCATCATAGATACCTCGTGAACCGGCATATGAAGCCGCTTAAAAGGCCCCAACAGCCGCTCCAGCCCATCCGTCAGATGATTCGGCGTCGTAGTAAAGGTCATAAGGGAAGAGCCTACGATTAAAAAAATCAACCGTATTCCCATAAATGCGCCGGAACGCAGACCCTCCCTTGTTATTTTAAAAACCCACGCCTGCCAAATTACCTGGCCCGGCGTCAGGAAAATATTAAAGCCTATCGTAAAGAAAAGCAGTACAATAACCGCTTTCAATCCCCGCAGGATATACCCCAGCGGCACCCGCGACAGCTTTATCACAGCCCCCAGGAATACAAGAGCAACCAAATACCCCGTAAAGCTTTTGAACAGAAACAAAGAAATAATATAAATAAGCGTTCCCATAAGCTTTACCCTTGGGTCCAGGCGGTGGATTACCGAATCTACCGGATAGTATTGGCCAATCGTAATATCTCGAATCATAATTTACCTCATTTCTGCACTGCTTTTTTGCATTAAATACGCCTTCTGCCTTATATAATTCCGCATTTTTTCGCCCATTGTAGAATTTCTGCTCCCGCTTCTTCTACTGTTGTAGCATCCGTAGAAACCATAACGCCCCGTTCTGCCAGCTCATTCATAACATAAGTCACCTGGGGCGCTGCCAGACCAATACGCTCCAGCTCCTTATAATGCCGGAACACTTTCTTTGGAGAGCCGTCAAACACAGCCTCGCCACGATTCATAACAATAAGGCGGCTAACGTACTTCGCTACATCCTCCATACTATGGGAAACCAAAATAACAGTAATTTTATTTTCCTGATGGAGCTTTGCAATCTGATCTAGTATCTCATCCCGTCCCTTTGGGTCAAGGCCTGCCGTCGGCTCGTCCAAAATCAACACCTCCGGCTTCATTGCCAGCACTCCGGCAATAGCAACCCGGCGCTTTTGTCCCCCGGACAGCTCAAAAGGAGACAAATCCAGCATATCCTCGCCAATACCTACCTGCTTTAAGGCCTCGTAGGCCCTCAAATCTACCTCCAAAGCCGGCAGCCCCTGGTTAGAAGGGCCAAACTTTACATCCCTTAATACGGTAGTTTCAAAAAGCTGATGCTCTGGATACTGAAATACCAGTCCTACCTTACTCCGCAAATCTTTCATTTTATAGTCTTCATCATAAATATCTTGTCCATTATAGTATATCGCTCCGCTGGTAGCCCGCAATAACCCGTTTAAATGCTGAATCAGCGTTGATTTTCCAGAACCGGTATGACCAATCAGACCGATAAATTCCCCGTCTCTTATTTCCAAATTAATATTTCTCAATGCCTTTTTTTCATAGGCCGTCCCTTTAGAATATTCATAATTGACTTTATCCAAAATTATCGACATCTAGTTTCCTCACATTCCCTCATGGCGTTTACAGCTTTGCAATCTCCTCAACAAACTCAGGAATGCTTAAAATACCATCCCTGATTGGAAGTCCTTTCTTTTTCAATTCATAAGCCAGCAGCGTAACCTGGGGCACATCCAGCCGGTATTTTTTCAATAGCTCTACCTGAGAAAACACCTCCCTTGGCGTTCCCTGCATAACCACCCTGCCGCCGTCCATAACAATCACCCTGTCTGCATGGATAACCTCCTCCATGTAATGGGTAATCAAAATAATTGTTACATTTTCCTGTTGATTTAGCTGCCGGATTGTACGGATAACCTCTTTTCTTCCATTTGGGTCCAGCATAGCCGTCGGCTCGTCCAAAACAATACATTCCGGCTTCATTGCCATAATACCTGCAATCGCTACTCTCTGCTTCTGTCCCCCGGACAACCGGTTAGGCGAATGGGCGCGGTATTCATACATACCAACAGCCTTCAGGCTTTCTTCTACCCGCTGCCAGATTTCCTCTGTCGGCACGCCGATATTTTCAGGTCCAAAGCCTACATCTTCCTCTACAACATTAGCAATAATCTGATTGTCTGGATTCTGGAACACCATACCTGCCGTTTGTCGGATATTCCACAGATTTTCTTCCTCAGCCGTATCCATTCCGCCGACCCAAACAGTTCCCTCTGTAGGCATTAGTATTGCGTTTAAATGCTTTGCCAGAGTCGATTTTCCAGAACCATTGTGTCCCAGGACAGCTATAAATTCACCCTTCTCTACACAAATATCTACTTCATCAACCGCCCGGTTAATCCCTTCCACATTGCCTTCTTCATCCCTGCGTATATATTCAAATACCAGCTTCCTTGTATCTACAATTCCCATGCAAATCGAACCTTTCTCTCCAAAGCCTTAAATTTCCTTTTCTATTTTAGCCGATTTAGTAAAAAATGTAAAGTAATATACTATTTGTAACATACGGAAATCCAACAATAAAATACACAACAAAGAATCCTGCTTCGCAGGATTCTCCGCCTGCGGCGGGTCGCTTTAGCAACATATTTCTTTTCCGCCGCAGTGCGATAATTGTTTTTTATTTTATAGGGAATCCGAAGGAACTTTCCTATAAAACAAAAAACCCGCTGGAGCATAAACTCCCCGCGGGTTTTTATCTAAATTTATACGGCTCGTTACCGATAGGTTATACCAGCTCAATTAATACTTCCATAGCAGCATCGCCCTTACGAGGCCCGATCTTTACGATACGGGTGTATCCGCCGTTACGGTTTGCATACTTTGGCGCAATCTCATCAAATAACTTCTGGGATACATCAATCGTCTTTGTATTTCTTTTTCTTCCTGCTGCCTGGGAAGGAACCTCTTTTACAGTATAAAGCACCTTGTTCATCTGTTTTCTTGCATGCAGACGGCTTGCTTTATCCTTCTTGATTTCCTTCTGTACTTCATCATAAACAGTAACCTTCTTACCATTTACAACTTCTTTTACCCTCTTGCCATCTTTATCCTTACGAGCAACCTTTGCAGTTACCGTAACGGTTTCAAAATTATCTTTTTCCCTTACGGCTAAAGCAATCAGATGCTCTGCAATCTTGCGGACTTCTTTTGCCTTTGCTTCTGTAGTAACAATTTTGCCTTTTTCCAGCAATGCAGTTACCTGGTTGCGAAGCAACGCTTTCCTCTGGCTGGATGTTCTGCCAAGTTTCCTATAGCCTGCCATTTTCCTGACCTCCTGTATTATTGATCATCGCCCAGGTTAAGAGATAACCCAAGCTCTTTTAATTTTGAAAGGACTTCTTCCAGGGACTTACGACCAAGGTTACGGACCTTCATCATATCCTCCGAAGTTCTATTGGTTAATTCTTCAACAGTATTAATACCGGCTCTCTTCAAACAATTATAGGAACGAACGGAAAGCTCCAGCTCGTCAATATTCATCTCAAGAACCTTTTCCTTTTCATTATCTTCCTTTTCTACCATAATTTCAGCCGTCTTAGCGTTTTCTGAAAGGTCGATAAAGGAATTCAGATGCTCGCTCAGCACCTTCGCCGCAAGACTGACAGCCTCATCCGGCTCCAGAGTGCCATTGGTGTATACATCTAAAGTAAGCTTATCATAGTCAGTAATCTGACCAACGCGAGTATTCTGTACGGTTAAATTAACACGTTCAACTGGTGTATAAATGGAATCGACTGCAATGACCCCAATCGGAAGATCATCGTTTTTATTTTTGTCGGCGCTGATATAGCCCCTGCCCTTTGTAATCGTCAGCTCCATATATAATTTACAATCAGAGCCACCGCTCAACGTAGCGATGACCTGTTCCGGATTCAGAATTTCAATATCCGGGTCTACCTGAATGTCTCCTGCTGTAATGACGCCCTCGCCCTCAAATTCAATGTATGCGGTCTTAGGCTCATTCGTCTCGCTTGTATTCTTAATTGCCAGACTCTTGATATTCATGATAATCTCAGTCACATCTTCCTTTACCCCAGGAATTGCACTGAATTCATGGACTACACCTTCAATCTTAACCTGGCTTACAGCGCTGCCCGGCAATGATGACAGCATAATTCTTCTCAAAGAATTACCCAAAGTTGTACCATAGCCTCTTTCGAGGGGTTCTACTACAAAACGTCCGTATTTTTTATCTTCAGAAATTTCTGCAATCTCTATTTTTGGTTTTTCAAAATCAAACACCACTGGACCCTCCTTTTGGGATTCTTTTTTATTACTTACTTACTGTAAAGCTCGACGATAAGCACCTCATTAACAGGAACATCAATCTGGTCTCTGGTAGGAATCTCCTTAACAACGCCAGAAAGCTTCTCCTGATCGGCCTCTAACCAGCCAGGAACCAGCCTTCCGCCAGTTACCTCTAAAATGTCCTTATATCTTTGAGCGGATTTGAATTTCTCCTTAATTTCAATAACATCGCCAGCTTTTACCTGATAAGAAGGGATGTTGATACGCTTGCCATTTACTAAAACATGCTTGTGGTCGACAATCTGCCTTGCTTCCTTCCTTGTACGGGCAAAGCCAAGACGGAACAGTACATTATCCAGCCTTAACTCAAGTAAAATCATTAAGTTTTCACCAGTCGTACCATATTTCAATTTCTGAGCCTTTGCAAAATTATTACGGAAAGGCTTCTCTAAAACGCCATATATAAATTTAGCTTTCTGTTTTTCTCTTAACTGCAAGCCATACTCGCTCATCTTCTTATTTGCCCTTGCAGTTGAACGGTTTGACTTTTTATCAATCCCTAAATATACAGGGTCAAGTCCAAGGGCTCTGCACCTTTTCAGGACTGGAGTTCTATCTACTGCCATTTTAATTTACCTCCTATAATTATCACTACACACGTCTACGTTTTGGCGGCCTGCAGCCATTATGTGGAACTGGGGTAACATCCTTAATGCTGGTTACTTCAATACCGCATGCCTGAAGCGCACGAATTGCTGCCTCGCGTCCTGAACCAGGACCTTTAACCATAACTTCAACAGACTTTAAACCATGTGGAATTGCTGCCTTTGCTGCTGTTTCAGCTGCCATCTGTGCAGCATAAGGAGTTGACTTTCTGGAACCCCTGAATCCTAATCCGCCTGCACTAGCCCAGGAAAGGGCGTTTCCCTCTGCATCTGTCAGCGTAACGATTGTATTATTAAAAGATGACTGAATATGTGCTTGTCCACGATCGACATTTTTCTTAACACGTCTCTTTGTCACTTTCTTTGCTACTTTTTTAGCCATGATGACAAAACCTCCTACTATTTCTTCTTATTAGCTACCGTACGCTTAGGACCTTTTCTTGTTCTAGCGTTTGTTTTTGTCTTCTGTCCACGGACAGGAAGACCCTTCCTGTGACGGATTCCTCTATAGCATCCAATTTCTTGTAACCTCTTGATATTCAAAGCGATTTCTCTGCGGAGATCGCCTTCTACCATCTGGGTTTCGTCAATTACGTCACGAATCCTTCCTACTTCTTCATCTGTTAAATCCTTTACGCGGGTATCTGGATTAACATTAGCAGCAGCAAGAATACGGTTTGAGCTTACCCTGCCAATGCCATAAATGTAAGTCAGACCAATTTCAACACGCTTCTCTCTTGGTAAGTCTACACCACTAATACGAGCCATTGCGTTCTACCTCCGTTAATTTTCAAAATTAATTAGTAATAATGATTATGCAATGAGACAACCCACCCCGGCGTATCCACCGGGAAACCTCATCGCATCAGCCGCTTTAAACCATGATGCAAAGGACATAGCCGTTGCACTGGGAAACTGCAAAAAACACCGCAGCCCCAAAGCGGGTAATCACTCCGCCCACAGTATCACACTACTGTAAATAAGTAGTAGTTGTAACACAAAAAGCAAGAACTATTCTTTATTCAAATACACAAGAAAAGCCAAAGCAGGCGTCCGGCCCCTTTGGTTTCCTTATATCGAAATATACATTAGCCTTGTCTTTGTTTGTGTTTCGGGTTTTCACAGATTACTCTGATGCTTCCCTTCCTTTTAATGATCTTGCATTTCTCACAAATTGGTTTTACAGAAGACCTTACTTTCATTGAAATCTCTCCTTTCGCAAAAGTCCACTTGCTATTCTAGCATAAGAAAAATCAAAATGCAAGTACTTTTTCCTTGAATTTCCGTTTTTACAATTTTCAGACATGCCTCCGGCAATTATCAACTGCTAAAGCTTGTGTAAACATTACTAAATATCATGAAACACATACCGGCTGCCTACCATATACTGCCGCCCAATTAAAACAGGCTCTCCCTTTTGATCCGTAAAGTATGCGTTCATATAAAATAACGGCTCTCCCACAGCCACATCCAAAAGTTGCGCATGGTACGCCTCCGCCTTAACAATTTCCAAACTGGATTTCACCGTAGTACTGACTTCGATGCCGCATCTTTCCTTTAATAACTGGAATAAAGGCACGTTTTCCAAATCTTCCTTTTCCAAAAAAGAAAACTTCTCATAAGAGAAAAAATTATTTTCCAGCATAATCGGAATGTCGTCCGCAGTACGCACCCGTTGTATGTAAAGAACCTTTTCTCCTTCCTCCATATGAAAAAACTGCTCCTCATCCCTTCTGGCAATGCAAAGCTGGCAGCTTATTACTTTTGCCCCAGCCTTCATATTATTTGCCTGGCACGCTTCTGAAAAAGCCTGTACATCATTCGTTCTGGCAATTTTACGCAGCATTTTCGGCCGGCATACAAAGGTTCCTTTTCCCTGCTTTTTAACCAAATATCCCTCGGTACAAAGCTCGTCTACCGCGCGACGCACTGTAATACGGCTTACCCCATACTTTTCAGAAAGCTCCGGTTCTGTAGGTATTTTCTCCTCATACTTGTATTTCCCACTTTCAATTGAATATTTTATCTCCTCCAGCAACTGCTGATAGAGCGGCGTTAAAGAAGTTTCATTTAGTTTCATCGTTCTCATCCTTAATCTTTATGTTCAAAAGCTACAGCTTTATAATATAACATTATAGCTGTTTTTTTCCGTTAATTCAACCCTTATCAGCCCTTTGAATTTCTACCTTTTGTAATATAAAAGGCCCTGGCAGAATGTAAATTATAAAAATCATCCTGCCAGAACCTTTGCTTCTGTGTTTTATTAATGGAAAAAGAACAGATACCCGATTACTCCCAGCGCTGCAAGAGCCGCCAAAGCCGCCGGAACAATCACTATAAGAGCCGAAATTACCATTGCCAGGAAATCTCCCTTTTCCAACGGCATCTCCTCTAAGGTCTCCTCTTTCTTTTCATGCTTTCCCCTGAAATATTCAAAAACACGATCTATTTTCCCCTGAAACATCATAGCGCATCACCCTCTTACCGCATATGGTGGCACGCCACAAAATGCCCTTTGGAAATCTCCTTAAACTCAGGCACCACCTGCTTGCAAATATCCGTACAGTAATGGCACCGCGTATGGAATTTGCAGCCTGTAGGCAGATTAATCGGACTAGGAATATCGCCCTCTAAAATAATCGTCTCTTTTTTGCCTCCTAAATCTGTCGTCGGAATTGCAGATAGCAAAGCCTCTGTATACGGATGGGCCGGATGCTCAAAAAGCTCTCCCGTTTCACAAAGCTCAACCATCGTGCCCAAATACATAACGCCAATCCGGTCGCTGATGTATTTAATAACGCTCAGGTCGTGAGAAATGAATAAATACGTCAAGTTATCCTTTTCCTTTAAATCCAGGAGAAGATTAATAATCTGGGACTGGATGGACACATCCAAAGCAGAAACCGCCTCGTCACAGACTACGAATTTCGGTTTTACAGACAAGGAGCGCGCAATACCAATACGCTGCCTCTGACCGCCGGAAAACTGATGCGGATAGCGGTGGATAAAATACGGCGCTAAACCGCAATCCTCCATAACCTTCAAAACATATTCCTGCATCTTTTCATTATTTTTTGGAAAAATATTATGGGCTAAAAGACCTTCGCCGATAATCTGCCCTACGGTCATCCTAGGATTTAAAGAGGAATAAGGGTCCTGGAAAATAAGCTGCAAATCTCTCCTTAAATGCCTCATTTCCTCTTCTGTCAGCCTGGCAAGGTTAATGCCGTCGTCCAAATAGGACTCGTAAAGCTCAAAATCAGGATTTCCCTTATTTGCTTTCTTCAAAGCCTTAATTTTCTCATCACAAGCCTTGATTTCTTCCTTTTTCGCCTGGATAGCCGCGCTGTCTCTCTCCTGGTCAAGCTTTTTTAACTCCAGCTTTGCCTGGTAGGACTTTAAATACACCTGGGAAACCTCTTCTAAGTTTTTCGCTGTATAAAGCCCCCCCACCAAGGCGGCGATGTCCTTCATTGCATTGTCGGCATCCCTTTCAGCCTCGTTTACTTTATTTAACAGGATATTTTTCTCCTCGCCTTCCTGCATGGATTCATACTGGCTTTGAAGCTCCTTCGCCTTTTCCTTAAGCTTCTCGCTTTCATCACGCCTGGCCTTTAAATTTTTAAAAATATCCTCCACATACTTTGGAGCGACCTCTTCTATGGTTCTCCCATAATAAATACTCCTGCCCGCAGTCTGCGGATACAGCTGAAGCAGCGTACGCCCAAAAGTAGACTTACCGCAGCCGCTCTCTCCAACCAAGCCGAAGGTTTCGCCTTCATAAATATCAAGAGAGATACCGTCGTTGGCCCTTACATATTTCTGTTCCTTTCCAAAGCTCTTTTTCCCCACTGGAAACCACTGCTTTAAATTTGTAATTCGGAACAACAATTTATCCTTTGCCATTCTACCTCTCTCCTTTCTTCGGATAGAAGCACCGAATTTTCTGCTTTTCTGCTACGTCCAAAAGCTTCGGCTCTTCTTCCCGGCATTTATCCGTTGCATATTTGCAGCGGGGCGCAAATTTACATCCCTTTGGCAAATCCAAAGGATGAGGCACAGCTCCAGGAATCGCATCCAACCTTGTACCCGCCGGCGTGTCAAGCCTAGGAATCGAATACAAAAGCCCCTCGGTATATGGATGCATATACTGGTTGTCTCCAAAAATCTTTTCCACCGGAGCCATCTCTACTACCTGTCCGCAATACATAACCGCTACGTCGTCCGCCATTTCATTGATAACGCCAAGGTCATGAGTAATAAACAAAATAGAGGTTCCAATCCTATCCTTTAGCTCGTTCATAAGCTTTAAAATCTGCGCCTGGATAGTAACATCCAAGGCGGTCGTCGGTTCGTCAGCAATTAAAAGCTTTGGCTGGCAGGCCAGAGCCATCGCAATCATAACGCGCTGGCGCATACCGCCGGAAAGCTGGTGAGGATACTGCTTCGCTACTGCCTCTGGATTTGGTATCTTAACAGAGGACAGCATTTCCACAACCTTTTCAGCCGCCTGCTTTTTATCCATACCCTGATGGATAATAAACGGTTCGCTTACCTGTCTTTCTATTGTAAAGATCGGGTTTAAGCTGGTCATCGGCTCCTGGAAAATAACCGAAATATCATTTCCACGGATTTTACACATATCGCTAATAGATACGTCCGCTAAATTCTTTCCATCAAATATAATCTCTCCGCTGTCAATATATCCGTTTCCATCTAAAAGCTTCAGCATACTCATAGCGGATACCGACTTACCGCTTCCGCTTTCGCCTACAATGCCCAGCGTCTTTCCTGCCTCCACAGAATAGGATACATCATTTACAGCCTTCACAATTCCTCTTTTTGTCCTAAAAAAAGTATGAAGATTTTTTATCTCTAATAACGCCATTTTTCGCCTCCATAAACAAACGCAAACTATTTTTCATTCGACTTCGGGTCAATTGCATCACGCAGTCCATCCCCTACTGTATTAATACAGATTACACAAATACTTAACAGCACTGCCGGGAATACCCATCTCCACCAATAATTCTGAATAACTACGGAGTCGACACAACCAAACAGCATATTTCCCCAGGTAGGGTTCGGAAGCTGGACGCCAAAGCCCAGGAATGACAAGCTGGCCTCTGTCAGCATACAGGATGCAAAATCCAGAGTCGCCGTTACAATAATAACAGAAATAACATTTGGGATAATATGCTTAAATACAATATTCATCTGCTTTACGCCCATAGCTCTGGCGGCTGTAACAAATTCCTTTTCTCTCTCTGCCAGCACCTGGGCGCGGACCAGCCTTGCCAGCTGCGGCCACGACAATACGCCAAGAATTACCATAATAATCATAATTCTCATATTTTCTGGAACCTGGTTTCCAATAATGGTAGATAAAATCATTGCAAAAGGTAAAAATGGCATAGCAGAAAATACCTCGGTAATACGCTGCAGTACCAGGTCTACCTTTCCTCCAAAGAAACCGGAAATTCCTCCGATAATAATACCAATAATTGTAGAAATAATAACGGCAACCGCGCCGACTGTCATAGTCATACGTCCGCCATTAACAATTCTCTCCAAAACATCTCTTCCAAGCTCGTCGCTTCCCAGGAAGTATCCCTTAAGGCCCCATGTTACGACCTTGTCCGCCTTTACAGCATAATTCTGGTAATAGCTTCCATAAATAGCCGTTACGCCGCTTCCTGCCGCTGCCGGTACCTTTGTCTGCTTAAACCGGCTGCTTCCCCAGGAATACGCCTTTCCTGCGTCCGTAAGCACTGTATAATGGTAGCGTCCTCCAACAATGCTGATTGGCTTACCCTCCATCTTTGGAACCTCGGAAAGCCCCTGGGTTGTATTGCCCCATACAACAACAGAACCGTCTTCTTTAATAACAGCCGCCGTTGCTGCTGTAGCTGCAATGTCTACAACGCCGCTCTTCGCCTCTTCTGGTACTCTGGACACTGCGCTCTGCTCTGCTCCCAGATGCTTTGCCTCTCCATTTTTGGTAAGAGCAACCGCTGTATCTGCGCTCACTGCTACCTTTACAATATCCTTATCCTGCGTTCTTTTCTTTACGCGAATATCATTTACATTCTCATTTCCCCATACATAAAGGTAGCCGTCCTCCGCAACTGCCAGCGTAATCTGGTATCCGGCAGCAATCTGGACGATTTTCCCGTGGCGGCCAATGTCGTCTGGAATATCAAGCTGGCCAAGCCGTCCGTTACCCCAGCCAAATACCTCGCCATTTTCATTCAGCGCTACCACATGGTCGTAGCCGGCAGATACCTGAATTACCTTTCCCATATCTGACGGGACGTTTTTTATATTAATCGTCTTACTGATTCTTGTCTTTCCCCAAACATGCACCTTTCCATCTGCCGACGCCCCTACGCCGAAGGAAGCTCCATTAGAAATAGAAGCCGGATTCTTCTTCATGGCTTCCGGCAGCTTCATCATATCGCTTCCCGGCGCAATATTCTTTTGCGTGCCTTCCTGATAAGAAAGGTCGATTGGCATAAGCTTTGGCCCAATCAATACAAATAAAAAGATTACAAAAAAAACAATAATCGCCGTCATAGCCAGACGGTTTGCCATAAAGTTTCCAACTACTGTGCGGAACGGGCTCTGCATCTGTTCCTCTTCAAACAAATCCAGCTCTTTCTTATTTATCCCAAATAACCTCTTAAACATAAGGGAAAAAGAGCTTTTCTTTTTTGTATTATTTTCTGTACCCATACTGCTCTCCTTCCTACTTATTTACTCTGACGCGAGGGTCGACAATACCGTAACTTCAATCCACAATCAGGTTGCCCACCAGACTGATAACTACATAAAACATCTGCATTGCCAGAGCCACATCATAATCCTGGTTCATAAGGCCGGTATAGTACAGCTTGCCCAGCCCGTTCAGAGCGAACATGGTCTCAATAATGATAGAGCCGCTGAAAATACTTAAAAACCACCCAATAATCAAAGTAATAACTGGAAGCAGGGCGTTTCTCCACGCATGGGAGTAAATAACCACTTTTTCCTTCAATCCTTTCGCCCTGGCCGTACGGATATAATCCATGCGAAGAGCGTCGATCATTGCCGCGCGGACGTAACGGGTCATGCCTCCTAAAGATGCAATCGTCATTACAAACAACGGCAGGGTCAAATAATACATCCGGTCTACAAAGAACTCAAAGCCATTTCCCTTAAAATTCGGAGTATTCATTCCATTTACCGGAAACCACCCTAAAATAACAGCAAACACATATATACTTAAAAGCGCAATAACAAAGGACGGGACGCTATAGCCCACGATGGTCCCTACCTGCACTGCATTGTCAAATTTAGAAAACTTCTTTACTGCACAATAAATCCCCAGAGGAATCGTAATTGCCAGCGCCAAAATCGTTGCAAAAATATTAATAAACAACGTAGCTAAAAGAGGAGATTTCACTACCTTAATTACATCCTGCCGATAAAAGGTAGAATAGCCCAAATCGCCTGTTAAGAGGTTCCCCATCCATTTTCCATAGCGAATTGGCAGCGGGTCGTCCATCCCCAAATCATCCCTGGCTTTCTGATAAGCCGTCTCAAACTGCTCTGCAGATACCTTTCCCTTCAATGGGGCTACCTGCGTCAATGCCCGGTCGCCTGGTATCGCATTATAAATACCGAACATAATTATAGAAATCAGAAAAAATACCCCTATAATATAAATAATTCTTTTTCCGACATATCTTAACATCTCACACCTGCTTTCTGTTTTTTATTCGTCCTATTTAGAATGCCATTCCTTCTCTATACTCCCAATAGCATTCTAAATAGGACGAACGATTAGTGAAAGGGGCTGCTGTAACATCACTGTGCAGCAGCCCCAACACTAAAATGGCGTCTTATGCGTTATTATTATTCTTCAATCCACATATAAACAATCTGCTTTGAAATATCCCATATATCATTCTTTCCTTCTACGCCTTTTACCTTGTTTAAGAAGAAATCATGGTACTCATTGGAATACAAAGGAATATTCGGCAGCAGCTCGTTGAATCTCTGCTGGAACTTAACCCAGGTTGCCAGATATGTTTCATCGTCGCCTTCTTCAATCTTATTTAAGTCAGAAGCCAGGTTCTGCAGCTGTTCATCATCAATACGGTTGTAGTTATATCCGCCGCCAACTGCCCACTGCTCAGCTATATCAAAAGGAACAGAAAAGCCTTCTGCCATGTTGAACATATTGTAGTCGTCTTTATCGTTATAGTAAGCTGCTAAAAGCTCGTTGAATGTTACTACATTCTGGTTAATCTCCATACCTACTGCTTCTACGTCCGGGTTCTTCTCTAACATAGTAACAAGCAGGTCGGATACGGAATTGTTCTCAGAAGAACACCACTTAATAGACAAAGGCATAAGTTTTCCGTCTACTTCCTTATAACGAAGTCCGCTTCCGCTGTATGGCTTGCCGTCCTTACCCAGAGTCCAGCCGCCTGCTTCCAGAACCTTGATCGCTTCATCCTTGCTGTAATTATAAGCATTTAAAGCTGCAATTTCATCCGCTGCATCCTGCGTCATCCACTGAGAATTTCCATACTGTCCATTTACAACGCTGCCATGGCCGCCTGTAAAGGTCTTTGTAAACTCATTTCTATCAAGCAAGTAAGCGATTGCCTGACGTACCTCAACAAACTGTGTAGGTCCAAGATTACATTTAAAAATCAGCTGGCCGTAACCATTACGAGAATAGCTGATATAGCCGTGAGTACCAGCCTCTACCATATCGAGACCGGCATTGATCTCCTTGCCGTCAACTGCCTGTAAAAGCAGGTCCACGCTTCCTGTCTTGATTTCATCCATCATGGTATCCTGTGGAGTATACTTAAGGATAACCGTTTCAATCTGCGCTGTGCGTCCTTCATAGTTTCCTACGTAATTAGGATTTGCCTTCAAAGTATAGCTGTAAGCGCTCTTGTCATAGCTTTCAAACATATAAGCTCCATGGCTGGCTGTTGGATTCCATCTTTCAGCCTCTACGGTATCCTTAATATTTTTTGCTGTAAACTTGTCATTAAATTTAGCGCCGTTTTCTGTTTCTTCAATAGCAACATCCTCTGGTACCCAGCCAGGCATATACATTGGGTAAATAGTAGCCAGAGACTTTCCATAGTAGAAAGGAAGTTTATCAGCCCGTACGGTTAAAGAAAACTGCTTGTCTCCTAACAGGTGGATACCCTTTAAGGTATCTGTCTTACCCGCCATGTATTCATCAATACCGTCAATATATTGTACGTCATAAATCGCATTTGTAGCCTTTAAATCTGTAGAAACAACCTTGCTTCCTAAAAACAGGGCGGTAAATACATACTGCTCTGCTGTAATCGGCTCGCCGTTGCTCCAAAGCAGGTCATCCTTAATTGTATAGGTATAGGTCTTGCTTCCGTCTTCATTCTCTGTTTCCTGCGGCTCCTCTGCCAATACGTTCATATTGAAGATATATTCTTCATCTGCTGTCATTGCTACAGTGTCTGCACCTGAAATCATTTTATATGCATTATAGTCAGAACTGTTGTTTGTCCAATATGGAGTAATATCTCCGCTTGTTTCATTGGAATCGCCAATAATAATCTGTCCAGCCGGTTCACGCTGTACATCCTCCGCTGCTGGCGTCTCTGTCTGCGCCGGGGTCTCTGTCTGTGCCGGTGTTGTCTCTGCAGGAGTATCGCCGCCGTTAGAGCCGCAAGCTACTAAAGAAAGGCCCATGCAAAGAGTCATGCCAAGTGCAATTAGTTTCTTTTTCATAATCTCATCCTCCTTATTTTTTGATGCTTTTGACATCTATTCGTAATAATATCATACTTTTCAGGATTTTTCAATAAAAAATGAATTCCTGAATTTCCGTATTTTTCATATTTTCTCAGAAACAGCCTATAAAAACGCCGGACAGGGCACAGATTTCTTCTGTGCCCTGTCCGGTGTGTGAGAGTATTATGGTTGCCGGGACCGCCCGGCTATATCTTAATTTTAGAAATTATTCATACTTCTTTCCATGTCCCCATGCGCCTTCAATACCGCATACGCTGGCTGCAAATCCGGCCGCTTCTTCTAAACATTCTTTTATAGAACCTGCCCCTGCCAGATAACCTACCAGGAAAGAAGTTAAAAGGCTGTCTCCTGCTCCCATCGTATCAATTACCTTTTCTGCCGGAACAGCTTCCTGTATATAAAATTCTTTTCCATCATAGGCAATACAGCCCTCAGAACCCCTGCTTGCACAAGCAAACTTCGGTCCGTAACCAACTACCTTCTTTAAATGCTCTTTAATCTCATCCTCTGTCATTTCACTGCACGACATAAAAGCATAATCTACAAACGGCGCAATCTGTTCATAGTATTCCGGGGTAGAATCATCTGAAAAATCAAAGCTTACCGGAATCCCAGCCGCCTTAATCTTTGGAAGCTGACGCTCTGTAAAACAATAATTTCCACTATGTACTAAATCAAAGGTTTTTATATACTCCATATCAAAACGATCCAGCACATACAGGGTCTCTCCGCGGATACCGCCTTCATTAGAACCTAAAAATACTCTGTCTCCATCCTCTAAAGTAGCTCTGGCGCAGCCGTTTTCACCAATAAGCTGCTTACATTTTATTGTTTCAATACCTTCCTCGGCAAGGCTTGCAATTACATGCTCTGCTTCTGCATCATTTCCGAAATATCCCATATAAGCGCTCTTTTCTGCGCCGAACATTTTTGCATAAACAGCAAAGTTCACGGTATTTCCACCTGGATACATGGTCTTAATATGCTCGTATTTATCAACTACATTGTCGCCAAACCCTAATACTTTAACTTTATATTTGCTCATTTTCTGCTTTTCCCTCATTTCTATCATACTTTTTATGTCTTTTAGTACTCTACAACGCCCATATAACGTCTGTAATCTACATCATGGTCAAATC
Organism: uncultured Acetivibrio sp.; assembly: GCA_949841225.1. Classification (GTDB taxonomy): domain Bacteria; phylum Bacillota; class Clostridia; order Lachnospirales; family Lachnospiraceae; genus Velocimicrobium. Next base: position 20,906 of record CATKYY010000001.1, read on the forward strand.
TCTTGCCTCTTGCCGCCCTTAATTCGCAGTTCATAGCATAGAAGAGCATTGGATCGAAGTAATCGGATACTTCCGGGTCGATGGCATCCATGCCGTATTCTCTGGCATCCAGCACCATATAGCTATCTGTATACTGCTCAAGGAATTTCAAAGCCCTTTCATCCATCGGCCTGCACTTGCCGCTGCCCATCTGCAGGAAATAGAATACTCCGTTCTCTGTTACCTCAAATGGTCCATGGAAATATTCTCCGCTGTGGATATAGGAGCAATGCTGCCACTGCATCTCCATCAAAGAGCAAATAGCAAAGCCGTAAGTCTGGCTGAAGGTAGAACCGCTTCCTAAAATATAGAAGAATTTATGCTTTTCGCAAACATCGGCAAAAGCCTCGCCCATCTCTTTATTTACTTTCTCAATCGCCGCCTTTACAATGCCGTTCATCTTATCAATGCTTTCCATAATAACATCATACTTTCCAAAGCCCTCCTGCGCCAGCAAAAGCTCTGCTACCAGGGCTGTCGTAATACCGCTTGGTACTTCAGAAAGAGGTACGTCGCTGCCCCATGGGTATACCCAGGAAATAAACTCGTCGCTGTCGCACTTAGAGCCTTCTCTATCTGTTAACGTAATAACGGCTGCTCCAGCTTTCTTTGCAGCAAAGGCTGCCTCTACAGTTTCCGGCGTATTTCCAGAATGGCTGCATACAATAGCCAGACTATTCTTCCCAAGCTTCTTCGGCGTTGTAAGTAAAAATTCCTTTGCATTGTACCAGCCGCTTTCAATCGTCTCAGATTCTGCATTAATCATGCAGTGAGCCGGATATAAATCAATTAAAGAACCGCCGCAGGCAATCCAGTACACCTGGTTAATTTTCCCTTTTTCCTCTAAAACTTTTCCAATTACTTCCTTTGCATTTAATTTTGCGCTCATTGCCAATCTTCCTTTCTTTTTAAAAACTTGTTATTAACCTATATCCCCAGGTGTCAATCTTATTGTCCATCATATACGATCCGGCCGTCTGAAATAGTCAGGCATACCTTTGCCTTTTTTATCTCTTCCATTGAGGCAGTAAATACATTGGCATCTATAACAGCAATATCCGCCAGTTTGCCTTCCTCTATGGTTCCCAGCCGTTCTTCGTTATAACAATTATACTGTCCGTTCTTTGTCCATGCAAGGAGCATCTCTGGAACTTCCAGCATATTTCCTTCATTCAGGGTTTGCCCATCCGCCATATGGCCGCCGCAGCCGCACCAGATTGCTTCTGGTATATCTGGTATTAGTAACGGCAGGTCTGTTCCGCAAGATACGCAGATACCGGCATCCCACATTTTTCTCCTGTTCCAGTAATTTTTCCCTCTGTCTCCACCTAGCTTTTCTTTCATTAAATTAAGAACATCTTCCTTTGTATCTAAAGATTGGATTTGAGCGTAAACCTCTGCAATTCCGCCCATTTCTCCGAATTTTTCTAAGTCTGCCGGATTACTGTATTCCAAATCTGTAATCGCATGGCGGTTTTTCAGCTTCCCATCCCTTTTCTGGCATTTATCAAATAGCTCTACTGTATGGCGGATAGCTCCATCGCCCTGGCAATGGAGAGAATAACGGAAATCATTTTTATCCGCCTCCAGGGTTTCCTTTGTAATCAGCTCCCATTCTACAGGTACATCGCACAATACCCCAGTAGAAGCATAAGGCTCTAAAAGCTCTGCCATACCGCTGCCAATACTCCGGTCCGTCATCCGGTTGTAACCGCCGAATTTAACAAATTCACCTGTAAATTTATCGCGCATTTCCTTTCCATGAGGAATATTAATTCCCTCGCCTACTGGCTGCGACATAAAAGAAATCCTTATATTTAAACGATTTTCCTTTTCCAGCTTCTCATAAATATCCGTCACGCCGTAGGAAGTATCAAAAGTCATTTCCTTAATTGTAGTAATGCCTCTCTCATTCAGCATCTTCACATAATCCAGAAAACGCTCTTCTGTATCTGGACGGCTTAAATAATCCGGCATCATACGGTATATCATTTCAGCGTAGCATTTCTCTGGTCCGAATTGATATTTTTCTTTGGCCGCCTGATTCATAAGACAGGTATCTCTGTCAAAGGTAAAAACAACAACCGGCGTATTAGGGAACTCTTTATCTAAAAGACCTTCCTCTGTTTCCTGATATACATCCTTCTGGAAACAATGTCCAAAGAGCGGAGCGCCTTCGCCAAGTCTTGCTTCCTCTTCTTTCAGAACCTTAACTGCTTCCTTATCCGTTTTTATCTGGGAAAAATCCACTCCAAGACTCCTTAACACATATCCGGTAAAAAAAGTATGGCAATCTGTAAAGCCAGCCGTTACTGTCTTGTCTCCCAGGTCGATTACCTGGCTGTCCTTTTCTATCCACTCCCGGCTCTCTTCCCTGGCGCCCACAGCTTTAATTTTGTTGCCCTCGATAGCGACAAATCCATCCAGCGGTTCCATACTGACGCCGGTAAATATGGTTTTTGATAATAATATCATGTTTAACTCCATTCCTGCGCTGCCTTCTACGCCTCAACGAGTTTGAGCCAAGCAGCGCGCAGACGCAAATCTCGTACCTTGCTTCTCTACTCTTTCAAATTTAATTTAAACTGGCATCATGCCGGAAATCGCAGTAAACGCAATACCAAGCACTGTCATGATTAATACAAATTTCCAACTGGTTTTCCACCATTGCGGGAAAGAAATCTTACATACTGCCAGACCTGCTACGGTCATACCAGCGGTAGGGCTTACTGTATTCATAATCTGGTTTGCATACTGAAGGCAAGTAACGGATGCCTCTGGGTTTACTCCCATCAAGTCAGTCAGAGGAGCCATAACCGGGATAGTCAAAGCTGCCAAGCCTGAAGAAGATGGAACCAGAATTGTCAATAAGGACTGAACAATATACATCATAGTTGTAAATACCGCTGTAGGAGCTCCAGCCAGCATACCAGCCATAGCATTCAGGATTGTATCAATAATCATACCGCCCTCAGCTACTACCAGGATACCTCTTGCAATACCAATAATAACGGCTGCATAAGCAAAATCCTTCATACCTTCTACAAACTCATTTGCCATTTCCTTTTCAGAAAGCCCGCCTACGATACCGGCAAGTAAGCCCATGCCAAGGAATACCATACTGATTTCATCCATGTACCAGCCATATTTTACAAGGCCGAATACAATAATACCCATACCTACGGCAAATGTAAGCAATACTAATTTCTGACGCAGAGAAAAGCTATCGTCTACATCAGCTCCCTCAGCCAAAAATTCTTTCTTTTTCTCAAAATCATCTTTATATGTAATCGAAATCTCTGGATTTTTCTTTACTTTATTTGCATACATCATAACCCATGCGATGCCAAGCACTGTAAAGATAGCCCACTGGAGGAAACGGAAGCCCAACTGCGGATTTCCATGGATACCTGCGATACCCTGCGCGATCAATACATTAAATGGATTTACCGTCGATGCACAGTAACCAACCTGAGGCCCCATAAAGCATACCATAAAAGCCGTCATAGAATCGTAGCCCAGACTCAGGAATACGCACATGAAAATAGCATAGAATGGAAGCGCCTCCTCCGACATACCGAAGGTAGTTCCTCCGACACTGAACAGCACCATAACGATTGGTATAATCAAAATATCCTTGCCATGGAGCAGTTTAATCAGACGGTTCATACCAGCATTTAACGCATTGGTCTTTGTAATAATAGCAAAGGTTCCGCCAATCAGCAAAACGAAAGCAACAACGTCTGCAGCAGCCTGGATACCTCTTGTAGGAGCCATTAAAATCTCCATAATACCCTGACGCAGGTCATTTCCTTCCGCATCTACCTTGTCTACCTGCTGATAGGTGCCGGCAACGGCAACTTCTCTTTCACCAGCAGCCGTATCAATAACTGTCCTTTCAAACTGGCCGCTTGGAATAACCCAAGTCAGAATACCGAATATAACAATCAGCAGAAAGGCAATCGTATACACGTGCGGCAGTTCAAATTTCTTTTTCTTTTTTGTAGTATCCATACATTATCCTCCTCACTTTATAAGAGATACCGTATATATTTTCTCATACATTATACAACGCTATATAACGTTATATAATGTATGTATACATATTATACTATAATCAAAGATTTGTCAATCCCATTTCCGTCAATTTTATTTGGAAAGTTTCGGTTATCTATTTTATAATGAAGCTTGAGTTTCCACATTTTGCAAATAGTGGGGCTGCCAGAGCGCAACGAATGGTTATTTTGCATTGATATGCACCATTAAAAGCACAAATTTGTGGTTTTGTGTACCAGAGGTGGCCATTTATGTCCAAATCTGGCATACAAAACCGCAGATTTGTACTTTGCTTCGGTGTGTGAGAGCAAAATAACCATTCGTTCCGCTCTGGCAGCCTTATCCTTTGCAAAATGCGGAAACTCAAGAATAAAGAGGTTGCAATCTTATTCTGTATATGCTATAATGTCAGTGGGCAAAAGTTATAGATATTTAAGTATAATAAAAGAAAACCCCCGAAAGTATTTAGAATACTTTCGGGGGTTTTCTTTATATATATAATAACGTAAATCAAGGCAGCCCCTCCACTGTAGGCTGTACCTTTTTCAAAAACTTATAGCTATTGGCCGCATCCCAATTAATAGACCAGCACATAGCCCCGCGAAGCTTAGGGTACTTCTTTTTTGGCTTGTAGCTTCCTCCCTTTTTCCCTTTCGCCAGACACTCCAAGGCCTTATTAACCACAGCCGGAGATACATAGCCGCTTCCAGCTCCCTTCACAGAAGCAGGCACGCCGATTCCCACCTGATCTGGTCTTAATCCCTTTTCCAAAGGAATCGCCGCCAACGCTGTAAGGAAATCCACCCCTCCCTGGGAATAAACCTTTCCATCCGCTCCCAGCATAGAGCCGGAATTATAATACTGAGTATTTACAATCGTCAATATATCCTTTATCTTTAAGGCCAGCTTAAAATACTCTGTTTTCGTATTCTGCATATCCAGCGTCTGAGGCGCCATTGTAATAATCAAGCTCTCCCCTGCCTTTTTTGACAACTGGCGCAGAGCCTTTTCCATATATTTTGCGCTGATACCATGCTCCAGGTCAATATCCACCCCGTCAAAGCCGTATTCCTTCATCAGTTTATATACGCTGTCTGCAAACGCCTTTGCCTCCTTCTCATTAGAAACACTGACATTCCCATTTTCTCCGCCGACAGAAATCACTACCCGCTGCCCTTTTTTCTTTGCCGCCTTAATATCCTTAATAAATTCCTTTTTTGTATAACCGCCTAATCTTCTGCAAAGGGTATCGTCCAACCGAAAGGTTACTTTTCCCGGCGTCGCGGTAGAGTCTGCAAAAGCCACGGCAATCAGATTATACCCCTTAGGCACATCGCTGATTTTCAGGCATTTTGCGCCATTGTCAAAATTCTGCCAATACCCGGTAATTACATGGCTGGCCAGGCCCGTTTTTTTATCCTTGCTGCTATTCTTATTACTGTTTTTTTCAGGCTTCGCCTCCGTACCTTTTGAAGTCTCCGTTTTTGTTGTATCGTTCTTTTCAGTTTTATCGTTTGTCTCTGTCTTATTATTCTCTTCTTTTTTTTCAGTATCCTTTGTTCCTTCTACCTTCTTCCAAACGCCCCATGGGTCCGTCTGTTTTGCCGGGTCCTCCCCCTGCGTCCACCATGCCGCCTCATAGATTATCCCCTTCCGGCTAACGCGGTCCCCAGCTACATAAATCTTTTCCTTCTTCCACTCGGCTACAGCCGCCTTTACGCCCGCCGGCTCTTCCATTATCAAAACAAAAGCCGCTAAAAAAACTGCCGCTATTAAAAAAATCTTGAAAAAAGACCGCTTCCCCTTTGTTCTCTTCTCCATTCCCTTTTCCCCGCTTTCCTGTAAAATATTATTTCTATTATACCATGTTTTTCCTTCCCTGTCTGTACATTTTACCCGAATTTTCCCAGTTCTCCAGCCGTCCCCCCCTTGCAACGGGCTTTCTGATATAGTAGTATAAAAGCAGTAAACAAAAGAGCAGAAGAACCAAGCAAGGAGGAAACTTATGGCTAATCTATTATCTGAACTGTCCCTGGAAGAACTGTGGAGGCTCTTTCCAATCTCCCTTTCAGAGCACAACCCTCTCTGGAAAGAGTGGTACAAAGAAGAAGCCGCTTCACTGCAAAAGCTCTTTCCGGCAGATAAAATAAAAAGAATCAGCCATATCGGAAGTACCGCCGTTGAAACTATTTGGGCAAAGCCTATTATTGATATTCTGGTAGAGCTATCAAAAAACGGCAATATGAAAAATTTAAATACCTTATTATGTCAAAACGGCTGGCTCTGCATGAGTCAGGATAAAAACAGAATTTCCCTGAATAAAGGCTATACAGAGCATGGGTTTGCACAAAAGGTATACCATCTGCATCTACGGCATGCCGGGGACAACAGCGAATTATATTTTAGGGACTATCTTATAGACAACCCGGCTATAGCAAAGGCCTATGAGACAATGAAGTTAAATTTATGGAAAAAATACCAATACAACCGGGATGCTTATACACAGGCCAAAACAGATTTTATCTCTAAATATACCCAGCTGGCAAAGCAGACCTACCAGGGAAGATATTGAGTTAACTATAATTCCCTGTATATCCTTTCTGTAACGCTGCCATAATACTATTCACCAACGATACATGGTACCCATTATCATTGTTAGTATAACTAAAAGAACCTCAAACGCCAGAAAATAAAAATAATTTTTACGGTCCTCTTCCTTATAATATTTATACAATAAAACAGCCAGAGAAACATAATATATCACTATAAACACTATGATAGAGCCGCCGCCCAGCAAAACATATCTCTGATGCTGCTCCGGCAGCTCCCCAACCCAACCGCTAAAGCGAAAAGCCGCCGTCATAATCAGAAAAAAAGCCTGGGGCCACATCATAAAGTTTAAGCAAATATTCTTAAATTTCTTTTTTGAAAAAGTAAGAGTTATCTTTTCCTCCTGTTCCATAGCTAGTCCTCCTTCTTAATTTTGATGGTGTCAACTATACCTAAAATTGGTTCAACTCCAGTAAATTCAATGAATTCAGAGGTCATAAGCCTTTATCTCCCCTTTCTTTAGGTTAGGCCGCCAAAACTTTCCGTAAGTAAAATATAATTGGCCACAGCCAAGAAAATGAAGACGATTTTTCATAATCTATTTAATACTACCTTAATTTTATCAGCTAATTCCAAAATTAACAATTCCTTAATGTCTGAAATCATCAAATTATAAATACTATAAAATTTAGGCAAAAAGATAGACTTAATTCCATGTCTATCTTTTTGCCCCTATATTTTAACTTCCAATCGCCTGGTAATAATCAATCCCTGACTTTATTAAATGCCCTCCTGAATCATAGCCTCTATAGACGCAATGACAGCAATGTGTATAATAAGTATCATCATAACTACGAAGTACTTCATATAAAGTTGAATTTACCTCTAACTTTTTATAATTAGTATTTGAATGGCATACATTATATACAAATGTAGCAAAGGAAATACCGATAGACAGAGGAATTGATATTTTCCTTACTAAACTAGCAGCTATTTCTGCTGTTGTTCCTGTTATTAATACCTTCATACCATCGTTAGTATAGGTATATGAAGTCGCTCCAACATATCTGTGCCAATACTGGCTGCCTGTAACTTCGTTACCATATGGCATTATTTCATCTATCTTGCCATTTGCTATTTTATAATACATATCATAATTGGCATAATATGTATCCTCTGAAATTATCATATTATTTTTTGTAATTGTTATAGTTGCCTCTCCATTTTCACATATAACATTTGTTATAGTTGCTACAAGCCCATCAACGTCTAAAAAACTTACTTTCTCCTGCACTTCATTCCCAACTATTTTATAAGAGACATCCATAAAATCAATATCCGATGCCACTTTTATTTCTTGTGCTTGGATACTTTGGGGAATACAATTCATAACCAATATTATTGTAAGCAATACTCCCAAATTTTCATTGTTATTTTTTCCTCATAGGTACGTCCTCCTTTGTAATTTACTAAATTTATTGTATTAATTCATTTATATTTTATGATTATTTTCTAAAAAAAACCATGACGAAAATAGAAAGTAAATTTTTCCAGTTTCGTCATGACTTTTCCTAAATAAATTATATATATTGATTTTAAATGAGATAAAAAAGAGCTTTTAATGAAATATTTAAATTATATCCTAAATCTGTCTCTATGTTTCCTATTAACAGAAACATTAGCAGTAACAAACATTACATGCATACTATAAAAAGCTTATTTACTTACCCCATTATACATCACAGATTATGGCGAGAAATACTATGCCTAGTTAAATGTTACAGTTCACAATCAAAGCTTTCCTTTAAAAGCTTATCCGCAATAGACTGACTTTCAAAATCCTTATAAAGTCCAGATATATAGTATACCTTCTTATATGTCTGGACACACTTCATTTCCCCCATGCGCTCCTGAATGCAACCCTTTGTTAATAAAAATTTTCCTATCCTAACACCTATATTATTTTTTATACTTTCTTCCAAAGCCTCTACAATATATTCCATTGCTTTTTCCAAATCATCTGTCTCTTCTTTATAGGATGCTAAATTACCCAAAATCATCAGATATTTTTTCCCATACTCCAGAGCCCCTAATTTATCTTTTACACGGCTTTCTTTAAAATACTCGTAAATGGATTCTAATATCTTTACAGATTTTTTTCTTCCCCCCATTTTACCCCATACATTAGAAATACTATTTAAAATATAAATCTCTATTAAAGTAAGCTGCTTCGGTATCTGAAAGCCATCTTCTTCCTTCTCCAATGTCAGGCCTAATGTAGTTTCCAGTCTGGACATTACCTCTCTATCATCTATTTTCCCAAGTCTCCAGTCTATAAGAGCGTGATAATATTCCAAATATTGCCGATTCTTTAACTTTCTATTATCAATTTCCTTCTCTATTATATTTAATAGCCTGCCTGCTTCTTTAAAGTCCCAAAAGATTATGCGCTTTTGCAACTCTCTTTCCATTTCTAGAGTTTCAAACCTCTCTGCTTCAATTTCCAAATTATAATACCCAAATCCCAATTCTAGCTTTTTCATTAATGCATGGAAATTCTTTACCGTTGGATTACGTTTCCCTGTCTCTATTCTGGATAAAGTTTCCGGCGTACAAATTCCCTCGCTTAACTCCTCTTGGGACAATCCTTTCCGTTCTCTGGATTTTCGGATTAATTCATCAATCAAATACTTTTCCTGGGAAGCCCCTTTCATAAATAAAACAGGATTCCTCTCTGTTATCCCAGCTCCATGCTCTTCTAATGTCTCTTCCAGCGCCTTATACTGCCTCTTCCTCAACTCCTGATTTTGCGCCCAAATTCCCTGCTCCAAACAAAAAGCCTCCATCCTCAACGCATGAGGTAACAAAAATAGAATACCGTTTTCTGCCTCTGCTGCTATTACTCCTTCACAATACTGGAAACATTCCTGCCACTGTCCGCTCTGCTTTTTTACCTCTGCCAGCAAATACATAACCTGTGCTATTTGCCTGTTATATACCTTTTCATCTGTTATCTTTTGCTCAATATATACTTTTAAAAGTAATAGAAGTCTTTCTCTTTCTGCCTCTTCCTTTACAAAAGCATACAGCAGAAAAAGCGCCGTTTCCACTTCGCTCAACCAAAGCTTCATAAAATGTCTCTTTCTCCCCTGAGAAACAATTCCATCAAACTCTGGTACAGTTTCTAATATAGCTTTATGCAGATATTCTTCTGCCTCTTTCTCTTTCCCCCACGACAAATAAAGCGCCCCATAAAGCCGATAAATATCCTGCCGACGAAGCCCCCCTTCCTCGTCCCTTTCTAATTCTTCCAGCTCTCTTTCCGCTCTTTCATACTCCTCTGTAGACAGAGAAATTTCTACATTGCGCCGCTTTATAAAATACTCAAACTCTTCCAAAGACAGTACAATATCAATTATATTAGAATCTACGCCCAGTCGCTGCAGTAACGTGTTAAAAATCAATATATCTGGCCTGCGCTCTCCCGTTTCCAACCGGGAGAGCGTAGGGACAGAACAGACTCCACGACATAATTCCTCTTGGTGAATCTCCTTTTCTGTACGTATTTTATAAATCATACATCCAATTTCCCTTAGTTCCATAAAAATAACTCCCCTATTACAATTAAATGAGTTTTATCTTCCTTTATCTTTTATAAAATTCCCACACATTATACAATCTATCCGTTTTATCTGTGACATTTTTTATTCATATTCTTCTTGCAATACTTTCTAAATTTCTTTTTACCCTCTAAACCGGTTCAAGCAGGCAAACATTTCCTGTCTCCTTGGCTTTGCCAGTCCGCAAGGGATATAAGAGCCGCAGAAAGGCTCCCACCCCTTTTTATCCAGCAAATCAAACAAAACGGCAACAACCTGCTGAATCGTACGCTTCCCGTCTATCGCCTCTTCCAATCCATAGCGTAATAAATGAGCCAGAGCCGCCGTCTGCTCCGAATCAGCAATTTGCTCCACATAACGCAAATCCACCGTTTCTTTATCCAGAGAAAAGGAATCCCGTCCAAAGGTCTTGGCTTTCATATGCTCATGACGGCCTCCGGCTCCCTGGCGCCCTCTTCCATAAGCCTCCCTGCCGTTTTGTCTGCTCCGTCTGTACGGCGGCAGGGCGCGCTTTTTATAATCCGGCGCCATAAAGCCGGGAGCCGATGTCCTTGGGGCAGAATGCTCCTCGCAAAGCCCCTTTACATAGTCCGTAATATCCACCGGGCGGTAGCAGTCCATCTGAAGGATTTTATCCGCAATATAAAAGAACGCCCCAGAGCTTCCGGCTACCAGAATCGTAGAAATCCCTTCCTTTTCATAAAGGTCCCTGGCTCTTTCCAAAAACGGAGTAATCGGCTCCTTTTCGCGGCTGATGACCTGCTGCATAAAATCGTCCCGCACCATAAAGTTTGTAGCGGAGGTATCCTCGTCAATCAAAAACAGCCGGGAGCCGGCCTCCATATTCTCAACCACTCCCGCCGCCTGGGAGGTGCTGCCGCTGGCGTCCGGCGTAGAAAAATCGGAGGTATCCTTTTTATTTGGCAAATCATTGATAAACAGAGAAATATCCACATTCCGAATCGAACGTCCGTCCTCTGCCCGAAGCTTAACAGCGGTGGCGTCCGTAATTACATACTCTCTCCCATCTCCTGCAATATGGTTATAAACCCCTGTTTGCAGAGCCTCCAAAAGCGTTGATTTTCCATGATACCCGCCGCCTACAATCAGCGTAATTCCTTCCGGTATCGCCATTCCCTTAATTTCTCCCTTATGAGGCAGAGTAAAGGAGCGTTCCATCGCCGCCGGAGCCGCAAAAGGCACGCTGTCCTTTAAAGGCAGATCCGACACGCCGCTTTTCCTTGGAAGAACAGCGCCGTTCGCCACAAAAGCAACCAGCCTTTCCTCTAAAAGGATATTCCGCAGCGCCTCCTGGTCTTCAGCCAAAAAGATAGCGCTCTCTACCTTTTTCCCGTCCAGCTTCCGGTAGAACAGGCTGCTTTCTACACAGCGCGGCAGAAAGTCAAACAAAATACGCTCCAGCTCTCCGGCGTTGATGGTACGGCCAAAGGCCGGAAAGCCTACATGAAAGCGGGCGATAATCTTGCCGTCCGTAATTTCACACGCGCTCCGCTCTAAAACCTCCTGTCCGCAGCGGCTAATGGATAAAAGCCCGCTTTTCCCGGAGCCCTTCGCTTTAAAATTATAATCCTCAAAGCAGGAAGCCAGCCGTCTGGTTAAAAAATCTGAAAGAGCTGTCCTTGCACAGCGTTCCTTATAATATTCCTCTGGAAAAACAGCCGCTTTGTGCATAACCTCCACATGCAGACTGGAAGGAGACGCAAAGGGGTCTCCCTGTACATGGTCGATAAACAAACTATAATTTCCGAACTGGTAGCTGCCTGCCAAAGATTTATACGCAGGGTAGCTCTTATGGTCTATCGCACGCAGCGCAGTCCGCAAGTCATTTGATGATTTCATGCTTAACCTCATTTCTGCACGGCCTTTTGTGCATATTAAGTTTGTGGTTGCCGTGCAGACACAAACTTGGTTGTGAAAGATTTTTAAAATCTTTCACTCTTAACCTCATTTCTGCACGGCCTTTTGTGCCTGTTAGGTTTGTGATTGCCGTGCGGACACAAACCTGGCAGTAAAAAAGTTTGAGCCAGGCAGCGCGCAGGCGCAAACAACGAAACAACCCGGCCATTGTCTCCAATAACCGGGCTCTTTTATTTCCATATCCAGGCCGCGCCTGTCTATTTATCTCTCCAGATAATTCTTCCCTTTGTCAAATCATATGGAGAAAGCTCCAACGTTACCTTATCGCCAGGTAAAATACGGATAAAGTTCATTCTTAATTTACCGCTGATATGGGCCAGCACAATATGGCCGTTTTCCAGCTCCACCCGGAACATCGCGTTTGGGAGCTTTTCCACAACGGTTCCTTCAATTTCAACTACATCTGCTTTTGACATGTCTAACCTCCTATATTTCTATACGATGGATATTCTAACGGAACGCAGGCAGAGACAAAAGCTCCGGCTCGCCCTCCGTAATTAATACGGTATTTTCATAATGAGCGGAAAGGGAGCCGTCCTGGGTTACTACTGTCCAGTCGTCCTCCAGCCACCACACATCATAAGCCCCGGCGTTTACCATAGGCTCAATAGCAAGAGTCATTCCGGGCTGCAGGCGCATTCCCCGGCCAATCTGCTTAAAATTCGGAATCTGGGGCTCCTCATGGAGATTTTTTCCGATTCCATGACCCACTAAATCCCTGACAACAGAAAAGCCATTTGCCTCTACGTACTTCTGGATTGCCCTGGAAATATCAAATAAATGATTTCCTGCCTTTGCATATTTCATACCTTCAAAAAAGCTTTCTTTTGTAACATCAATCAGCCGCTTTGCTTCCTGGCTGATTTCCCCTACCGCATGCGTTCTGGCGGCGTCAGAATGGTAGCCTTTATAGATTACCCCGGCATCCAGGCTGACAATATCCCCTTCATGAAGAATATGCTTTTTATTCGGGATTCCATGTACTACCTCGTCGTTCACAGACACGCAAATAGCTGCAGGATAGCCATTGTAGTTCAAAAAGGACGGTTCGCATCCGTAGCTTTTTATCAATTCCCTACCCAGCCTGTCAATATCCTTCGTAGAAATACCTGGCCTAATTGCTTTTTCTAATTCCTCGTGAACCTGACAGAGTATTTTGCCAGCCTCACGCATCAATTCAATCTCCCTGTTAGATTTTATTGTCACAGACATATAAATCACCCTAATATTTTTGTAATGGCATCAAATACCTCATCCATGCCCATCGTTCCATCTACTTCTTTTATAATTCCCTTGCCTGTATAATAGTCGATCAGCGGCTGGGTCTGCTCATGGTATACAGAAAGCCTTTTTGCCACAGTCTCAGGCTTATCGTCTTCCCTTAAAATAAGCGCCGCGCCGCAGGCGTCGCATACGCCTTCCTCCTTTGGAGGATTAAAGGTTACATGATAGCTCGCCCCACACTGGCTGCAAGAACGCCTGCCGGACATCCTGTCTATAATATCCCCGTCCGGGACCTCTACATCTACGGCGTAATCCACAGACTCGCTCTTTTTAGAAAGAGCAGTATCCAACGCCTCCGCCTGCGGTATCGTCCTTGGAAAACCGTCTAAAACATAACCGTTTTTCGCATCCTCCTGGCTCAAACGGTCCACTACCAGGTCTACTACCAGTTCGTCAGGAACCAACAACCCCTGGTCCATATATGTTTTCGCCTTCTGGCCCAATTCTGTATTATTTTTTATGTTCGCTCTGAAAATATCCCCTGTAGAAATATGCGGAATACTATACTTTTCTGCAATCCTCTTTGCCTGTGTGCCCTTCCCGGCTCCAGGCGCTCCCAGCATAATAATCTTCATACCTTTTTCTCCTTTACTTATAAGGCAGGGGACAATGAATACATCAAAATTCACCGCCCCCTCTTAGCATTTCATCTATTACAGACTATAATCAGTCATTTAAAAATCCTTTATAATGACGTACTAACATCATGGACTCAATCTGCTTCATGGTCTCCAGAATAACACCAACGATGATGATAAGGGAGGTTCCGCTGAAGGAAACATTCGCGCCAAACGCACCAGAGAAGAAAATCGGTACGACAGCTACGACCATTAAGCCAACAGCGCCGATAAAAATAATATTGTTGAGTACCTTTGTCAGATAATCTGTGGTAGGTTTACCCGGACGGATACCCGGAATAAATCCACCCTGTTTCTTCATATTATTGGATACCTCAATCGGATTAAATGTAATTGAAGTATAAAAATATGCAAAAAAGATTACCAATACAATATAGACTACCAGGCCAAGGGTATACTTAAATTCCCCAAAACTTGCAAAATTGCACCATGCGCTCTGGTTGCAGATTTTCAAAAGCTTTTGAACCAGGGAAGCCGTAGGCCCCGAAGCAGGGGCTATTCCCATAAAGCTTGCAATTACAATAGGGAAGGACATCAGGGAGCTGGCAAAAATAGCAGGAATAACGCCTGCTGTATTTACCTTTAAAGGAATATGGGAAGACTGGCCTCCTATCATTTTCCTTCCCTGTACCTTCTTTGCATACTGTACTGGGATCTTTCTTTCGCCATCCTGTAAGATAATAATAAATACTACCATAGCCAGGATAACAGCCAGGATTACAACAGCCGCGATAATCTTATTCATAACCGATGCATTAGCAATAAACCTGTTATACAACGTCATCATATCGTTTGGAATCCTGGAAACAATATTGATTAACAAAATAATGGAAATACCATTTCCCACACCATTCTGCGTAATCCTTTCCCCTAACCACATCAGGAAGGCAGATCCTGCTGTAAGAGAAACCGTAATAATGACTGCGTTTGTGAAGTTCAATCCTCCCTCTAACAATCCCTGGTTTCCAAATCCAACAGCCATAGCCAAGCTTTCAATAATAGCTAAGGCAACCGTTACATATCGGGTGTACTCTGCAATCTTTTTTCTTCCGTCTTCGCCGTCCTTTTGCATTTCCTCTAATTTTGGAATTGCAATCGTCATCAGCTGCATAATAATAGAAGATGTGATATATGGGGTAATGTTCAATGCAAAAATCGACATCTGGGTAAAAGAACCGCCCGTCATAGCGTCAAAAAAGCTTAATGCAGTCTGCTGGTTAAACCAGCTGGCGAAAAAATCTCTGTTTACGCCCGGAATCGGAAGCTGACAGCCAAGCCGCACAATCAGCATAGCCGCAAAGGTATAAAGGAGTTTCATCCTAATATCCTTAATCCTAAGGGCATTACGGAGTGTTTTAATCATCCTAAATCACCTCAGCTTTTCCACCAAGAGCTTCGATTTTCTCTACTGCACCTGCACTGAATGCATTTACTTTAACAGTAAGCTTCTTAGTTAATTCTCCATTTCCCAAAATCTTAACACCGTCTTTTGGATTTTTGATAGCTCCTGTCTCCAGTAAGCTTTCAATTGTTACCTCTGCACCATCCTCAAAACGATTAAGCACATCTACATTAATTGCTACAATATTCTTAGAGCTTGGGCATGTAAAGCCTCTCTTAGGTAATCTTCTGTATAATGGCATCTGACCGCCTTCAAAACCAGGACGGGTAGCTCCAGAACGGGCCTTCTGACCCTTATGGCCCTTGCCGGCAGTTTTTCCGTTTCCAGAACCATGCCCACGGCCTCTTCTAAAGTTATCACTGTGTTTTGAGCCGTCTGCAGGTCTTAAATCAAATAAATTCATCCTGCTTGCACCTCCTTAATAAATTTGGTAATTCGATTAAATTTCTTCAACCTTAACTAAATGCTTTACCTGCCAAATCATGCCCCTAACTGCATCATTATCTGGCAGCTCAACTGTCTTATTCAGCTTTTTTAAGCCTAATGCCGCTACTGTCTTCCTGTGCTTTGGAATCGCGCCAATCGTAGACTTTACTAATGTTATTCTTAACTTTTCTGCCACTTTATTTCCCTCCTAATCAGCCTAAAAGCTCTTCTACAGAAATACCACGCAGCCTAGCTACCTCTTCTGGAGTCTTTAACTGGCTTAAGCCCTGGATTGTAGCAAGAACTACGTTCTGCTTATTGTTAGAGCCTAAGGACTTAGTACGGATGTTCTCGAAGCCAGCTAACTCAAGTACGGAACGGGCAGGACCGCCTGCGATGATACCAGTACCTTCTGGGGACCGCTTTAACATCACGGTAGCGCTTCCGAATTTGCCTATAAAATCATGTGGTACGCTTCCATTTTCATCTAAAGGCAGACTAATCAATTTCTTAATCGCGTCTTCCTTTCCCTTACGGATTGCTTCAGGGATTTCAGCTGCCTTTCCTAAACCGGCTCCAACATGCCCGTTTTTGTCACCAACAACTACCAGTGCAGTAAACCGCATGTTACGTCCACCTTTTACTACTTTGGTAACACGTTTGATGGATACTACTTTATCTTCTAATTCTAACTGACTGGCATCAATGATTTCACGTTTCATGCAACTTTTTCCTCCTCGCTTAGAATTGCAGACCAGCTTCTCTTGCTGCATCTGCTAACGCTTTAACCTTACCCTGATATATGAAGCCGCCTCTATCAAAGACAACGTTTGTAATACCTTTCTCTAATGCCCTTTTTGCAATTACTTCGCCTAACTTGGAAGCTGCTTCGACATTATTTGTTTTTTCTAATTCCGCTTTTACGTCTTTCTGAAGAGTAGAAGCCGATACTAAGGTATTGCCAACTGTGTCGTCAATAATCTGAGCGTACATATGATTATTACTTCTAAACACTGCTAAACGCGGTCTCTGGGCAGTCCCAGAAAAACGGTTACGGATTCTTTTGTGTTTATTTTCACGGATTTTATTTCTTGATTCCTTCTTAACCATTGTCTATTCTCCTCTCAATTATTTCTTACCAGTCTTACCAACTTTACGTCTGATAACTTCATCAGCATACTTGATACCTTTGCCCTTGTAAGGTTCCGGCCTTCTCTTCTCTCTGATTTCAGCAGCGTATTGGCCAACTTTTTCTTTATCTATACCCTTAACAATAATCTTATTCTGTCCTTCAAGAACTGACTCAACGCCTTCCGGGTCTTCCATAATAACCGGATGGGAATATCCAAGGGATAAAGTCAATGTCTTTCCCTGCTTAGCTGCCCTGTAACCAACGCCGTTAACTTCCAGCACCTTTTCATAGCCCTGTGTAACGCCGACCACCATGTTGTTAATCAGGGTTCTTGTTAATCCGTGTAAGGATTTCATCTTCTTCAAATCGTTTGGACGGGAAACAATAATCTCCTCGCCCTCTTTCTTAATCATCATCCCGGATGGCAATACTCTCTCAAGTGTTCCCTTTGGACCTTTTACAGTCACCTTATTATTTTCTGCAATATCAACAGTTACGCCTGCCGGTATCGCGATTGGCATTCTTCCGATTCGTGACATGCCCGTACCTCCTAATTTTTTATAAAGCTTTAATCAAAAAGTCTCATATTTTTCACACAGAGCCCGTAGCCCCGCTATCATAAAAATTTATTCTTCTTACCAGATAAAGGCTAATACTTCGCCGCCAATACCCAGCTTCCTTGCTTCCTTATCAGTAATAACGCCCTGATTTGTAGAAATAATAGCGGTTCCTAAACCTCCTAAAACCTTTGGAAGGTTCTCAGAACTTGTATAAACGCGCAGACCCGGCTTAGAAATCCTCTTAAGGCCGCTGATGATCTTAACGTTCTTATCCTGACCATACTTTAATGTAATATGAATGCTGTTAAAGCCGCCAACCTCTTCTAATGTATAGCCTTTAATATAACCCTCTTTTAAGAGAATATCTGCAATAGCAACCTTCATCTTTGAAGCAGGTACATCAACTGTATCATGTTTAGCAGTATTTGCATTACGGATTCTTGTAAGCATATCTGCAATTGGATCGCTCATTGTCATTTGGTTGTTCCTCCTTTTACCAGCTTGCTTTCTTAACTCCTGGGATCTGTCCTTTATAAGCCAATTCACGGAAGCAGATTCTGCAGATTCCGTATTTTCTCAAATAAGCGTGTGGACGACCACAGATTCTACAACGATTATATTCTCTTGTAGAGAATTTTGCAGGACGCTGCTGCTTTACCTTCATAGACGTTTTAGCCATGAAATTTACCTCCTAACTATTTTGAAAACGGCATGCCAAACTGTGTAAGCAGCTCGCGGGCTTCTTCATCAGTATTAGCTGTAGTTACGAAAATAACATCCATACCTCTTACCTTGTCAATCTTATCATATTCGATTTCAGGGAAAATCAGCTGCTCCTTAATACCCAGGGCATAATTTCCTCTTCCATCAAATGCGTTAGGATTAACGCCCCTAAAGTCACGGACTCTAGGTAAAGCCAGGTTAATAAGACGGTCTGCGAACTCGTACATCTTTTCGCCTCTCAAAGTAACCTTGCAGCCAATCGCCATACCCTCTCTGATTTTGAAGTTAGCCACTGACTTTTTAGCCTTTGTAAGAACAGCCTTCTGTCCTGTGATTGTCTCTAAATCCTTCACAGCGGACTCTAAAACCTTAGCGTTCTCTTTTGCCTCACCAACACCCATGTTGATTACGATCTTCTCAAGCTTCGGCACCTGCATTTTGTTTTTATATTCAAACTTCTTTACCATGCCATCTACGATTTCATTTAAATATTTATCTTTTAAACGAGCCAAAGTATATTTCCTCCTCCCTGCGATTAGTCAATAACTTCGCCAGTTGCTTTTGCAATACGGACCTTCTTGTCTCCGTCCAGCCTAAAGCCAACTCTTGTAGTTTTGCCTTTATTTACATACATTACGTTTGAAATATCAATTGGAGCTTCCTGGTGGATAATTCCGCCATTTGGGTTCGCCTGGTTTGGCTTAGAATGCTTAGTCACAGTGTTGACGCCTTCAACTAATACCCTTCCATTTTTTACAGAAAGGACTTTGCCCTCTTTGCCTTTATCTTTACCGGTAATAACCTTTACAGTATCACCTTTCTTAATTTTACTAGTTGCCACTGCCGACACCTCCTTATAACACTTCTGGTGCTAAAGAAACGATTTTCATGAACTGTTTTTCCCTTAATTCCCTGGCAACAGGCCCGAAAATACGAGTTCCTCTAGGGTTCTTGTCATCTTTAATAATAACTGCTGCATTCTCATCAAATCTGATATAGGAACCATCCTTACGACGAGTTCCCTTTACTGTACGGACAACTACTGCCTTAACAACATCGCCCTTCTTAACAACACCACCTGGTGTTGCATCTTTAACCGTAGCAACGATAATATCACCAATAGCTGCATATCTTCTGGTTGAACCACCTAATACACGGATACAAAGTAATTCCTTGGCACCGGTATTATCAGCAACTCTAAGTCTTGACTCCTGCTGGATCATACCTTAATTCTCCTTTCGACCTGATTATTTTGCTTTCTCAATAATCTCTACCAGTCTCCATCTCTTATCCTTAGACAGTGGCCTGGTTTCCATAACCTTTACCCGATCGCCGATTTTGCACTCATTGTTTTCATCATGAGCTTTCAGCTTGTAGGTTCTCTTAACAATTTTTCCATAAAGCGGATGCTTTACATTGTCAACTACAGCTACTACAATTGTTTTATCCATTTTATCGCTTACTACTTTGCCAGTACGCGTTTTTCTCAAATTTCTTTCCACAACAATTCTCCTTTCTATCAATCCGACGCACAACGGAATCTATTATTTTGCCTGAGCAGAGATAACGGTCTGAATTCTTGCGATATTCTTCCTTACCTCTTTAATCCTGCTTGTGTTGTCCAACTGATTTGTTGCGTTCTGGAACCGTAAATTGAAAAGTTCCTTTTTAGCAGCTACTAATTCTTCATTTAATTCTGCAATAGATTTACTTGCTAAGTCTTTTACATAATTTTTACTCTTCACTGCCGGCACCTCCCTCTAAATCTGCACGAGAAACGACTTTACATTTTACAGGTAATTTGTGTGTAGCAAGACGCAAAGCTTCTCTAGCGGTTTCTTCTGGAACCCCGGCAATCTCAAACATAACGCGGCCTGGCTTAACTACTGCTACCCAATACTCTAAAGAGCCCTTTCCAGAACCCATACGGGTTTCTGCTGGCTTTGTTGTTACCGGTTTATCTGGGAATATTTTAATCCAAACTTTACCGCCACGCTTAATGTAACGCGTCATCGCAATACGGGCAGCTTCAATCTGGTTAGATTTAATCCATGCTGGCTCTAAAGCCACAATACCATACTCGCCGTGGGTAATCTTATTACCTCTCAGTGCCTTGCCTTTCATAGAACCACGGAACTGTTTACGGCGTTTTACTCTCTTAGGCATTAACATTATTTATCGCTCCCTTCCTTTTTTGTTCCTTTCGTTGGAAGTACTTCACCCTGGTAAATCCAAACCTTAACTCCAAGTTTACCATAAGTTGTATCAGCCTCTGCAAAACCATAATCAATGTTTGCACGAAGGGTCTGAAGCGGAATCGTACCCTCGCTGTAGAATTCAGTACGAGCCATATCAGCGCCGCCAAGACGGCCGGATACTGCGGTCTTGATTCCCAATGCGCCAGACTTCATAGACCTGGACATGGTGGACTTCATAGCCCGGCGGAAGGAAATACGATTTTCAAGCTGCTGAGCGATATTTTCAGCAACTAACTGAGCATTGCCGTCCGGTTTCTTAACTTCCTTAATATCAACTAAAACCTTAACCTTTGTCATTTTGGTCAGTTCATTTTTTAATTTCTCAATCTCAGCTCCGCCTTTACCAATAACAACGCCAGGCTTAGCTGTGAAAACAATAATTTTTACCCTGTCGGCAGAACGCTCAATCTCAATCTTTGCAATGCCGGCATTGTATAATTTCTTTTTCAGGAATTTCCTGAGATTATAGTCTTCTACTAAATTATCTGCGAAATCAGCCTCTGCATACCATCTAGAGTCCCAATCAGCAATGACTCCGACTCTTAAACCATGAGGATTAACTTTTTGTCCCATGTTTGCCCTCCTATCTTTCATCAAGCACAATTGTAATGTGGCTCATTCTCTTTTCGATCCTGTAAGCTCTTCCTTGTGCCCTTGGTCTGATTCTCTTCATTGTTGGTCCCTTGTTTGCATAGCAAGCCGCTACATAAAGGTTTTCCGGGTCCATGCCGTTGTTGTTTTCAGCATTAGCGATAGCTGATTTTAATAATTTCTCTATTAAAGTTGAAGCGTACCTTGGATTATAAGCTAAAATACCAAGTGCTGTTTTTACGTCCTTGCCTCTGATGGCATCCAGTACAAAGCAAGCCTTCTGAACAGAAACCCTAGCATAGGATAACTTAGCATGCGGCCTTGTCTCTCTCTGGTTCTCATTTCTCTCTCGTTTGATTTGAGATCTATGTCCCTTTGCCATTGAATGAAGCCTCCTTTCAAATATATCCCAATGTTAAATGACTATTTTCTTCCTTTTTTCTCATCCTTACCGTGGCCCCTGTAAGTTCTGGTTGCTACAAACTCGCCAAGCTTGTGCCCAACCATATCCTCTGTCACATATACAGGTACATGCCTTCTTCCGTCATGCACTGCAAAAGTATGGCCTACAAATGTAGGGAAGATAGTGGAGCGGCGTGACCAGGTCTTAATAACCTGTTTATTGCCTGCTTTATTCATCTCATCTACTTTCTTCAATAAATGAGCGTCAGCAAATGGTCCCTTCTTTAATGAACGTGCCATGAATGATACCTCCTTATTTACCTAATGCCTTACCGTCTCTTCTTCTTACGATCAACTTGTTAGACTGCTTGTTTGCCTTTCTGGTCTTTAAACCAAGAGCCGGCTTGCCCCAAGGCGTACATGGACCTGGACGGCCGATTCCAGTCTTACCTTCACCACCGCCGTGTGGATGGTCGTTCGGGTTCATAACAGAACCGCGTACAGTAGGCCGGATACCCATATGGCGCTTACGTCCCGCTTTACCAATATTGATCAATTCATGGTCGATATTTCCAACCTGTCCAACTGTTGCCCTGCATACAATCGGAACCATTCTCATTTCACCGGAAGGAAGACGAAGTGTTGCATATTTTCCTTCTTTCGCCATTAACTGCGCGCTATTGCCTGCGGAACGTACTAACTGGCCGCCTCTGCCTGGATATAATTCTACGTTGTGTACCTGAGTACCAACCGGAATTGCTGTAAATGGCAGGCAGTTTCCAACGCGGACTTCTGCTTCCGGTCCGTTCATAACCTTCTGGCCAACCTTCAAACCGTTAGGCGCAAGGATATAAGCCTTCTGTCCGTCTGCATAGCAGATTAACGCAATATTTGCCGTCCTGTTCGGATCATATTCAATGGTCTTAACCGTTGCTGGAATACCATCTTTATTCCTCTTAAAGTCAATAATTCTGTATTTTCTTCTATTTCCGCCGCCGCGGTGCCTTACTGTAATTTTTCCCTGATTGTTACGTCCAGAGGACTTCTTTAAAGAAACAACTAAAGATTTTTCCGGCTTACTTGCTGTAATCTCAGAAAAATCAGAACCTGTCATGTGTCTTCTGGAAGGTGTATATGGGTTAAACTTTTTAATTCCCATGATGTTTCTCCTTTCTTCTATCATCCGGGGAAGAAGCCCCGATAATCGTGCATACCGCACTATATTTCAGCTCTTGCAAACAGAAGAATCTTCTTTCTGTGCTAAAGTTTCATGTTCTTTGTGAAACTTGGAAAAAGAAAACTTTAGTTTTCTTTTAGAGTCCTGCAAAAATCTCAATTTCTGCGCTATCCTCTGTCAGCTGAACAATAGCCTTCTTAGCCTTAGCCGTCTTGCCAACGGTATTTCCGCGGCGTCTCTTTTTACCGGCCAGGTTCATTGTGTTTACGCTCTTTACCTTTGTTCCGGCAAACATCTTTTCTACAGCTTCCTTAATCTGGTTCTTTGTTGCATCTGTGTGTACAGAGAAAGTATATTTCTTTTCAGACATAGCGTTCATACTCTTCTCAGTAATGATTGGTTTTAAAATAATGTCATAATATTTTAAATCTGCCATTATGCGTACACCTCCTCAAGCTTTGCAACTGCATCCTTAGTAATCACAACTGTGTCATACTTTAAGATGTCATATACATTGATTGTACCTGCGAAAGCAGCCCTTACCTTAGGCAAATTCCTTGTAGAAAGGACTACGTTGTCGTCCTTTTCTGCTGTAACAACCAAAGCCTTGTTGAGGTTTAAGTTGTTAAGGACTTCAACCATTTTCTTTGTCTTAATTTCTTCTAATTTTAATTCGTCAAGAACAACAAGCTTGTTCTCTCCTACCCTGGAGCTTAAAGCAGAACGAATTGCCGCTGCCTTTTCCTTCCTGTTCATCTTAAAGGAATAATCCCTTGGCTTTGGTGCAAATACAACTCCGCCGCCGGTCCACTGTGGAGACCTGGTTGAACCCTGCCTTGCATGACCGGTTCCTTTCTGCCTCCATGGTTTCCTTCCGCCGCCGCTTACTTCGGCGCGGGTCTTAGCGCTCTGCGTTCCCTGGCGCTTATTGGCTAACTGTAATACTACAGCCATGTGAACTAAATGTTCATTTATTGGAGCAGCAAATATTTTATCGTTAAGCTCCATAGAGCCGACTTCTTTGCCTTCCATATTGTAAACAGATACGTTTGCCATCTGTATATTCCTCCTTCCTTAAAGCTCTTAGTTTGCCTTTACTGCTTCTCTAATCATTACCATAGATTTCTTAGGACCTGGAACAGCGCCCTTTACTAAGATAACGTTATTTTCTGCATCTACCCTTACAATCTCAAGGTTCTGGATAGTAACTCTTACAGCGCCCATATGTCCTGGCATCTTCTTACCCTTGAATACCTTGCTCGGATCGGAAGCAGCGCCGTTGGAACCTGCATGCCTGTGGAACTTGGAACCATGGGTCATAGGTCCTCTGGACTGTCCGTGACGCTTGATTGCGCCCTGGAACCCTTTACCCTTTGACTTAGCAGTTGCATCAATTTTGTCACCCTCGGTAAAGATGTCAACCTTGATTTCCTGTCCTACGGTATACTCCTCAGCATTGTCAAACCTGAATTCTCTAAGATATCTCTTGTTGGCAACACCCGCCTTTGCAAAGTGTCCTTTCTTCGGCTTGTTTACCAGCTTTTCCCTGATGTCGCCAAAGCCAACCTGTACTGCGCTATATCCGTCGTTTTCAACTGTTTTAACCTGTGTTACAACACATGGTCCAGCCTGTAAAACGGTTACTGGAGTCAAAACTCCGTCTTCATTGAAGATTTGAGTCATTCCGACTTTTGTTGCTAAAATAGCCTTCTGCATTGTTGCACCTCCTATTTAATCTACAGCGGAGCAATCGGTTCCCGCGCTGCAAAAACCTCCTGCTCATCCTAGATGGCTATATAACCGAGCGCCTGAACTCTATATATTAACCCTAAGGATTCTTTACTTGTTCTTATTTCTTTTCCTTCATCTTGATGTCAATAAATACGCCTGCCGGCATCTCTAACCTAGCCAGTGCATCTACTGTCTTCTGGGATGGGGACATAATATCAATCAGCCTCTTATGCGTCCTCTGCTCAAACTGCTCCCTGGAGTCTTTGTATTTGTGCACCGCCCTTAAAATAGTAACTACTTCCTTCTTTGTTGGAAGTGGTACCGGTCCACTCACCTTAGCTCCCGTTTTCTTTACAGTCTCAATAATCTTCCCAGCAGACTGATCAACCAGCTGATGGTCATATGCCTTCAGTGTAATCCTCATTACTTGACTTGCCATAAAAAAAGCCGCCTCCTTTTCGCACTTAAAATCAGTACGACAAGTGGTGACTGTACACTCAACCGTGTGTATCGCAGACCCAATATCCGCAAATTTCCACACTCCTGCCCAAAACAGGATTATCTACTTGTACAGTGACTTGTCGCCAGTTTCCTAACTTGACATTCGCTCCACGGAACACCTGCCATTTTCAGGCAGCAACCTCGCGCTTCACAGCTATCAATGTCACAGCGAGTATTATTATAAGGCATGTTGCAAATAATTGCAAGCACTTTTTTACAATTTACTTCAATTTTCAAGTATCATTTTGATATGGGGAATATTATCCTCCAAAAATTCCTCCGATATTTGTATAAAACCGGCCCGCTCATAAAATTTTTTTGCATAGGACTGGGCTTCTATATAGATTCTTTTTGCTCCCATCTCCTCTTTTGCAATCCGAATTCCCTCATTCAGCACCCTGGCTCCCAATCCCACTCCTCTTTCTACCGTCAAAACACGGCCAATCTGCACCATGTCCTCCTCCAAGCGGAAAATTCGCAAATAAGCCGCTATATTGCGTCCTCTTTTATAGAAAACATGCATCGCCTCATAATCAAGGGAATCTATATCCTGATAAATACATTTTTGTTCAATTACAAATACCGCCGACCGTTCCTTTAGTATTTCATATACTTCATCTGCTGTAAGTTCTTTAAAATATTTTGCCGCTAATTCTATAGAACCGTCCTCTTTTTCATAACTTCCCATAGCTTTCTCCTTTCACCTTTCCCACCGCGCCGCTGCGCCGCATGGCAGCACCAGACCGTTTCCAGACACTGGCAAACCGATTTCTCCAGCCTCTACATGGCCGCCGAACCGAGCGACAATTTCCGTACCAGCCAGATAAGAAAGCACCGCCGGCTGCAAACCTGTCGTATAAGAATTAATCAAAAAAAACAATGGTTCATCCGACAAAATCTGCGTACAAAGATGGACGAACGAATGAATTTTCTCTTCTATTTTCCAAACCTCTCCCTTTGGTCCTCTTCCATAGGACGGCGGGTCCATAATAATGGCGTCATACCGGTTGCCCCGGCGGATTTCCCTCTCTACAAACTTTACGCAGTCGTCTACAATCCAGCGGATCGGCGCCTTTTCCAGGCCGGAAGAAACAGCGTTTTCCTTTGCCCATGTCACCATACCCTTAGAAGCATCCACATGGGTTACGCTGGCTCCTGATTTAGCCGCCGCTACTGTGGCCCCTCCTGTATAAGCAAATAAATTTAAAATCTTAACAGGTCTTTGGGCCTGTTCAATTTTCTTCCGAAACCAATCCCAATTCACTGCCTGCTCTGGAAAAAGCCCCGTATGTTTAAAATTAAAAGGCTGTAAATGAAAAGTCAGATCCCGGTAATGAATCTGCCACTGTTTCGGCAAATCAAAAAACTCCCATTCGCCTCCTCCCCTCTGGCTTCTATGATAATGAGCGTTGGGTCTTTTCCATCCGCCCGCCTTTTTGGGAGTGTCCCAAATTACCTGAGGGTCCGGCCTTACTAAAATATAGTTTCCCCACCGCTCCAGCTTTTCTCCCCCAGAACAGTCAATTACCTCATAATCCTTCCATCTGTCTGCAATCCACATATCTTCCTCCACTTCTACCATAACCATACCCATATATCCCGGCGCGTAAACTCTAAAAATTGCTGCGAAGCCATATAAAGCTCCGCAGCAACTGCTTACTCCTCTATGTCCAGCTCCTGTAAAATCCCAATTAATACCTCGGCGGCGGCCTCTTCGTCTTCCCCACTACAAAGAAGCTCCACCTCATCCCCATACTTTGCACAGGTTCCCAATACGCCAAGGACGCTTTTTGCATTCAACATCGCATTTCCACAGCGGATTTTTACAGAGCACTTAAATTTCAAAGCCTCTCCGCTGAAAATGGTAGCTGCCCGAAGATGCAATCCCTTGGGATCCTTTATTGTTGTAGTTTTGCTAACCATACCATTCCTCCTTACTTCCTTATTCTGTCTCTCCCCCTTCATTTTCTGTATCTGGTTCTTCTTCTGGCTCCTCTGGTATACTTCCAGAAAGCTTTATTGTTATCTTTGGCGCTTCTGCAAGATGCAAGGCCTCATCCAGGTTAAAATGTATCTCCAGCTCATGGGTTCCTTCTCCAAGGCCCTGCAGATCAATATAAGCCCCCAGATTCGCCGCCGTAAGACCGCTTAAGACCTCGTCCATCCCCATAATTCTCACTCTTACAGAACTCTCAGGATCTGCAAAGCTGAAATTTAAATTCTCTGGCATATTTTTCGTTGCAATGTCGCTGACAGTCAAATAAAACTCTCTGGACTGCATTGGCCTTATCGTTATCTTAATCGCCACAGATTCTATGTTTTCTGCCAGTCTTATGCCCTTTGGCAGGTAATCAGCCAGCAGTACCGTCTGCTCCACATCCGCAGACATATTATCTACGTCAACCTCAATCGGAATCGAGCTCACTTCCGACAATTCCCTGTCTGTACCAGCGATTTCTACTGTTTCTGGATCATAGTCTATCTGATATATTCCATAGTCTCTGGCCGGTATTCCTTTTGTTTTAATCTGAATCGGCACGCTTTTTGTTTTAAGAATATTAATAGTCGCGCTTATTTTTTGTTTATTAAAAGTCAGCCGGGAGGCATCAATTTCATTACCCTCCCCATCATACAATTTCGGCACCAGTCCTCTTTTTGTAAATGTCTCCGTTTCGCCGCTTACATCAACGCTTACCCTCGCCTCCTCTATCCGCGCTACAATAGACTCAGCCCCGCTAATAGCCAGCATAACCGGCTTCGCTTCTGCTATGCCTACCGTATAACCTGCCGCCGGCGTTCCTGTCGTCACTACCTTTACGTTAACCTGCTTTTCTCCCTTTTCTTCCAAGGTAATCTGCATAAGCTTCGGTTTTGTTGTAATTTCCAGATTCTCATAGGCATATTTTTCACAGGAAGCGGTTATTTCTACCTTATTAAAAGAGGATATATTCGATAAATCCACCGACGCTCTTAAATCCCCAGCCTTTATTTTATCTACAACGCTTCTCTTTCCCTTTACTGTAACGGCTACCGTCCTTCCATCTACTACGTCGTATACCTGGCCAATCGAAGCAATCGCCGCTTCATTCATAATTTCAACCGTAATATTTTGGTAAGTCCTGGTTATAATCGGATCATCCAGATTAATAATCACAATCCACATAATAGCTGCCAGCAAAAGGGACAAAAGCTTTATGCCCAGATTATTTGTCAGCTTTTCTTTCATCTTTTCCCTCATTTCCGCACAGCCTTTTGTGCATATTTTCAGTCTTCCTTCTTCCCTTCCACAGCTTAATTTTTTTCGGTCCCGTCTTGGTATCCTCTTCTGTATCTAAAAGATACCCCCGCAATGCTTTTGCATCCACATCGCGAACAATTTCACCCTCCAACGCGATAGACACCTTTCCTGTCTCCTCTGAAACAATTACGGTAAGGCTGTCCGTCACCTCGCTGATACCTACCGCCGCGCGATGCCTGGTCCCAAGCTCTTTCGACAATTCCATATTATCTGATAAAGGAAGGTAACAGGTAGCCGCCGTAATCCTCTCTCCCCGTACAATAACAGCGCCGTCGTGAAGCGGCGTATTATGCTCAAAAATATTAATCAGGAGCTGGCTGCTTACCAAAGAATCCAGAGCGATACCTGTACGCTCAAACTCGCCCAAAGCCACCGTCCGTTCCATAACAATTAAAGCCCCTGTTTTTGTTTTCCCCATTTCATAGGCAGCCTTTACAATCTCATTTACTGTACGCTCTGAATTTCTCTGTTCCTTTCCTTTCTGGTCGTCAAAAGGAATAATAGAAGCAAAATAATTTTTCCTACCCAGCTGCTCCAAAGCCTTCCGAAGCTCCGGCTGAAAAACCACGATTAACGCCGTAATACTTACCTGTATTGAATTTTGAAAAATCCATAAAATCGCCCGCATCTCCAGAACAACAGCAATCAGGGCTACAATCAGTACCACAATAAGTCCTTTTACCACTATCCATGCTCTTGTCTGTTTCACCCAGATAATAATGTGGTAAAGAACAAATGTAATAATCAGTATTTCCAAAATATCAATAGGAGTCACCCTTGTTGGCAGATTTCCTACTGTCAAATACTTTTCAAAGACGTTTTTTAAAATGTCCATTTTAACCTCATTTCTGCACGGCCTTTTGTGCATAACAAGTTTACGCACGCTAACTTAATCTTCTTCAAACTCCTCTTTCAATGCCTTTCCCGGACTTTTGGGATTAATTCTTTTTACATTTTTCTCAGGTGCAGTAACCGACAGCTTGGGTACTGCCTTTACATAATAATAATAGTCGTCATCTTCAAACTGTATTCTTTCCACGGCCGTATAGTCAAGCCCCATTCTGAAAAACCAGACGCTGACAGAAAGCAGGGCGGAAATCAAGGTTCCAATCACAACGTACAAAATTCCTCCCGTATCGAAAACCATGCTTCCAATTAAAGAACCCACGATAATTACAATCGCCCCGGCAATTATTCCTGTTTCAAAGGCATGATTAAATACCTGCCTGCGTATAATATAAGTAACCAAAAGCGCTACTGCAAATACCAAAAGGTTCACCAGCATTTCTCTGTTAGAGAAAACACCGCTTGCAACAATTTTATATATATTCAGAGCATCCTCCATTGATACCCCAAAAGTTGAATTCGCAGTCGTCTGGATGGTTAAAAACATATAATAAGTAATAATACCGCAGCTCACTGGTAAAATTGCCGGCGGAGCGCTTATAACTCCCATAAGCAAAGGCACGCAGTACGGTATTTTTAATACGAATAAAATTGGCGTTAGCACAAGAGTATAACTGAACTTCGGCGTAAAACGCAGGATTAAACAATACATAATCAAAAATACAATAGCTACAATCCCCGCCATCAGCGCCGATGCGCTGAAAACCTGTCCTACCGTAAGGACACCGGCTAAAAATACAAAGGCTCCGGCTCCAGTAAAGGCTGATATAAACGATAATGCCAAAGCTATTGGAAGACTTGTTAATTTTTCATTATATCCCAGCTGCTCGTTAATCGTCAGAAACACTGCCAATGCCATAACAAACTTCCATACCGGATCCATATAAATTTTATTTTTATAATAAAATTCCTTCGCCTTTTCCTTGATTTCCAATAACAGCATCATTTTTCAAGTCCCTCCCGTTTTGGTTCCACGCCATTTTCGTAGAGCTTACGGAGTATGCCCAAAACATTGCCGTATTTCTTCTCAAACCGACTGGCCCTGGCATATTTTACTGCCGCTATCACTACAGTAATACCAGAATAAACAATTAAAAGCGCCAAGTATATTCCCAGCACATAAAGACCCATCTCTTTATAATCCAGTTTTACCGCATTAGCAATCAGATACTCCGCATGATAAAGAGCCGCCATACCTAATATCAAAATATAGCCAACCGTAACAGACAGAACCGTCTTTAACAAACTATAACGGATATAATCCGACCTGTAATACCGACTGATATTAAAATTTTCTTTCCCGTATTTTTCCTCGCTAAGAGCCAGACGGGTCATAATTCGGATTTTCTTTTCATCAAGCACGTTTCCATCTTCCTTTCCTGCCAATAGGCATACTCATGTATTTTTTAGTATACCATAGCGGAAATGGAAATTCAACCGCGAAACTCAAACGAAACAACCTGACTTTTTTTGCAAAATACGGAAACTTAAGGCATTTGTTGAATTTTGTAAAAATGTCTGGTAAAATGGGATAATAGAATTATTTTCTCTTATACTATTTACAGGAGGTAATAGAATGGCAAATTCTGAAACCAGGCAGCATCTGGGGCTATTATCCCGTTTGCGGAAAAAACTGCTGGCAGCCGCCCTCCTAGCGGCGGCTATAGCTCTTTCCTTTTTCCTTGGAGCCGTATTTTCCGGGAAAGATTCTCAGCCAAAAATCACTACAGACCTGATTGGGCAGCAAATATCCGACATACAAGAACTGGCGACTGTAGAATACCGTTATACCAATATGGGGCGTTTTGAAAACCGCTTGGATTTTTACGGCTGGCAGGTTCCTCTGACCCGCAAAAGCTTTATTATTTCTTATGATGGAATTATCAAGGCCGGCGTAGATTTAAATGGCATTTCTATAAATATGAACGGAACCGCTATCGCTGTCGCCCTCCCAAAAGCAGAAATCCTTTCCCATGAGATTCCAGAGGACACTATTCAGGTTTTCGATGAAACCAGAAATATTTTCAACCCAATCCAGATTGAGGATTATACCAATTTTACCAAAGACCAAAAACTGGAAGTAGAAACTAAAGCCATTGAGAACGGCCTTTTAGGACAAGCTTCCGAACGGGCCTGCGCTGCAGTAAAGCAAATTCTTTCTAAAATACCTGGAATGGAAAAATATAAGCTGACTGTAACCATTGATGAAAAATTATAATTAACATAGAAGAGAGGACGGCGCAAATATCCCGTCCTCTTTGAATGCAAATCCTCTGCAAAGCTATCCTGCTAAAGCAGCTTATACAACGCTACCAGCCACCTGTCCCTGTGTTTTTCATAAGGAATCCGCGCAACAGCTCTCCCTCCGGCATTTTCATAAAGGCAGGAATACGCCCCGCCCCCTATCCCCGGAAGCTTCTGAAACCCGCCAAAAACAATATAAATTTCCTGCCCTTTGCCTGCTGTACCCAGCAACTCCTCAAAAGCTCTGCTATCTACATAAACATAATCGTCGTCATAGGAAATTATCTGCTCCAGTTCTTTGCTGTTATCCAAAAGCAGCGTTCCATCGCCTCTATATGCTATAATATTCTCCATCTCGTCGCATCTGCCATAAGAAATATCCTTTATCCCCAAAAACAGAAGAAAGAAAAGTATTCCCCCAATCCCAGCCGCATATCTGCACGCTTTTTTCTTATAAGGACGGAAAGCCATAATATTTTCCACGCGCCTTTTTAATTCCCGAAAGCCGTCCCTCCCTGCATAGGCGGCGACTACTGAAATACTCTCCTGACTAGAACACAACAGCTTTGCGCTTTTTAGAAGCAACGCCCCATATTCATATGCAGACCTTCGGCTGCTTTGTATACATACCCTGTCGCATATAGCTTCCATATCCGAATGAAACCGTTTCTGGCAAACCGTCATAAACGGATTGATCCAAAACAGACGCCCCAATACATCCGCTGTAAAATAATACCACAAATGTCCCAGCCGGATATGGGTCTTTTCATGCTGCACAATCATTTCCAGCTCATCTTGACTGTAACCTTCCATCATCATTTGGGGCATTACTATTCTTGGCGCGAACAGCCCGGTAGTAAAAGGGGTAATTCTCATCTCTGTAACAAAGACCTTCTGCCCGCCTACATAGCCTTTCTCCATAGAAAGTACAAGCTTCTTTATTTTGCGCCGCTTCTGAAGCACATACAAAAGTCCTGCTACAACTCCCAACATATAAATACGGCCAATCCACCTGTTCATCATAACAATTCCCGTCAGCCACCAAAGCATTCTTATTGCAACAGCATTCTCATAAAAGAACTTTAATTTTCCCAAGAAAGGAAGTAAAAGAAATAAACCCCAAAATGCGCTCCTTAAAAAAACTCTCTCAGAGCCGCACATTTTTCTAAACAGTAAAACCACTCCTGCCAGTACAAAAGAAAAAGCGGCGCACCGTATCAGGAGCAATGAATAATAGGTGGCGCATACATCCAAAAAACCAGGCAGCCATGACCAGACTGACATAGCAATCACCCCTTCTTCTTTCTGCCTCTTTCCAAAATCCGCTCCAATTCCTCAATCTGTTCATCCGTCAAAGCTGCGCTTTCCAATAATGCTGCAACTGCGCTGGCCGGGCTGCCGGAAAAATAACTGTCCATAAATCTTCTGCTTTTCTCTTTCAGGCATTCCTCTCTGGATTTCAATGTAAAATAATGGTAAACCCTAGTATCCTTTTTATCTACCATAAAATCCAAAAGCCCCTTCTGACATAAGCGGTTCATCAAAACACGCACCATCCGCAATGTCATATCTGTTTTTCCCTCCAGCCTTTTACTAACCTCAGAAGAAGTCAAAGAAGTATTGCTTGCCCAAAGGGTCTCCATAATCAACCATTCGCTTTCGCTGGGAGATATTTCATTTTTTACCATATAATCCCTTCCTTATACTTTTGTAGAATTTTATCCTTATCCCATATATCGGCTAATATCTATTATTTATTAATATTTGTTATTTTACAAGCAAGCGCTAACAACGAAAAAGGACGCTTCAAAATAAATAGAAGAGCCCTTTTCTTACTTTACATAGAATCTATTTTTTCTGCCAGATGTGCAGTGCAAATTTCCCACAAAATAAGGCATGCAGATGATAGGAATAATTTTTCAAACAAGCTGTAGGTCTGCAAGTACATGGCTGGCATTTTTCAGACTGTAATAAGAATCATTAAATACCTGCTGCATAGCTGCATATAGCTCAGAATATTCTGTCCGGGGCTGCGTCACGCTCCGAATCTTCTGAAAGCGCAGAACAGCTTTTACATCTTTATAAATTCCTGCGCCTATTCCTGCCATCACTGCAGTGCCCAAGCTCCCTGCTTCATCTGATACGTTGGTCTCAATAATCGGCATTCCAAAAATATCTGCAAAAATCTGCCTCCAAACCGGATTTTTGGCGCCTCCTCCAACAATACGCATAGTTTTTATACTTTCTGTTTCTGCCGCCTTTAAACGGAACAGATTTAAATGCATAGCAACCCCTTCCATTACGCTTTGGCATAGGTCAGCCCGGGTCGTGCCGGAAGAAAGCCCTAAAAAGGCTCCCCGAGCTTTCGGGTCCAGATAAGGGTCCCTCTCTCCTAAAAGATACGGCAGGAACAAAACGCCATTAGCGCCCGGCCTAGACTCAACTACCAGTTGATTAATAAGATCATGTACAGACTCCTGTGTAAACTGCGCCCTGCTAATCTCTGGTTCACATAAGGTTCTGCGCATCCAGTCATAGCTATGGCCGCCCGCATTCATAGTACCGCCTGCCACAAATATTCCTGGCTTAATAAACACTATTTTATCCTGTCCGCTATCTGCATCCAATTCTGCAGAATTGCTAATAAAACTCAGCCAACTGGAGGTTCCCAAGGAAATATAAGCATCCCCTGCTTCCAGAACTCCAGTACCAATAAGGGCCGCCCGTCCATCGCCAAGTCCTTCTACTACAGGCGTTCCTTCCGGCAAGCCGCATTCCCTGGCAATCTCTGTTCTAACATGTCCAACTAACGTTCCTGCAGGAACTAATGGCGGCAGCTTTTCAGCATTTAGCCCAAAAGCCCCTAAAAGCTTTTCACTCCAGCAATTTTTAAGAATATCATAGGCATGGTAATATTGTGCATCACTGGATTCTGTAACATATTTTCCAGTCAAACGCTGCACAATGAAATCCTTCGACTGCTGAAAATAATAAGTTTTTTCATAAATATCAGGAAAATGCGTTTTAAGCCATAAAATTTTAGGAAGCGCATAATTTTCACTAATAGACATCCCTGTTATATGAAAAAAATCCTGATGTCCAATAATTTCCCGAATTTCCTCGGCCTCTTTCGTTGCTCTTCCATCTGCCCAAATCATAGAAGGCCCAAGAGGAAGTCCATCCTTCCCTACAGGAAGACAGCCCATCATCTGTCCGCTAACAGACACTGCTGCTACGGAAGCTGGCTCAATATCCTTTAAAATCTCTTTATTATTCTGACAGAAAGCGCCCCACCAATCCATAGCATCTTGCTGTGCCCATCCTGGATGAGGCGCAGATACTTCGTAGGCTGCCGAACAGGTACGGACAAGCTCTCCTTCTACTGTAAATAAGGTAGCCTTTGCAGCGCTGGTTCCAATATCCTGTGCAAGAAGATACTGTTTCATACTCATCACCACTCCTTTCATTTTTCCTAAAAATCAAGAGCCTCTTTCCACAAGGCACGCGCCTGCTCTGGTACTACTCCAAAGCAGTCAGCCCCGGCAGCAATAAATTCTTCCAGTTCTGTAAGGGTGCCGGAAAATGGCGCAACTTTGATTCTAATATTGTCAGGAAGAATACGACGCAAAATCTTTACCTCCCGAAGCTCTGGAGCCTTTGGGGCCCCCCAGGTTCCGGTCTTCACCCAATCGGCGCCGGCCGCCGCTGCCAAAGCGCCGGCGCGTTCTAGCGCGCCATCGTCCCATAACCCTGCTTCTACAGCGCATTTAAGAATCCCATCGCCAATCGCAGATTTTACATTGCGTATGTCTTCTATCAAGTCAGCATACATATGAGAATTAAAATAACCAATATTCATTACCATATCCACCTCGCTACATCCAAGTTCCCTATTAGAACGGGCAGTATAGCATTTAATATGATTATTATCCGAACCATTTATATCGCAATTTCCACTTCCTAGCAGCACACTACTGCCCTTCAGCTCTTTCGCATACATTGGAATCCAGCATCGCGGCCCGATAACACTTCTCCATTCGCACCTTTTTGCTTCTGCAATATGCTCTTTGGCGCCCTCTAAAGTTGCCGTAGTAGAAATATAGGTTACATCCAGTAATTTTGCTAATTCTTGTCTTTTCATCCTGTTTTCCCTCCTAACGCGCATCCATAGCATCCAATAAGCGAAACACGCTCCTATGGCTAATACCAAACCGCTCTACGCCAGCATTAGCAAATTGCTCTACAATCTCAGGTGTACGGATTCCTCCGGCTGCTTTGATTTTTATTCTCCCTTTTAAAACTTTTGCAATTAAATCTATATGATGAAGCGTTGTCGGCCCTTCATCTCCCGTACCAGTTTTTAAAAAATCTGCTCCTCCCTCTACTACAAGCTCGCAAGCAGTCCGAATTTCATCGTCTGTTAGAATACTTGCTTCTATAATGCATTTAAGAGGAATTCTGCCAATCGAGTCCTTTACGGAACGTATATCCTGAACCACTTCTTTATACATGCCAGATTTAAAATAATTAATATTCATTACAATATCCACTTCCTGAGCTCCCAAGGATACATTGTATGCAGAAGCGTAAGCCTTTATATGCGTTGCATCTGCTCCAGAAGACAAACAGCAACCGCTCCCGGGAATTGTATTAGACCCTTTCAGGGTTTCTACAATTTCAGGAATATAGCAGCGTGCAGAAATTACCGAATAAAAATCACGCTGTACTGCTTCCTGTAAAAAAATCCTTAGCTCTTCCTGGGTAACGCCCGTAGCAGTAATTGTACCATCCAACATTCGCGCTAAATCATGTCCTGTCATAATATGCCACTCCTTTCTAATGCAAAACTATCCTTATGTAGTTTATGTGACATAAAAAGTATAACATCATAATACATTATATGTCAATGTAATAAAAAACTTCTGCATAACTTTTCCTTTTTCGTATATCCTATATTTAGAAAGGATGGTGTTTTATATGAATCTTGATAAAATTGTTTGTAATTGTATGTCCGTGACTAATGGTATGATTAAAGATGCTGTTGAAGCTGGCGCAACTACCCTGGAAGAAGTACAAGAGGCTACCGGAGCCGGAACCGTATGCGGCGCCTGTCTGGACGATGTACAGCGTCTTGTAGACCATTTCGTTGCAGAAAGTGGTAAATAATTAAAGAATGAATTACTTGAGTTTCCGCCCTGGCAGCCCCGCCATTTGCAAAATGCGGAAACTCAAGATGAATCACCATTGTGGGCCGGTGGGTTATATGATATAATCGCAATATTGCTGATAGCCGCAAATCAAGAATTGTGAAGGAGAACATCAAATGAGCGAAAAAATAACATTTAGCCCCGGCTCTTTTTTTCATGGAACAAAAGCGGATTTAAAAATCGGAGATTTATTAATTACTGGAATCAAAAAGAACTATAAAGACGATAGAAAATCCGAATACGTTTATTTTGCAGGAACCTTAGAGGCAGCCATTTGGGGAGCAGAGCTGGCGGAAGGAGACGGTAAGGAAAGGATTTATGTTGTCGAGCCAACGGGAGATTTTGAAGATGATCCAAATCTTACGGATAAAAAGTTTCCAGGAAATCCTACAAAATCCTATAGATCAAAGCAGCCGTTAAAAATTATTGCAGAAGTAGCCAAATGGGAAGGGCATTCCCCTGAAGTATTAAACAATATGGCTGAAAATCTTAAAAAGCTATCTGAAATGGGAATCAAAGCCATTGACTAATGCTTCTCCATCCAAAACTGGCTGTTTCCCCAATAGCAGTTCAACAACTAAAAGCGTTTATTGGTTTTCCTCCAACAAACGCTTTTTCTGCCTTCGTTATTTTTCTACAGCTCTTTATTTTTTTCATTCCTGATTAATCCCTGATAAATCCACATAGCGCAAATTGCTGATATTACGCCCATTGGTACTGGCTCTAAGTTAATGCCGTTTATATTGCAGATTACATGAATTACCATTAAAACAACCAGTACCACTACTGTTACGGCAGCTCCTTTTATAAAATGCTTCATAACTCCATATCTCCTTCCAAAACAACGATATATTTATTGTAAAATAGTATACCAGAAAAAACAGCAATTCTTCTAAAACAGTCATAAAATGCTCCATTTCATAAATAAGCGCGTTTTTTTCCTGTAAAATACGCATTTATTCATCATTTTCGCAATTCAACACTTGATACAAAGAATCGCATACAGTATAATCAGGGAAGTAAATCTTGAAAGGAGAAATTGATTGAAATGCTGTTGTCTTTTTTTCAGCTTTCCCTTGGTATTCGCAATGTATGGCCCAAACATATGAACCTAAAAGCCTTTATCGGGCTTTATATGCTGCTGTTGCTTGCCGGAATGCCTGTAACGCTCTTGTCTTGTATACCATATGGTCTGTTTGGTATTCTAGCGGCAGTTTGTATTTATGGATTGGCTGCTTACCGGGATACTGCGGCCCAGAATGTTTGTATGGGTATGATTGGTTGTCTGCTTACCATCGTAACAGATAATTTTTTGGTAAATCTTCTACATATGCTCATTCCTCTATCTTTCATCAATCAGCCCTATGTTTCTTTTGGCGTCAGGCTGATTCACATTTTACTTTTTTATTTTATTACGCTGTTTTGCGGCAGGCTGCTTAAAAAATTATTACTGTCAGGCAAAGGCATTTTACGCCATCCCCAAACGTGGTATTTAATCGATGCCGCGTCGCTGCTCTTAATAACCATCTATTTGTTCGACAATTTAATTCCGGGACAAAATGGCTCTGTCGGCAAAATGATATATAATAACGTCTTACATATTTCGGGCTATCTGCTTGTTATGCTTTTTTTACTTCTGGCAATGCGCCGTTCCTATCTGGAACAAATACAGATTGGGGCAAAACAGAAAGCCCTGCAGGATTTACAGGACTACACGCACAATTTAGAAGCTATGTATAATGGTCTGCGCTCCTTTAAACATGATTACGTTAACATTTTGCTCTCTCTATCTGGGTATATTGAAAATGGCGATATGAACGAATTAAAGGAATTTTTTGAAAACAAAATCTTCCCAACAAAGAATCTGATTAACCAGGGCGATTACAAGCTGAATCAGCTTAGCAACATCGGTGTGTTAGAGATTAAAAGCCTGCTCTCTGCAAAAATGATTTACGCCCATGAATCAGGAATTGATGTTACGATTGATATTCCCAACAAAGTGGATAGCTTTTTTATAGATACGGTAGACCTTGCCAGAATACTGGGAATCTTTTTAGACAATGCGATTGAAGCTGCATTAGAGACCACGCAGCCCCAAATAGGCTTAAATATTATTCAGAATACGGCCGATGTGTCCATCATCATAA
>CATKYY010000002.1 GCA_949841225.1 uncultured Acetivibrio sp.
CTGATATGAGCAAGTATATCGCGTTGCTCATTGATACAATGAACCTTGATTCCTCTATCTCCGGCCTTCTGAGTCCAACAGAAAGAATTCAGGAAACCTTAAAAAAATATAGCCAATCCTAGAGCGTGTCTAAAAATCCGTAAAGTTTATCTGAAATGGTATATTGACAAAAAGGCAGGTTATAAGCCTGCCTTTTTCAGCCCGTAAAAGCCCTTCGGACTTTCTTTTATTTAATTTCTCAACGCCGCTAATACTCCCTTTATACTTTTTTCCTGGCAATGCAAAGTATTTACCGGCTCATGAATATCCGCCAGATAATGGGCATCCGAATTAGTAATTACCCGGCAGCCCTTTAAATATGGGTTTTCGCCTGCAACCCTGTGGAGCTGCTTCATATCCTTTAACTCAAAGCTGCCAAACCGGCTGTCTGGCGGTACAAAACCCAGATTCGCCAAAAGGCTGTTGGCGTTCTTTTCTATATGAGCGGGCACCATCACGCCGTCATAGCCCTTCAAAATATCAAATATCCTGTCAAAAGCAATATCTGTACTATTAATCAGAAGCTTTTCTACCCTGCCTAAAATATTTTCCTCCTCGTCCATAATCAGCTGCCTTCCAAAAATATCCTCCCGGTTAGGAACAGGAAGCAAATGTTCATATACATAAGCATCAAAATCCATCGCCGCTCCAAGCTCTTCAAAAAGGCAGACTACATGGACTTCCTCCTGAGTAGTCAGCTCCATCCCCGGAATAGCCAGTACCCCATACGCT
The DNA here is from genome assembly GCA_949841225.1 of uncultured Acetivibrio sp. Lineage (GTDB taxonomy): Bacteria > Bacillota > Clostridia > Lachnospirales > Lachnospiraceae > Velocimicrobium. The sequence continues at coordinate 772 of CATKYY010000002.1, forward strand.
TCTGCAAGCTTCATAACTGCCGGACAATTTTTACAAGAATTATGGTCCGTTACCGCAATCACATCCAGCTCCTTTAAAGCTGCCATTCCTACAATATTTACCGGCGTCATATCCTCATCTCCGCAGGGAGAAAGACAGGAATGGATATGTAAATCATAACTAAGAGGCTGCATGGCTTAACTCGTATACCTTAAGGGCGGCCTCAAAAATCGGAAGCTCTGTAGAAAATACAGTAATTCCCTGTTCCTTTGCCTTCTGAATCGCCGGTTCATCCAAAAAAGCGCCCTCCGCCAAAATAATACAGGCAGCATCTGTAAGGGACAGTACCGCCAAGGTATTCACATTTCCAATCACAGTAACCCAGGCGGCTCCCTCTGGCGTTTTCGTCATACAAATACTCAGAAGATCGCAGCAAAAGGGTCTGCTGATTTCCTGCTCTAAATGGCCGCCCTGATTTACAACCTGAAATACGTCTGCTTTCAGTAGCTGCTCTACTGTCATTTCATCCCTCCATTCGTTTCTGTCCTGTCCAGCATGGAAATTTCATCTGAAAGCTTATGAAGCCGCTGGCGCAGTACATACATACAATCCTGTTCGCAGGCTACCCCCCGGACAATATCCTCCGCCAGAGCCTGGCAGGTAGGCGCCCCGCAGGCGCCGCAGTCTAATGCCGGAAATATACTACATAATTCCTCTACTCTGGACATTTTATGAATGTTATCCCTCATATTCTCTCCCAGCCGGAATACAGGCTTATATTCTACCTCTTCATTCCAATAAGGATCGATTTCCCGTTTTGCCTTTTCATATCCCTCATCCTTCCTGAGATGGGTCCTTGCTACCGGCATATATTTCACCAGCCGCTTCAGCTTTACTTTGGCGACATACGGGTTCTCCACAGTCAGTACGCCGCCTACGCAGCCCCCGCTGCAGGCGTTCAATTCAATAAATTCCAGATTAGAAAACTTCTCATCCTCCAAATCCTCTAATACCCGGATAACATTTTCAATACCGTCCGCCGCCAGATAATTTTCCCGAAGGAGACCGCTGGCTTCTCCGCCGCAGATTCCCCAGCCGATACCGATACGCCCGGAAATCGCCAGCTCCTCTATCTCGTCCAATATCTTTGGCATAATGCCAATCAGCTTTGGATAAACCGATTTTATGGCCAAAACGCCGTCAATATTACTTTTCTCAATTCCCAAAGGATCTCTGGCCGCCGATACCTTCGCCGGACATGGCGAAATAAAAATAATCCCAATTTTTTCCGAAGGCAGGCCTGTTTTTTCCATCGCATTCCTTCTGGCAATCGCCGCCGCTAAATCCACCGGCGCCTGAATCGGCAAAAGATGCGGAATCAGATTTGGAAACCTTACCCGTATCAACCGTACAATAGACGGACACGCGGTACTGACAATAGGCCACTGTTCCTTATGCTCCTCGACATATTGCCGGGAAAGCTCCGAAACCAGCTCCGCCGCTCCGCTTACCTCATAAACATCGTCAAACCCCAGGCTTTTTAAGGCAGTAAGAACAATATTAATGTCATCCAGATTATTCAACTGTCCATAAAGCGTAGGCGCTGGCAAAGCTACGGTATATTCATACTGCTTCAAAATATCCAGGCTGTCAAATACCGCCTTTTTCGCATGATGCGGACAAACCCGGATACATTCCCCACAGTCGATGCAAAACTGCTTTGTAATTACCGCCCTGCCATTCCTCACACGAATAGCTTGGGTTGGACATCTTTTAATGCAATTAATACATCCCCTGCAAAGATCCTCATCTAACTGCACTGCCGTAAAAAACTTATCCATAATCAATTCCCCAATTTTCTAAGTCCTATAGCTTAACCTTCATGGTTACTGTAGTTCCCACTCCAATTTCTGTATCTATCGTCATTTCATCCGTATATTTCTTCATATTCGGCAGCCCCATACCTGCCCCAAATCCTAACGCCCGGATATTATCCGGCGCTGTTGAATAACCGGCCTGCATAGCCTTCTCCACGTTCTGGATGCCCGGCCCTCTGTCGCACAGCTTAATCTCTATTTCTTCCTCGCTGATCGTCACCTCGATATGGCCGCCGTCTGCATGAATTACCATATTAATCTCGCCTTCATACATAGCGATTGCCACCTTTGTAATAGCCGCCGGGCTAACTCCCATCTGCTTCAGCTTTTTCTTCACATTGCTGGAAGCCTCGCCCGCCCTTGTAAAATCCTCAGAAGACACTTCATAACGCAGCTCGATGCATTCACTCATTATAAGAAGCACCTCCATTCAAGCCCCTTGCATACAGCATACCGCATGCAGAGAACATTCTATGCCCAGTACACAAAATAGGGATTTCTTTTTCCTTTGCCAGTTCAATAATCATATCATCCGGCTTTTTACCCCTTACAAAAATTACGCAGACAATATCCATCATCTCCGCCGTTCGGATAACCTGCGGATTGCAAAGGCCTGTCAAAAGAACGGACCTGTCCTTTACAAATGCCAATACATCGCTCATCATATCCGAACCGCAGGCTGAATAAACTTCCCGGTTCAGATATTCTTCCCCGCAGATTACTCTTGCTCCAAGCGTTGCTCTTACATCCTCCACTGTCATAATACCCTTCCTCCTTCCGTTGTCTATCAAAAGTATAACATGATTTTTCCATAATTGCCACCCTTTCCCGTTTGGTATATTTTTAACATAAAATACCATTTACTTTTTCATATAGCAGGATTTTTTCCAAAAAATATACAATATTTTCTTGCATTTCCCCCTTAAATTCGTTATTTTTAAAACATAATAGCTTTTTTTAAGCTACTATGTTATAATGTCTCTAGCTGTCGTATGAGTTTTACGGGGAAACAAAGATTTATTTAAGGAGGGTTTTAAATGAGTTCAAAAAAGCCATCAGTTCCATTTAACGGAACAAAAGAACAAGAAGAAGAGCTTAAAAAAATTATCGCCGGCCATAAGGGTGAAAAAGGCTCCTTAATGCCTATTATGCAGAAGGCTCAGGAACTTTACGGCTATCTTCCGGTTGAGGTGCAGAAAATTATATCTGATGAAATGGGCATTCCGCTAGAGAAAATCTATGGCGTTGCTACCTTCTATTCTCAATTTTCATTAAATCCAAAGGGCAAAAATAAAATTAGCGTCTGCCTGGGTACCGCGTGCTATGTAAAAGGTTCCGGCGATATTTTCAATAAGCTTATGGAAACCTTAGGAGTAGAAAGCGGCGGCTGTACGCCGGATGGACGTTTTTCCCTGGAAGCCTGCCGTTGTATTGGCGCCTGCGGCCTGGCTCCTGTTTTAACAGTAAATGACGAGGTTTACGGCCGTCTGACAGTAGATGACGTAGACGGAATTTTAGCCAAATATAACTAGGAATTTTATGCGTAGAAACCAGCGCAGAAATGGGGATTATTATGATGACGGAAATTTCCCTGAATATTTTAGATGTAGCTGAAAATTCCACCAGGGCTGAAGCCACGCTGGTAGAAATCACAGTAGAGGCCAATACAGAAACAGATACCCTTTCCATAACAGTCAAGGACGATGGCAAAGGTATGACAAAGGAACAGGTTGCCGCTGTCGAGGACCCTTTTTTTACTACCCGGACGACTCGGAAAGTAGGTCTGGGGGTTTCTTTCTTTAAACAAGCGGCGCTGTTAACCGGCGGAAGCTTTTCTATTGAATCTGCCCCGGGCGCAGGTACCTGCACCAGCGCGGTGTTTATCCTGTCCCACATTGACCGTATGCCTCTAGGGGATATTACCAGTACCATACATACCCTGATAACCTTTCATACACAGACAGATTTTATCTACACTTACAGCTACAATAACAAATCCTTTACCCTGGATACCAGGGAAATGAAAGAAATCCTTGGCAACATCCCTTTTGATGTGCCGGAGGTATCCAATTATATTAAAGACTATCTTGCAGAAAATAAGTCCGAAACAGACGGCGGCATTTCTTATTGATTTTAACGAAATGAAACGCCGGCATAAACGCAAACTTGGTATGCATAAAAAACTGAATTTTTCAATCGCAGCGCAAGAATGGAGGAAAATATGAAATCTTTAGAAGAATTAAAAGCAATCCGTGAAAAGATGCAGGGGCAAATCGGCGTCCGCTCTGAAAGCGACACTCAGACCCGCGTTATCGTAGGTATGGCAACCTGCGGCATCGCCAGCGGCGCAAGACCGGTTCTTACTGCCCTTTCTGATGCTGTACAAACAAAAAACCTCTCCAATGTCAGCGTTACCCAGACCGGTTGTATTGGCCTGTGCCAATATGAGCCAATCGTAGAAGTTATGGAACCAGGCAAGGACAAGGTAACATATATTAAAATGACGCCTGAAAAAGCAATGGAGGTTGTTGAACAGCATCTGCTCCGCGGCCAGGTTGTTACTGAATATACTATCAATTCTGCCATTAAATAAATAACAGGAGGAGGACCTAATATGTATCGTTCACATGTTTTAGTCTGCGGCGGAACCGGCTGTACTTCTTCAGGAAGCCAGGAAATCATGAAAGCCCTGCAGGCAGAAATCGATAAAAACGGGCTTACTGAAGAGGTATCTGTAGTCCAGACCGGCTGCCACGGCCTTTGCGCCTTAGGGCCAATTATGATTGTATACCCGGAAGCTGCCTTCTACTCTATGGTAAAAGTAGAGGACATTCCTGAAATTGTTTCTGAGCATCTGTTAAAGGGCCGCATCGTAAAACGTCTCCTTTACAATGAAACCGTAAGCGAGGAGGGCTCTGTAAAATCCTTAAACGACACGGCATTTTACAAACGCCAGCACAGAATCGCTCTCCGTAACTGCGGCATTATCAATCCAGAAAATATTGATGAATATATAGCAACACGAGGCTACGAGGCTCTGGGTAAAGCGCTTACTGAGATGACTCCCGACGACGTTATCAAAGTTATCACAGACAGCGGCTTACGCGGCCGAGGGGGCGGCGGCTTCCCTACTGGCATTAAATGGAAGCTGGCGAAAGGAAATGAGGCAGACCAGAAATATGTCTGCTGCAACGCCGACGAAGGAGACCCTGGCGCATTTATGGACCGTTCGGTACTGGAGGGCGACCCTCATGTAGTATTTGAGGCTATGGCCATCGCCGGCTATGCCATCGGCGCTTCTCAGGGTTACATTTATGTTCGTGCTGAATATCCGATTGCGGTAGAACGCCTTACCCTTGCTTTAGGCCAGGCCAGAGAATACGGCCTGTTAGGGGACAATATTTTTGGTACGGATTTCTGCTTCGACATTGATCTGCGGCTTGGCGCAGGAGCCTTTGTATGCGGAGAGGAAACCGCCCTTATGACTTCCATTGAAGGAAACCGCGGCGAACCTCGTCCAAGGCCTCCATTCCCGGCTCAAAAAGGACTTTTTGGAAAGCCTACTATTTTAAATAACGTAGAAACCTATGCAAACATACCTCAAATCATTTTAAATGGCGCAGAATGGTTCGCTTCTATGGGTACAGAAAAGTCAAAAGGTACTAAGGTATTTGCTTTAGGCGGAAAAATCAACAACACCGGCCTGGTAGAAATTCCTATGGGCACTACGCTCCGGGAGGTTGTAGAAGAAATCGGCGGCGGTATCCCAAATGGAAAGAAATTTAAAGCGGCTCAAACCGGCGGTCCGTCCGGCGGATGTATCCCGGCAGAGCATTTTGATATTCCAATTGATTATGACAACCTGATTAGCATAGGCTCTATGATGGGTTCCGGCGGCCTGATTGTTATGGACGAAGATAACTGTATGGTCGACATCGCTAAATTCTTCCTGGAATTTACGGTAGACGAATCCTGCGGAAAATGTACCCCTTGCCGTATCGGTACAAAAAGGATGCTGGAAATCCTTGAAAAAATCACAAAAGGCCAGGGTACTCTGGAAGATATTGATAAACTGGAAGAGCTTTGCTACTACATAAAACAAAATTCTTTATGCGGCCTAGGCCAGACAGCCCCAAATCCGGTGCTTTCTACCTTACGCTACTTCCGTGATGAATACGTTGCCCATGTGGTAGACAAGAAATGCCCTGCCGGCGTATGTAAGGCGCTCCTTTCCTACCATATCAATCCAGATAAATGTAAAGGCTGTACTCTCTGTGCAAGAACCTGTCCGAACGGCGCTATTTCCGGTTCTGTCAAAGAGCCTCACGTCATTTCACAGGCGCTTTGCGTTAAGTGCGGCGCCTGTATGGAAAAATGTAAATTCGGTGCTATCGAAAAGAGATAAGGAGGAGTCGAAGAAACATGATAAACTTAAAAATAAATGGTATGGACGTATCCGCTCCAGAAGGGTCCACAATTTTAGAAGCAGCCAGACTGGCTCATATCGAGATTCCGACCCTTTGCTTTCTAAAGGAAATCAACGAAATTGGCGCCTGCCGTATCTGTGTTGTTGAAGTAAAAGGAGCAAGAAGCCTGGTGGCTTCCTGCGTATACCCAATTAGTGAAGGTATGGAAGTATGGACCAATACTCCTCAAGTACTGGATTCCAGAAAAAAGACCCTCCAGCTGATTCTTTCCAATCACAACCGCTCCTGCCTGTCCTGTGTGCGAAGCGGTAATTGCGAGCTTCAAACTCTGGCCAAAGAGCTCGGCGTGGAGGATGAAAATTACTATGATGGTACAAAAACGCCTTCTATTATAGACGACTCTGCCGCTCATATGATTCGCGACAACAGCAAGTGTATCCTTTGCAGACGCTGCTCCGCTGTTTGCGAAAAGGTACAGGGAATTGGCGTTATTGGCGCCAATAAACGTGGTTTTAATACTCAGCTTACCTGCGCCTTTGATATGGACCTGGCAGAAACCAGCTGCGTTTCCTGCGGCCAGTGTATTGCTGTCTGCCCTACTGGCGCTCTGGCAGAAAAGGACGCTACAAAAGAAGTATTTGCTGCCATTGCAGACCCGGAAAAACATGTAATTGTCCAGGTAGCTCCTGCTGTCCGCGCTGCAATCGGCGAAGCCTTCGGCCTGCCGATTGGAACCAATGCAGAAGGACAGATGATTGCCGCTTTACGCAGACTTGGCTTTAACAAGGTATTCGACACAGATTTCTCTGCCGATCTTACAATCATGGAAGAAGCTACAGAATTTTTAAACCGTGTACAAAACGGCGGCGTACTTCCGCTGATTACCTCCTGTTCTCCAGGATGGATCAAATATTGCGAGCACTACTTCCCTGATATGACGGAAAACCTGTCCTCCTGCAAGTCTCCGCAGCAAATGTTTGGAGCTGTTGCAAAGACTTACTATGCAGAAAAGATGGGAATTGATCCGAAAAATATCGTTTCTGTCAGCGTAATGCCATGTACGGCAAAGAAATTTGAAATCGGCCGCGACGACCAGTCCGCCGCAGGCGTTCCTGACGTAGACTTTGCCCTGACTACCAGAGAGCTGGCCCGTATGATAAAAAGAGCCGGTCTTAATTTCCTCTCCCTTCCGACGGACGAAAAATTTGACGATCCTCTGGGACTGTCTACCGGAGCCGCCGTTATCTTTGGCGCTACCGGAGGAGTTATGGAGGCTGCTCTCCGTACCGCCGTATGGAAACTTACCGGCGAGCCTGCCGACAGCCCTGTGGAATTTAAGGAAGTCCGCGGCGTAGAAGGTATAAGGGAAGCTGTTTACAATATCAATGGCATGGACGTAAAAGTTGCGGTTGCCTCCGGTCTCAGTAATGCTAGAGAGCTGCTGGATAAGGTAAAAGCCGGCGAAGCCGAATATCACTTTATTGAGATTATGGGCTGCCCGGGCGGCTGCGTAAATGGCGGCGGCCAGCCGCAGGTACCTGGCTATATCCGCAATACCACAGATATACGGGCTCTTCGCGCTAACGTCCTCTATAACCTGGATGAATCCAGAGATTTAAGACGCTCTCATGAAAACCCTGCTATCCAGACCCTTTACAAGGAATACCTTGGAGAGCCAGGCAGCCATAAGGCTCATGAGCTGCTTCATACTACCTATGTAAAGAGAAGCATCAACTAATTAATAAAAAAGAACTGGAAAATTGGATTTACTTCAAAATCATACAAAGCAGGGCATACAGATACAAAAAGAATTTTTCAAATACGCCCTAATAAAAATAGGTCTTTAGTCCGATATATATAGTAGAAGGGAATTCGTGATTTGAATTTCTTTAGGAAACGGCACTGTTAAAATATGCATCCAAGGAGGGAGTTAAAGCAGCAGCTGTAAAAGAAATTTCTGCTATTTTTAAAGTAACCTGTGTATGTATGATTCCAAAATCAAGAAATACGAAAGAAGATTCTGCGCAAAGACAAACTTCCGATTCTAAAACGGACGCTAGCTTCGCTTCTATTTTAGAATCTACGGTAAAAAAAGAATCTCCTGCCGCTCCAGCCAGCTGCCATACCTGTACTTATGGCGCTAACCGGAAGCTCCAGAATTTCTTGTACCAGTCAAAAGAATACACTTACTAAAAAATTTCTAAAAGTCCCCGGCGGGACGGAGCCTGCCGGGGACTTTTTCTTTTCTTTCATTATCCTTCCGCCGAAGTCTCTACAGGGGCTTCGGCAGGAGCCGCCATATTGGCAATCAGTACTGCCGCCAAAATAATAATGCAGCCCGCAACCATCCGAATCGTTACCTTCTCTCCTAAAAGCCAAATAGAAAACAAAGTCCCAAATACAGACTCCATCGACAAAATAATCGCCGCCTTTGTCTCTTCCACATATTTCTGGCAGGTCGTCTGTATCATATAAGACAAGGACGTACTGATAAGCCCCAAATATAAAACGCTCAGCCAGCTTTTAGACGTCGCTTGAAAATGCGTCTGGCCAAACATAAACATACTGACAAGGGACAATAAAAAAGCCGTCGCCATCTGCACCAGATTTAAAGCCGCCGCCCGGTATTTTCCTACAAACTGACTGGTAAAGAAAATCTGAAAAGCAAATCCAACGGCGCAAAGCAGGGTCAGCCCATCTCCTAAGCCTACTGTAAAATCACTTTTCAAAGATAAAAGCCCCACGCCAAAAATTGCAAGAGCCGCCCCTATCCCCTCTGTAATTTGAATTCTCTTTTTGGAGATAACAAAGGCAATAAAAGGAACAATCACCACATTGGTCGCCGTCAAAAATGCATTTTTAGAAGCCGTCGTATACTGCAGGCCAACCACCTGCAGGCCAAATCCCAAAAACAATGCGCATCCCATAAAAAAACCGGATTTTATTTCCTCTCTCTTCAAATCCTTTATCTGCTTTGCCGCAGGCAGCCCCATGAATACGGTAGCTAAAAAAAATCGTACCGCCATAATCTGGAACGGCAAAAGGCTTTCCAACGCCATATCGCTGATTGGAAAGCCGCACCCCCAAATAATAGTTACAAATACTAATCCAAAGATTGCTAAATATCGGTTCATTCTTATCCTCATTTCTGTTCTTTTTTATCTCTTTTTCCTCTTAATGCTACAGTAATCATATTCAATATCCAGTTAAAAATCAATAAAAACCTTAAATAAAATAAAAAAGCTGCCCTTAGTCTTTCTTATGTTTCCTTCTCCTTGACTCTCTCTGCTTTTTATTATATAATAGTAATCGTTCCTATAATTAGAAAGGAGTATTTATATGGCAGAATTAAAGTATAGCCGACAGCGTGAAGCCATCCGAAATTATCTGTCTGAAACCAAAGAGCATCCTACTGCGGAAACAGTCTATCATGCCATCCGAAAAATCTATCCGAATATCAGCTTAGGAACTGTCTATCGGAATCTTAATCTTTTGGCGGACACAGGGGAAATAAACAAGCTTTCCTGTGGGGACGGTTCCGAACACTTTGACTATGACACCAGCCGTCATTATCATTTTATCTGTACTGGCTGCGGCCGGGTATTAGACCTGAAAATGGCTTCCATTGACTCTATCAATACTATTGCAGGTTCTCATTTTGATGGTACCATTGAAGGCCATTCTACCTATTTTTATGGAAAATGCCCTTGCTGTAAATCCGGCTCCAGCAATTTATAAACAAAAAATTAAATTTAATTTATCTCTTGACATTCCAGGGGAAACAGTGTATGATAGCAATATCAGTAATGATTACTATTTTTGATATATAACTATAAATTAACTATTAAAGGAGAAATGAAAAATGAAGAAATTTGTATGTCAGGTATGCGGTTATGTTCACGAAGGCAATGAGGCTCCAGAGGCTTGCCCACAGTGTAAAGCTCCAGCTTCTAAATTTTCTGAGATGGCAGGCGACAAAGTTTGGGCTGCTGAACATGTAGTAGGCGTTGCACAGGGCGTTAGCGAAGACATTATTGAAGATTTAAGAGCTAATTTCAATGGAGAATGCTCTGAGGTTGGTATGTATCTTGCAATGGCAAGAGTAGCTCACAGAGAAGGCTACCCTGAAATCGGTTTATATTGGGAAAAAGCTGCTTGGGAAGAAGCAGAGCACGCCGCTAAATTTGCAGAGCTTCTTGGCGAAGTTGTTACTGACAGCACAAAGAAGAACCTGGAAATGAGAGTAGAGGCTGAAAACGGCGCTACTGCTGGTAAATTTGATTTAGCAAAACGCGCTAAAGCTGCTAACCTGGATGCTATCCATGATACTGTACATGAAATGGCTAGAGACGAGGCTAGACACGGCAAGGCATTTGAAGGGTTATTAAAGAGGTACTTCGGTTAATCAGAAACGCCGTAAAATCAATATTGTTGAGATTTAGGGGTATGTTGGAGCAATCCGACATACCCTTACTTTTGTTTAATCGTTTGCGTCTGGATGTGAGTTTAAAAAAGAGAAAAGCAATTATTAGTATTTTCCGTTTCCACTTAACCAAAATTCCTCCATAGCTGCATTAAATTTATTTGGTACGTCCATATTCACACAGTGTCCAGCTCCCTCGAAAATAATCACTCCACATTCGGGCTCATTTTTCTTCCACATTTCTACGGCGGATAGTTCCATCGGAATATCGTACCGTCCGCAGCCAATAAGCAAAGGGTATTTCCTCGGCTCTGTCTGCCGAATATTTACCATACTGCTTAAAGAAGATAAATACATAAATGACTTCTTAGGAAATTGAATATTCATCTCGTAAAAATCCTTTTGAGCCTGTAAGGTATAAGCAGATATTTTTTTATTCGACTTTGCAAACCATTTAATTGAAAACATAGCTTTAAGCATCATAAGCATCTGTGCTGCGCTGTTTTCTTTCTGCATTTTAACGTCAAAATTGTTTATATCATAACCGCCGAAACAAGCAAGCGATTGTACGGCTTCTGGATACTGGTTTGCAAAGTCTTGAGCTAATACGGCTCCCAATGAAACGCCGACAATATGTAACTTTTCAATCTTTTCTGTTTTTAGGATTTCGCTTATCCACGCCGACATTTTATCTATACTATCGCCTTTTCGCACTTTCGTTGATTTACCGTGACCAATAATATCAAGAGTAAGAACATTGTATTTATCTTGAAAATAGTCAATTTGTGTTTGAAACATATTGTGATTTACAAAAGCAGCGTGTATAAAAAGTATCCACTCAGCGTTTCCCTTTTTACTGATGTAATAAACAATAGGCGATTTATCTAAATGGGATTGTTTCATATGATTCATTTTTTACTCCGTTCCTGCGCTGTCTTCTGCGCCTTAACAAGTTTGATCCAAGCAGCGCGCAGGCGCAAATCTTGCGATTGAAAATTTTAATTTTCAATCTTTACTCCTCATCCTAACAAGCTCAATCGCTTCTTTTCCCGTAATATGCTCTATCTCCACGCCTATAATTAACGCCCGGCCTCCGGCGGTATCTATTTCCTCTTTCTTTTTCTCCTCGGGAACTTCCCTGCTGTATTTCTCAATTAGTCCCCAAAAGGCTTTCTGCCGTTCTTCCTCTTCTTCCACCACATAAGCCCTTCCAAAAGCAATTACGCTTCTAAAATAGGTTGTAAACTCTTCTGGTGAAATCTTATCCTCATCAATCACAGTGAAGGATACCTTAGAATCCTTTTGGATTGCATCTATCTTATGACCTGCCTTTGCTGAATGAATATAAATTTTTCCGTCCTGATATACATAGCTTACCGGAACAGCATACGGATAGCCCTCATCTCCTGTTACCGCTAAAACGCCATTTGTATTTTTTTCTAAAATAACCCTTACCTCTTCTTCTGGTAAAAGCTGTTTTATCCTTCTCAAATTGCGAAACATTTTCCCTGCCTCCTGTCCTTTTATTATTAACATTATCCTTATTATTATAGCATTATAAAATCCACAAACTCAAGTAAAAAAATATTGCTTTTTGGCAGGCGTTATGCTATAATATCCCCGAAATAATAAACGACTTCTCTTTGCCGCCGGGTAAAGGGTGAAAACGTCCGATTTCCTGCCATTAGGCCTTTGAAGGCAGGAGGTTCCGGCGTTTTATTTTTTTATAAAAATATATTTTAAAGTCCTATTGTAGAAGGAGGAACTTACTATGAGCAAATTTGTAATCGAAAAGCCTGTCTGGGACCTTTTCCCAGAGCTCAGTATTGGCATTGTTGTTGCAAAAGGGGTAGATAATTCCCTGAAAAGGGAAGAAGAATTAAAGGAAACTCTGGCTTCTGAACTTGCAAAGGCCAATGAGGAAGCAAACCAATATCTGACAGCCGACGTTTTCAGTGAAAATGAAGTTATTGCTGTATGGAGGAAAGCCTATCAGCAATTTAAAACTAAAAAAGGCGTGCGCTGCTCTATTGAAGCCCTTCTAAAACGCGTTAGCAAAGGAAACGCCGTAGGCAATATCAACCCTCTTGTTGATATTTACAATGTAATCTCCTTAAAATACGGCCTTCCATGCGGCGGAGAAGATATAGACAAGTTTGCTGGTAATCTGCGTTTAACAAAGACAGAGGGTAATGATGAATTCCTGGCCCTTGGAGATGAAACTAACGACAATACCCTTCCTGGAGAGGTATGCTATCTGGACGATGCCGGCGCAGTATGCCGATGCTTTAACTGGCGCGATGGCGTCCGTACCATGCTTACAGAAAATACTACTAACGCCTTCCTGATTATTGAATGCATCGACCCATCCAGAAAAGACGTACTAAAACAGGCCATTACCGACCTGGCCGCCCAAACCGAGGATTATCTGGGTGGATCTACCACAGCTACTATCCTTACAAAAGAAAATCCAGAAATAGAATTATAAGCTTACATTACTTTTATTTTTATACAAGGCGGCCGTTTTTTTGAAAAATGGCCGCCTTGTTTTTTATCCGTTCGTTTTTAATTCATCCTACGCTGCCCTGGCTATCAGCTTTCCATTCTCTAAATCTATCTGAATTTTATTTCCCGCCCGCACCGTATCGCTTAAAATCAGCTTTGCAGTCAGAGTTTCCACATGCTTTTGCAGATACCTCTTTAACGGCCTCGCTCCATATACCGGATCATAGGCCTGCTCCACTATATAATGTCTGGCCGCCTCTGTTAGTTCTATCGAAAGCTCCTTATCTGCAACGCGCCGGTTTAAATCCTTCAATAAAAGCTCTATAATACCGCCGATGTTCTCTTTGCTCAATGGTTTAAACATAATAATTTCATCTAAGCGATTTAAAAATTCCGGGCGGAAATGGCCGCGTAAATCATTCATAACCAGCTCTTCACTGGATTTACTGATTTCTCCGTTCTCCTCAATTCCCTCCAGCAAATAACCCGAACCAATATTAGAGGTCATAATTAGGATTGTATTTTTAAAATCCACCGTTCTTCCCTGGGAGTCGGTAATCCGTCCATCGTCCAGCGCCTGCAAAAGAACATTAAATACGTCCGGGTGTGCCTTTTCAATTTCATCAAACAGCACTACAGAATACGGCTTTCTCCTGACGGCTTCCGTTAACTGCCCGCCCTCTTCGTAACCGACATATCCCGGAGGCGCTCCAATCAGCCTGGATACAGAATATTTCTCCATATATTCGCTCATATCAATACGGACCATATTCTGTTCATTATCAAATAACGCTGCTGCCAGACTTTTCGCAAGCTCTGTTTTTCCAACGCCCGTAGGCCCAAGGAATAAAAAGGAGCCGATTGGCTTTGTCGGGTCTTTAATCCCTGCCTTAGACCTTAAAATAGCTTCGCACACCTTAGTTACGCCTTCATCCTGCCCTACTACCCTTCTGTGAAGCTCCTCGTCCAAATGGAGGGTTTTATTCCTCTCGCTTTCTGTCAATTTGGCTACAGGAATCCCGGTCCAACGAGAAATAATTTTTGCTATTTCCTCGTCGGTAACGCTTTCATGCACCAGCTCGTGCTGCTGATTCTTTACCTTTTCCTCTTCTTCCTCTAATTGCTTTTTCAATGCGGGAAGTCTCCCGTACTGAAGCTCCGCCGCCTTATTCAGGTCATAATTTCTCTGAGCCACCTGAATATCGTTGTTCAACGCTTCTATCTCCTCCCGGAGCTTTTGTACCTTTTCCACGGAAGCCTTTTCATTATCCCATTTAGCCTTCTGTGAAGCAAAGCTTTCCCTTAGCTCTGCCAGCTCCTTTTGAAGAGCTTCCAGGCGGTCCTGGCTCAGACGGTCCGTTTCCTTTTTCAATGCCGCCTCTTCTATTTCTAACTGCATAACCTTTCGCCTTACCTCGTCCAGCTCTGCCGGCATAGAATCCAGCTCTGTTTTAATCAGGGCGCAGGCCTCGTCCACCAGGTCAATGGCCTTATCCGGCAGAAAACGGTCTGAAATATAACGGTTAGATAAAATGGCGGCGCTGACAAGAGCCGCATCCGTAATCTTAACCCCATGAAATACCTCATACCTGTCCTTTAATCCCCGGAGAATAGAAATCGTATCCTCTGTGGATGGCTCATCCACCATCACAGGCTGGAAACGACGCTCCAGAGCAGCATCCTTTTCAATATACATCCTGTATTCATTTAAGGTAGTCGCCCCAATACAGTGAAGCTCCCCTCTGGCAAGCATTGGTTTTAACATATTTCCCGCATCCATAGAGCCTTCGGTTTTTCCGGCCCCTACAATCGTATGAAGCTCATCAATAAAAAGAATAATCTGCCCTTCGCTGCTTTTCACTTCCTCTAAAACAGCCTTCAGGCGTTCCTCGAATTCTCCCCGGTACTTTGCGCCGGCTACCATGCTGCCCATATCCAGGGCAAAAAGCCTTTTATCTTTTAATCCTTCGGGCACGTCTCCCCGGACAATCCGCTGGGCCAGCCCCTCTACCGCCGCTGTTTTTCCAACGCCCGGCTCGCCTATCAGCACTGGGTTATTTTTTGTCTTACGCGATAAAATCTGAATAATATTACGAATCTCTGAATCCCTTCCAATTACTGGGTCCAGCTTCTGATTCCTTGCCCGCTCTACCAGATCGTAGCCATACTTTTCCAATGTATCATAAGTAGCCTCTGGATTATCGCTTGTAACCTTCTGATTTCCCCGGACTGTGGACAGAGCCTGTAAAAAACGCTCTCTGGTAATCCGAAAAGCCTCGAAAATCTGCTGTATCTCCCTGGACGGCTGCTTTAACATGCTTAAAAATAAATGCTCTACAGAAACATACTCATCTCCCATCCGCTTTGCTTCATCTTCTGCATAAATTAAAACCTTATTGAGACTGTTACCTACATAAACCTGCCCGCCGGAAACCTTCGGACGTTTATTTAAAGCGCCCTCCACCTGCGCCAGAAATACATCCGGGTCAATCTCCATCTTTTCTATAAGCTTACGAATCAAGCTTTCCTCCACTGTCATCAGGCTGTACAAAAGATGCTCCTGACAAAGCTCCTGATGCCCGTAATCATATGCTATTTTTTCACAATCATTCACAGCCTGCAAGGATTTCTGCGTAAATCTATTTATATTCATAACGATTCCCCTTTCGCTCTTATTTGTTCTATAGCAACTATAACACCTATAATATTCTTTGTCAACTACTTTTTTTCCATTTTTCCATTGACAAATTGTATATAGAGTGTTATATTGTATATACAGTATATATACAATATAACATAAGTTTCCCGGACTGTAGCCGCGGATACTTATGTAAAGGAGCTCACTCTATGGATATTATTATCAGCAACACTAGCAGCCAACCCATTTATGACCAAATTTATTCTCAAATCAAGGCCATGATATTAAAAGGCAGCCTGAAAGAAGGCGATGCGCTGCCTTCCATGCGTCTGCTTGCCAAAGAACTTCGGATAAGCGTTATTACTACAAAAAGAGCTTATGAAGAATTAGAAAGGGATGGCTTTATTGAAACAGTAACCGGCAAAGGCAGCTTTGTGGGAAAAACAAACCTGGAATTAATTAAAGAAGAGCATTTAAAGGCTGTGGAAGAACATTTAAGCCAGGCCGTCGCTCATGCCCATCTGGCAGGATTGCCTTTTTCTGAACTTAGCTCCCTCCTGGAAATGTTCTATAGGGAATAAACCCGGAAAGGACGTATCATGGAATACAACACAATTTATAATCTTGAAGTTTCAAATCTTACAAAAACCTACGACACCTTTACTCTGGACCATATTTCCTTCTCTTTGCCCGCCGGCTCTATTATGGGCTTTATCGGTGAAAACGGAGCTGGCAAAACTACCACGATAAAAGGAATCCTGGGACTGATACAGAAAAAAGAAGGAACTGTCCGCCTTTTTGGAAAAGAATACGCCAAAGCTACAGAATGCGAATTAAAGGAACAGCTTGGTATTGTATTTGACGAATGCCGCTTTTCTGAAATGCTCTCTGCCGCTCAGGTCGGAAAAATTATGGCTTCTATCTACAAAAACTGGGATAGCCGGCTTTATTCCCACTACCTGGATTCCTTTTCCCTTTCTGAAAAAAAGCGGATTAAGGAATATTCCCGCGGTATGAAAATGAAGCTTTCCATCGCCGCCGCTTTGTCCCATCATCCAAGGCTTCTTCTTTTAGACGAACCTACCAGCGGCCTTGACCCGGTAGTCCGCACTGAAATTTTGGATGTATTTTTAGACTACATCCAGGATGAAAAAAATTCTATCCTTCTCTCCTCCCACATTACCGGAGACCTGGAAAAAATTTGCGACTACATTACCTTTATCCACCAGGGAAAGCTCGTTTTCTCCAACGAAAAGGATTTTTTAATGGAGCAATACGGCGTATTAAAATGCGGAAAGCAAGATATTGCTTCTCTGGAGCCGTCTTTAATCTGTGGTAAAAGAACTGCCAGTTTTGGCTGTGAAGTTTTAGTAAACGACCGCGCCAAAGCCTCCGCCCTCTACCCAAAGCTCTTTATAGAACCTGCCAGCCTGGAAAACATCATGCTCTACTATGGAAAGGAGACTGCATTATGAAAGGATTGTTATTAAAAGACATTTTTATATTACGGAAGCAATTTATCTCTCTGTTTCCTATCTTTATTTTTTATGGCGCTTTCGGCGCATATACAAACCAATTTAACTTTTTAGCGGCCTTCCTGCCATTTCTTTTCGTTATGCTTGTCCTAACTTCCTTTAGCTATGACGAGGCGGCAAAATGGCAGGGATATGCTCTTTCCCTGCCAATCTCCCGAAGGCGGCTCGTATGCTCTAAATACCTCCTGACAATCCTCTTCTTTCTGGCAGGCCTTTCCTGCAGCAGCCTATTCAGCCTTTGTATGCACCCTTTATTAAATAAGCCCGGCTTGCAAAATACCCTCGTTTCTTGCCTGGCCTCTTCTGGAATATGCCTTATTTTTGCCAGCATCATGCTGCCTGTAATTTTGTACTTTGGCGTAGAAAAAGGCCGAATCATTTTGTTTATTATTTATGTACTCCCCTTTGCTTTTCTCTTCCTGGCCGATAAAGCGGGACTTCTTACGCCGGAAAATCTTTCCTTTATGAAGGAGGCCGATTTTCTGAAATATCTGGCGATTGGGAGTATTGTAACTGTACTTGCTTTCTTTTTTATTTCTATCTTAATCTCCATAAAAATTATGGAAAAAAAGGAATATTAACCTCTGCTTTTTTCTCTTCTATTACCTTCCAGGCCTGGATAAGCGCCGTTGGAGCAAATGCCAGCAAAAAGCAGGCGCCTATAAGCCCTCTGCTCAGTCCGGCTACATCAAACAGTCTCCAAAGAGGGGGAATACAAAGCACTGTGCCAATCAGAAGTACGCCTGCGTTAAAAGCCATAAGGCTGTATCGGTTGCTTAACAGTCCCAGAGAAAAAACAGATCCCTTTCCCCTACAATTAAAACCATGAAATAACCGCGCCATAGTCAAGGTGGCAAATGCCATAGTGCTTGCCACCTTGGGCCCTTCTGCCTCCAGGCCTATATAAAAGGCGGACATAGCCGCAATCGCAATAAGGCCTCCTTGAATCATAATCTGTTTCATAAGGCCGCCGCTCAATATTCCCTCCTCCGAATTCCTGGGCCTCTCCTCCAGCAGTCCCTTTTTCGCCGGTTCTAGGCCAAGAGCAACAGCGGGAAGAGAATCTGTCAGAAGGTTAATAAACAGCAAATGTACAGGCGTAAAAGGAACCGGAAGTCCCGCCAGAGAAGTATAAACTACGCAGAAAATTCCCGCCATATTCCCTGATAGCAAAAACTGTATGGCATTCCTTATATTCTGGTACACATTTCTTCCATTAGCAACCGCCTTTATGATTGTAGCAAAATTATCATCTGCTAAAATCATAGCCGCCGCATCCTTTGAAACCTCTGTACCTGTAATTCCCATAGCCACCCCAATATCCGCCTTTTTAAGAGCAGGCCCATCATTTACGCCGTCTCCGGTCATAGCAGTAATACAGCCTCGCTCTTGCCAGGCGTCGACAATACGGATTTTATGCTCTGGCGAAACTCTGGCATAAACGCTAATATGCGGAAGCTTTTCAGACAGTTCCTCTTTTGTCATTGCCTCCAGTTCCTGGCCGGTTACTGCCATATCCCCTTCTTCCAAAATTCCAATCTCCTTTGCAATAGCAGAAGCCGTTACCTTATGGTCTCCTGTTATCATAACTGTTTTAATACCGGCTCTTTTAGCTGCCGCCACAGCCTCCCTGGATTCCTTTCTTGGCGGGTCAATCATGGCAAGCAAGCCCAAAAAGATATAATGGGATTCCAAATCAGGAGACAAAGCCTCCGACCTTTCCAGCCTCCGGCATCCAAAGGCCAATACCCGCAGTCCAGTCTCAGAAAAATTCTGATTTTTCTCCAAAATATCCCATCTGTCCTCCTTCGTTATTCTCCGAACGCCTTCTTCCGTAAAAATTTCATCCGTCCGGTCCAGTAAAACATCTACTGCCCCCTTTGTAAAAAGCAGCTCCTGCCCCCGGAACCTGTGTCTTGTACTCATAAGCTTTCGCTCCGAATCAAAGGGCAGCTCGCCCAGCCTAGAAGCCTCTCTTTGCATCTGTTTCTCGTCCATGCCGATTTCTCTGAGCATTTCTAAAAGAGCATATTCCGTAGGGTCGCCAATTCCTTTTCCCTCTACGATAGAAGCATCATTTACTAAGGCCGCTCCATACAAAAGAAAATCCCATGCCTGCCTGGACAAAGGTTCTTCTTTTTCTGTAAGGCCGCCTGCGTTCCCCGCGGTCTCTATCTCCTTTGCCAGCTCCCCTATAGAAAGCTCCCTTCCCTCTGCATATATCTTTTTTACTGTCATTTTATTCTGTGTCAGAGTTCCCGTCTTATCTGAACAAATCACAGACACGCAGCCCAGACCTTCCACAGCAGACAATTCTTTTATAATCGCGTTTTCCTTTGCCATCTTTTGCGTTCCCATAGCCTGTACAATCGTCACAATAGAACCAAGAGCCTCTGGTATGGCCGCTACTGCAAGAGCTACTGCAAACATAAGAGCATCCAGCGCTGGCATCCCCCGGTAAAGAGATAAAAGAAATACTCCGGTACAAATTAGCATAATGATAAAAGCCAACTGGCTGGAAAACCTATCTAGGCTTACCTGAAGAGGCGTTTTCTTTTCCTTTGCAGCATTCATCAACGCAGCTATTTTCCCTAATTCCGTATCCATTCCCGTACCGGTTACAATTACCTCCGCTCTCCCATAAGTGATAAGAGAGCCGGAAAACACCATATTGGCCTGATCTCCTAGTAAAATATCCCCGCCCTCTAAAACAGCATCTGTCTTTTCCACATTAACAGGCTCTCCCGTCAAAGAGCTTTCATTTACCTGGAGGGAAAAATTCTTTAAAATCCTGGCGTCTGCCGCTACTAAATCTCCCGCTTCTAATAAAAGAATATCTCCGGGAACAACCTGACTTGCAGGAATTTCCAGCTTTTCTCCTCCTCTTAACACCCTTGCATTCGGAGAAGAAAGAGCCTTTAAGCTATCTAAAGACTTCTCTGCTTTTTTATTCTGAACTGCGCCCAGTACCGCATTTAAAATAATAACAGTAAAAATAACAATGACGCTTTCCAGATTCCCAGATAACATAGAAACAATTGCCGCACCAATCAGAATCCATACCAGCATGTCGCAAAACTGCTCCAGAAATATCTGGAAAAGATTTCTTTTCTTCCCTTCCAAAAGCCTGTTTTCTCCATACTTTTTAAGTCTTTTTACCGCCTCCTCCCTGCTAAGCCCCTCTGGCCTTGATACAAGTCTTTCATATACCTCTTCCCGTTTCTGATTCACATAGCTTTTCATCCTTATCCTCCTATATCTTTATATCTAGGTTATTTAAAATTAAAATAAATTGCCATAAAAATAGAAAAAGACCTTTAATGCATCTGTACAAAAAATAACAGATACATTAAAAGTCTTGTAACCATTAGCTATGGCATGCACCGCCAGACTGCCCCGCAGCCGCGATGTTGACAGTGCATTGAAACTACTCCCCTTTAAATCCATTTCTATAAACTTGAAGACAGTATAACAATTCTTCTATTTCTTGTCAATATATAATTGCACAACCCCCATCTATATGCTATACTCTTGTAGAACAAATACTTACAACAATACAGTTTTTAATGGAGGATCAATATGGCAGAACTATATAAAAAAGGCCTGGATTCCGAATTAGTACAAAACGATTTGGAAAACTGCTGCAGAAGTGAAGCTGTATGCGGCCAGTGCCAGAATGAAGCATGTACCATAGGTTATGCAAAACAATGTATAAAAAACTACCAGAAGGAGCCAAAAAAAGAGGTTCCTAACGGCACACAAAAAGTACCTGCTATGGATTTTAAGGTGTTTGACGAAATAGATCTGGAGATTGGTATCGCACACATTTTAAAGGAATGTAAGGATTGCAAAGAAGACCATACAGAAAACTGTATTATCAACGTCGTCCGCAACTGCTATGAGGTAGGTTTGCTGGGCGGCACGCATCCTTACGGCGGAAGCGCTCTTCAATACCTTATGCAGCTTCAGGCTGAATGCCCTGATAAAGCTGCAAAAATTGCCGCTATTTATAAAAGTTAACCTTACAAAAGACCGTTTAAAAATGAGGTCAAAAGTGAAAAGTTTTTCACTTCCAAGTTTGTGTCTGCACTGCTGCTACAAGCTTGCGATACACAAAAAGCAGTGCAGAAATGGGGTCAGTTATGAAAAAATTCCTACAAGAGTTTAAAAGCTTTGCCCTTCGTGGAAATGTAATGGATTTATCTGTAGCTGTCATTATCGGCGGCGCGTTCCAGGCAATCGTATCGTCGCTCACCAACGATATTATTTCTCCAATTATCGGTATTGCCGGCAGTATGGATTTCAGTAGCTATACCTTTTCTATTAATGGCTCTGAAATCCGTTATGGCGCTTTTATCACTTCCGTTGTTAATTTTTTAATTATGGCTTTTATCATTTTTCTTATGATAAAGCTTCTTAACCGGATTACCCGCCTTAATAAACAGCCGGAAGCGCCTGCAGAGCCAACTACAAAAACCTGCCCTTACTGTTTAAGCGAAATTCCAAAGGCGGCTGTAAAATGCTGCCATTGTACTTCAGAGCTTTCGGAAGCCTCTGAATAATTTATAATAAACTTTCCTTTAAAAACCCTCCTGAAGCCCAACAGTTTCAGGAGGGTTTTGTTAAAAGGCGCAGACCGGATTTGAACCGGTGAATCAGGGTGTTGCAGACCCATGCCTTACCGCTTGGCTACTGCGCCGCATTCTTTTCTTTAGCTCTGTCTTTTCCTACAACTATTATAGTATGCCAAACCCCAAATTATGCATCCAATTTTATCAAATATCATTTTATCCAAAAAAACAGAAGCAACACAAAAGTTGACAAATCAACATCTATAGCTTATAATACAAAATGTTGAATTATCAACATCTATAAAAATCCCATAGAAAACCAATTTGCTTCATATCGAAAGGAGAAATTATGAGTATACAGATTATCACAGATTCTGCAGCAGATATTTTACAGCCCCATCGGCCTGAAATTACAGTCCTGCCTATGTCCATTACCTTTGGAGAAACACAATATTTGGATGGGACAGAGCTTACCCATCAAAAATTTTATGAATTGCTGGTGGAAGGGGAACAACTGCCTTCTACCAGCCAGATAAATCCCGCTCAATTTATGGAGGCCTTCCAAAAACAAATAGATGCAGGAAACTCGGTGCTTGCTATTGTTATATCCGGTAAGTTGTCCGGCACTCTGCAAAGCGCTTCCATTGCTGCAAGCGAATTTCCTGGAAAGGTTTTTGTCGTAGACAGTGAAAACGCCGCCATGGGCCAGCGCATTTTAGTAGAAAGAGCCATTCAGCTTATCGACGAAGGACTGGATATAGAAAGCATTGCCGCGCGCCTGGAAACGGAAAAGAAAGAAATCTGCCTGGTCGCGCTCTTAGATACTCTGGAATATCTGAAACGCGGCGGCCGCATTTCAAAGTCTGCCGCCGCCATTGGAAGCTTTCTGTCAATCAAGCCGGTTATTTCTGTCCAAAATGGAGAGGTGTGTATGCTGGGTAAAGCCAGAGGCTCTAAAAACGGTAGAAACCTCCTGGTTCAGGAAATTGAAAAAACCTCTGGAATCGACTTTTCAAGGCCGTATCTTCTAGGCTATTCCGGCTTCAGCGATGCTACGCTGCAAAAATACATAACCGACAATAAAAGGCTCTGGGAGGAACACGTTAATGAACTGCCCATTGGTACGATTGGCGCAACCATCGGAACTCACGTAGGTCCCGGCGCTATCGGCGTAGCGTTTTTCCAAAAATAGCCTCCCTTAAAAAGCAGCGGCAAAACAAAACCTACTATTTGCAGGTTTTATTTTGCCGCTATCCTTATTGAAAGCTCTCCTTTAGCTTTCCGGTACGATATGCCCGAATCAATTCCATTAGCTCCTCCGCCTGTTTTGTAAGCTCTTTTCCAATATCCGTATCTTCTACCATAACCCTTGGATTCATCTGTTCAATCACCTTTACATCCGGTGTCTGGCTATGTACACAAAAAGGCTTATGCTCTGCCAAAATTAATGTTCTAGAGTTAGAAATCAGCGTATATCCTGCGATTCCTGTTTTCGACTGGTACGCCTTGGAAATGCCTCCGTCAATCACAAACAGCTTTCCATTTGCCTTAATCGGACTTTCTCCATCCTTAATTTTTACAGGCACATGGCCGTTAATAATATGAACCCCCTGGCCTTCTAAGCCAAATTCCTTTAATATTTTATCGCAAATATCCTCTCTCTGGCTTAAATCATAATATGGATTAAAACGCTCTCTTTTTGTTTCCTCTTCTTTCAGGTAGTACTGTTCAAAGGTCGTCATCCTGTTTTTTCCAAATACGGGAGACTTACTTCCACACCACAAATACCACATAAAATCTACCGCCTGCTTTTTTCCCCTGCTTTTCTCTTTTAAAAAATAAGCCTTATCCACAGTCTTATTAATCCAGTCCAGCAAAGCCTTTCCTGTATAGGTTTTGTTTTCTATAGTAAAACTTTCAAACTCCCCGTCCTCCGTCATAGGTATGCAGCCATGGTACAAAAGATTATGGTTTACGCATTTATACATAGAACCGTGAGAATACATATATTGTATCTGTTTATGAAGCTCCCTGCTGTGTTCAAAAGCCTTTTCAAATATTTTTAAAAGCTCCGTTTCCCCTTTGGTAAGCTTCAGAGGATTGGAAGGGTCTATAGTAGGGAAATTTGTATCCTTCAAGGCATATTCTTTCCCATTCTGATAATATGCGCCCTTTTCATAATCAATATTTAAAAGGCAGGCCCTCTCCGCCATCTCATATTCTGGATGCTCCTGTATCAGCTGTCCCTCCAGCGTAAACTGGATAATTGTAATTGCCTTATGCATTTTTGCCGCTAACTCCAACGTCACTGGAGCAAACTTATTTTCATCCCATACATTCGGCACAAAATACTGGCAACTATCTTCGCCGTAGGTTTCCGAAGCAAAAGTAGACAAGGCTCTAAGACTGATTCCGTAGCCATCCTCGATTAAATCAAAATTATTATAATGAATCGCCATACGGATTACATTAGCTATTAACGCATAATTTCCACAAGCCGCCCCCATCCAGGAAATATCGTGATTTCCCCATTGGATATCCACATCATGGAACCTGCCTAATTCATTTATAATAATATCCGGCCGCGGCCCCCTGTCAAATATATCTCCTATAATATGCAGCTGGTCAATACATAAATCCTGTATCAGGGTACAAATAGCTACAATAAAATTCTCTCCATTTCCCATGTCAATAATCGACTGGATAATTTCCTGGTAATAATATTCCTTGTCAATATCGCGATCCGCATGCAGCAATTCATCCAAAATATAGGCGTACTCCGCCGGCATTTTCTTTCGCACCTTAGAACGGGTATATTTTGTAGAACATTCTTTACATACCTGTATCAAACGGTATATAATAAGTTTCTGCCACTCTTCTCCATCTTTTCCAGAAAGTTCCCTGCCCTTTACAATCTCCTCTGGATAATAAATAAGCTCCGCTAAAGAATCCCTTTCCTCCTCTGTAATCACATGGCCGAATAAACCCTCAATTTTTCTCCTGATAACCCCGGAAGCGCTTCGCAGCAAATGCAAAAAACTTTCATATTCCCCATGCAGGTCGCTAAAAAAATATTCCGTCCCCTTAGGAAGGCATTTTATTGCATTAAGGTTAATTACCTCCGCCGCTGCCGCTTGTTCATTTGGATATTCCTTAGCTAAAAGCTCCAAGCTCCTCATTTCCATAATACCGCTTCTCCTTATTCCTTCTCTTTATATATATTTATTAAATACCTCTGCCAGGCTGTTAATATGCATAAAAATTTGATATGCCTGTTCTGCATTCTGAACGTTTTCTCCACTGCGTTCCTCCGCCATAGTAGTATTCGCTGTAATCTCTTCACTTACCGCCGACAGCTGGCTTATGCTGTCTACAATCGTATCGTTCGCGTCTGCAAGGCCTCCTATCTTACTATCTACCGTAGATATATTCGTCGTAAGCACGCCGATGTTATCCCCAACGCCCTCAAACTCTACCGTCGCGCTTCCAATCAGCTCATTTTGGTGCTTCACGGCATTCATAGAATCCTGTACATTTTCTACAGCTTCCCGGGCATTTTCACTTAATTCCTCAATAATGGTTTTAATATTTTCCGTTGCTTTCCTTGTCTCCTCCGCCAAACTGCGTATCTGGTTTGCCACAACTGCAAAGCCCTTTCCGGCCTCTCCTGCCCGTGCGCTTTCAATGGAAGCATTTAAAGCAAGAAGGTTCGTCTGGCTGGAAATATTGAAGATCATTCCTGCTATATTCTGAACCTCCTGCATCTTTGTCTGAAGTCTTTCCATGGAAGCCGCCACCTGCTCATTCGCCTTTCCAATATAAGTAGATTGATCTTCAACCTCCTCCATCATCTGTATGCTGTTTCTCATAGCCGTTCCAGATTTCTGCGCCATATCAACCATTTCTCTGGAAAGCTCTACCGTATCATTAATAGCCTCCTGGATACTATGAGTCATGATTGTCTGGTCCTGAACGCTTTCTGCCGACATCTGGCTGCTGCTTGTAATCTCAGATAAAGAAGAATTTACGATTTCCGAAGAACTCTTTAACATATCAATAATTTCAACCGAATCTTTAATATCCTGCTGCAGGCTGGCCGCCGTTGTAAGCATATCGTCCAGCATTTCCTTTTGAGCCGTCTGCTCCCTTTCCATAGCCGCCGCCGTATGGCTGTCAAAAAGTATAGTCAGCTTCGTAGCTTCCGATATAACAAGAGTTAAAATAATGGATAGAGCGCAGCCTGTAAAAACGGCATTATCCATAACCCCCGCTATCAACAGCCGCGCCAGATTTGCCGTAACAATTCCAATAGCCGATAAATTAATCAGCCTTTTATCAAAAAACAAAATATCGCTGATAAAGCTTGGAAAAATATAAAATGGAATAAATTCATTTTTTCCAGCCAACAATAAAAAAAGATAACCAGTGAAAAAACTTGCCATCATAAAATACCTAAGATTTTCACTATCCCTGTTTTTCAAAAAAATACCCCAGTCCACAAACAAACCGGCCGCAATTATAAAAATGGGAATATACTGTAATTTCCCCATAGACGAGCTTCCATCCTTTACCTGAACTCCCAGCGCCAGAAGTAAAAGAGCGGACATTAACGTAGTTGAAAGAATAACTGTAAAATTAACCCTTCCGGTTCTGGCGCTCCGCTCTGCAAACCTCTCTACTTTTCTTCTCACGTCGTTCCGTACTTCATTCCTCAATTCACTTATTTTTGCCATATGCATCTTCCTTTACATCATAATATTTTCCTTGCCTGCTTCCCTCCTAACTATTTTCTATTATATAAAAAAAATATATTTTTAGCAATATGAAACAAATATTAACAGATAAGGATTCATTTTTTGCATATAAGTACCAATAACTGTACCTTGTATTTAAAGCATTGCAGATTCTCAAACATATATGCTATAATGCCTAATATAAAAAACAAAGAAATATACCGAGGTACTATTATGATTATAAATGAATCTGCTGAAAACTATTTAGAAACTATATTAATTCTTAGCCTGGAGCGTCCCGTAGTCCGCTCCGTAGACATTGCCGAATACCTGGGCTTCAAAAAATCCAGCGTCAGCGTCGCTATGAAAAACCTTCGGGAGAAAAAACACATTACTGTAACAAAAGAAGGGTTTATTTATCTTACGGAATCAGGAAAAGAGATTGCAGAAATGATTTATGAACGCCACCAGCTTCTCTCTTCATGGCTGGAACGCCTGGGCGTAAGCAAAAAGACGGCCGCCGAGGATGCCTGCCGTATGGAGCATGTGATTAGCAAAGAAAGCTTTGAAGCTATAAAAAAACAAATTATGATTTAATTGTAAATTTTACCCTTCTGTATCCAATTTTATATTTATATCCTACATACAGAAGGGTAAAACCGTAATTTAAAAAAACTCCTCTACTCCAGCCACAATTCCATCCGCCAGCCGTTTTAAGGTTTTTTCTGAATAATCCGACGCCCTGTCGCCAACCTCTAAATCTACCGAAGGTATCGTGGAATAAGAGGTCTGCGTCAAATCCATAGCCATAGCGCCATTAGAAAAGATTTTTACCTTCTTTTCCTTCAAACCTTTTATCAAAGCCTTTCCAAGCTTTTCATGGCTTTTCCAGTTGGAAGCTACAGGTTCCATCTTCCGGTAAGAATCTACTTTAGGCACGCTCATATAAAAAGCCCCTTTATCCTTCTTTGTGGAATCGTAATGGAGCGCAATATGGCAGTCCGCATTGTTATTTGCCATTACTGTCCTGGCAATATTATCCAACTGTACATCGTCTTTTTCCCGTATCATTAGTACGTCGTAACCTGCCGCCAACAGCTTATCCTTTAAAACAAGAGCCAGCTTAAGCGTTACCTTGTACTCCGGCGTTCCGTCCTCCATGGTAGTTCCATAAGCAACCGCCGTGGCTTTTTTAGCTCCCTTTGCCGTACTTCCGCTCGTAACCTTTGCTGACCCATCTGGATGACAGAGAGTTTTTACTCCAGCCCCGCCCTTTGTACCATGTCCTGCATTAATACAAACTACCTTATCCTTCCGCTTTTTTTGCGCGTAGTAAAGCTTGGCCTTTCCACTGTGGATAGCCGATTTATCTGCATATTTCCACTTAGTATTCCACTTTACCGTCTTTGTTTTTTTCCCGGCAGCCCTTACATAGGCAGGCGTTGGTCCTGTACCCAAGCTCCCGGCAAGCAGGCAAATAACTGCTAATATTGCCAAAGCCGCCGTTAAATACTCCCTCTTACCTCTATTCCTGATTTTCATATTCTTTTCTCACCATTTCGATTTCTTCTGCCGTAGGCATCACGCGCAGCGCGCCCTTCCGGGTTGTAATAACCGCCGCCGCTGCATTGGCAAAAGCCAGCATACTGTTCAATTCCTCTTCTGAATAATCCTTCCAGCCATTTTTTAAAACGTAATGCAGAACGCAGCCGCAGAAGGTATCGCCGGCTCCGGTGGTTTCTACGGTGTTCTTTTGTATACACGCCTTCCGGCTTGCTTTGCAATTACCTAAAAAGGCCATACTGCCTTCTTTTCCCAGCGAAACTAAAATTAATTTTATAGAATACTTTTCCTGTAAAAATCTGACGCCCGCCTCATAATCCTCTTCTTTTGTAAACCACTGGATTTCATTGTCAGAAATTTTCAAAATATCGCATTGGCTCATCCCATAGGCAATTTGCTCCTTTGCCTCCTCTAAGGATTCCCATAAAGGCTCCCTTAAATTAGGGTCAAAGGAAATAACAGCTCCAGATTCTTTTGCAATCTGAACCGCCTCCTTTGTGGCCTGCCTGCAACCGCTGTCCGTCATAGACAAAGAACCAAAATGAAAAATACGGCAGTTCTGAATTAAAGTCTTATTCAATTCGTCTGCCCGAAGCATCATATCTGCTCCTGGATTTCGATAAAAGGAAAAATCCCTGTCGCCATCTGGAAAGGTATGTACAAACGCCAAAGTCGTATGTACCTCAGAGTCTTTTACCAGCCCCTCCGTACCTATTCCCGTTTCTTTTAAAGCTTCCTCTAATTGACTTCCAAACATATCCTCCCCAACCTTGCCAATAAAAGCGGTTTTATGGCCTAAGCGGTTGAGCATCGCCAATACGTTGCATGGAGCCCCTCCCGGATTTGCCTCTAAAACCGGATTACCCTGCTGACTTTGGCCGTTTTCAGTAAAATCAATCAGCAGCTCTCCCAAAGCAACTACATCATATTGTTTTTCCATATTCCTCCTCATTTCTGCGCGGCTTTTCACGCGTAACAAGTTCTATCCTAAGACGCGTTTGAAAGTCGCCTTCTAAAAAGCGCCCTCCAAACACGTCTCTACATCCTATTATATCTTAAATTACCCGACCTTGCAAAACCGAAATTGAATTGGCGTAAAATCCCCTTGCTTTACAGGCAGCGGCATACCAGCCTTCATAAGGGCGGCTCCCGTATATAATTTCTCTGTTTCCATGTCCTTATATACTGCTTCCGATTCCAGTCCCCTTAAATAAATCAGGTGGATATGCGGATTGGCTTCATTGCGGAGCATTACCCCATGGACAATAGTTTCTTTTTTATCTTTCGACACAAATTGCCATACCACATAATCCCTGTTTTTAAATGGACTTGACAAACGATGATAATCTCCTGTCTGCACAAGATGCTCCATTGCCTTATATTCCTGAATTTGCTTTTTAGCCAGCTCCTTTTCCTCTGCCGACATATGCTCTAAATCCAGTTCAAAGCCAAAGGTTCCCGCGCTGGCCACAATACCCCTGGTTTCCTGTGGGGTTGTCCGTCCTGTCTGATGATTCGGGCAGACGCTTAAATGAGCCCCCATAGTACTGATTGGGTATCCAAAGGAAGTGCCGTATTGTATTTTTAAACGATCTATCGCATCCGTATTATCGCTGCACCAAATCTGCGGAGAATAATAAAGCATCCCCGCGTCAAACCTTCCGCCTCCGCCAGAACAGTTTTCAAACAGTATATCCGGGTATCTTTGGACCAAAGCCTCCATCATTTCGTAAACCCCAAGAACATACCTGTGAAATACTTCTCCCTGACGCTCCTTTGGAAGAGCCAGCGAATATACATTGTCCACGCTTCGGTTCATATCCCATTTCACATAATCTACGCTACAGCTGTCTAAAACTTTGAAAATCTGTCCCATTACATATTCTCGGACTTCTTTTCTTGTAATATCCAGGTTGAGCTGATGGCGGCTGCGGTTCATATGCCTCTCCGGGATGCGAAGACACCAGTCAGGATGCTTGCGGTAAAGTTCGCTGTCCTCAGAAATCATTTCCGGCTCAATCCAAATGCCAAATTTCATGCCGATTCCTTTAATCTTCTTGACAAGCTTTGGAAGACCGCCCCGAATTTTCTCTTCATTTACGGTCCAGTCGCCAAGTCCAGAATAATCCGAATCCCGTTTCCCAAACCATCCATCATCTAAAACAAACATGTCCAGACCAATCTCTTTTGCCTCTTTTGCAATATTAAATAACTTCTCCTCATTAAAGTCAAAATAGGTCGCTTCCCAATTATTCACAAGAATCGGCCGCGGCGTATTAACATATTTACTGCGGATTAAATTCGAGCGGTAAGCATCATGGTAAATATGAGACAGTCTTCCAAGACCTTCTGCCGAATAGGCTATAATTACCTCTGGAGTCTCAAACATATCCCCCTGATTCAGCCGATAGGAAAAATGATATGGATGAATTCCCATAACAAGCCTCGTCTGCTCCATCTGGTCCACTTCAATCTCACAACGGTAATTTCCGCTGTATACCAGTGCAAACCCATAGCAATCCCCATGGGTTTCCGTTGTTTTCTTATCGCAGAGAATTACAAATGGGTTATGCTGGTGGCTGGAGGTTCCTCTCTTGCTTTCCACAGATTGTACTCCATGATGCAGAGGAAGACGTTCTTTTAGCCTTTCCATACAGTGCCTTCCATAAAAATGAATCAAATCCATATTTTTATTTGGATAATCCATTTCCATAGACATAGCGCGCTGGATTGTTATCTGCTTTTCTCCTTCATTTTTAATACGAACTGCTCTTGTAATAACATCCAGCTTTGGGAATACCCCATACAATAAATGCACCTTCAAGTTACTAATATTGTCGCATAAAACAATTTCCAGAGTCTCCGCCTCATCTTCATCTCCATACATTGCCGGAAGCCCGGAAAGAGAATATTTTCCCTTCCTAATCTGATGCGATTCATAGCATAAGCGTACCGCATCGCTTCCATCCTCGTGCTCTACCTCCATTCCGTTAATCCGGTAATCGCCGTTTCCATACCCGGAATATTCCTGAGGCAGCACGTCTAAGGAAAAGGTTCTGTCTTCTCCTGCTTCATACGGATTCCCTGAAAATCCTCTGTCCAGGGAAATAATGCGGTGAGTAACCTCCGTATCCCCTACATTTGCTCCATAATATAAATGTACCAAAGTTGCATGTTCTCTCACCTGCATTTGGTATGAACTGTTATTCGTGTTCAAACGAAATACTTTTGTCTCTTCATTGTAAGTAATATGCTTCATACTTTGTCCTCTCTACATTCATATTTTATACAAAAACACCCCTACGAATCCGCAGAGGCGTTTTTAAGTTTATTAGAACACATATTGGTCGGTTCCAAATTCCAGCCTTTTTTCTTCCTCTACAGAAAAATATGGTCTAAACAATTTCCACATAAACCATGCATCTGCATACGCAGTGAGGGAAAATCCACACATCATCCAAATTAACAGATAGACCGGGAATAGCTGGGCATCCACCAATGTAAAGTACATCGGCGCAATGGTAATGGCTGCTACAGCCAGGGCATAAAATATTTTCTTAACTGCAAAATAAAATGCATTCGTAATCAATTTCCTAATCTTATTTTCAAAGGCCGCAAGAGTGGGAAACACATACAGCGCTATCAAAATCAGAGGAATACATATAGCCGTAACTATATATGAGAAAATCTGAGGCATCATTCCCGGCATTGTTAGAACCGCCTTTCTTTCCATATAGATACATCCTGCGGAAAGAAGAAGAATCAGCCAAATTACCGTTGCCTGTAAAAAATTCTGCTTAAAGCTCCTGAAAAAATCCTTAAACACACTACAATCCCCATTCTTATGCATCCTAAGAGTACAATAAAACAGCGATGTAGTCGCTGCTCCGGCCGTTATGACCGGAAGCGAGCATACAATCCATAACAGATTCAGCGCAATCAGCTGCCCCAAGAAAATGAAAATCCTTTGAAATAGACTGTTCTCATTTGTAAACAGACCCATATACATTCCCCTTTTCCTTCTATATAGCTTTCCTGTTTTCCACCTTTTACAGTTTTCCACCTGATGTTGCAATACCTTCAATGAACTGTTTCTGGAAAATCAAATACAGAACAATCATTGGAATACATGCTAAAAGGGATGCCGCCATCAACTGCGGATAGTTATTCGTATACTGTCCCTGCATTTTAGCAAGAGCCGCCGACAATGGCATAAGGTCTCTGTTACAAATCAAAGGCCACATCAGGTCTTTGTATGCAAATACTGCAGTAAAGATACCCAGCGCTACCATAGAAGACCTTGTCAGAGGCGCCATAATGAATAAAAACGTCTGGCCAATATTACAGCCGTCAAGCCTTGCCGCTTCTTCCAAATCCCTTGGCAGCCCCATATATGCCTGCCTTAACAAGAAAGTACCAAAAGCAGTTACAAGTCCTGGGAATATCAATGCAAACATGGTATTTAACATTCCCATATTACTTACCATCAAATACTGTGGAATGATAAAAATCTGGCCCGGCACCATCATCTGGAATAAAACCAGCGAGAACATCAAGTTCTTTCCCCGAAACTCCAGACGAGCAAAGGCATATCCCGCCAGGGTAGCTGTTAAAACAGCGGCTACCACACGTCCCAGAATAAGGAGCAGCGTATTAATATACAGGCCTATGAAATCCATGTTATTGATTACCGTTTCAAAGTTTGTCGTCAGCCACTTTGAAGGAAAAATTACAAACGGATCTACCGATGTAGACTCTGTAACCGTCTTAAATGCAGTCAAAATCATCCATAAAAATGGCACTAACATAGTGATAGATACCAGAACCAAAACGACATGGATGATGATATTCATCATTTTTTCTCTCGCTTCCATATCTATCCCTCCTTAATTATAGTGAACCCATTTTTTCTGCGCAATCATCTGGAATACTGTAATAATCATAATAATCGCTAACAGAAGAACTACGATTGTGGAACCATATCCTTTATTATTCTCTACAAAAGAATTCTGATAGAACAGGTATACCAGAGACTGGGTTTTGTAAAGCGCCGGATTGTTCCGGTCCATTACCATAAAAATCAAGTCGAATACCTGAAGGCCGCCAATAACCCTTGTAATTGTAACAAAGAAAATCGTTGGTGACAAGAGGGGTATTGTAATATGGAAAAATTGCTTGATTCCAGTAGCTCCGTCAATACTTGCCGCTTCATAATAATCTCCCGGAATCTCCTGAAGGCCTGAAATAAACAATACCATATTGTAACCAATAATAGACCAGATTCCAATCACTGCAATAGAAAATACAGCGATTTTCGGGTCGGAAACCCACTTAATACTTGTTCCAAAAATATGATTCAAAAGACCGAACTCTGCGTTAAATAACCATCTCCATACCATAGCAATCGCCGCTGGAGCTGCAACCATTGGCAGGAAAAAGATTGTACGGTAAGCAGAACGTCCAAACATCTTGCGGTTTAAAAGAACTGCAAGAACCAGGGAAATCGCAATAGAGAATGGAACCTCTACGATCGCATACTTAAAAGTATTGATAACCGCCTGCCAGATTTCCGCATCTTTGAACATAGTTATGTAATTCTGAAAACCAATAAAAACATTGCCTCGACCAAAATCTCCGGTTTTAAAGAAACTTTCATATATTGTTTTAAAAATTGGATAAATATTCAGAATAATCAAGCCAATCATCGTTGGAAGGATAAACGCCCATCCCCAGATAAACTCATTACGTTCCTGGCTTGTTCCTTTTTTTGGTTTTGCCAAAGTTCTCACTCCCTTTCATTAACCGACCGATTTAGTTTGCCTCCTGTGCAATGGTATCATTCATCTGCTTTGTAATATTTGCACATGCATCCGCCATACTCTCTTCGTTATTCCATGGTTTCTTAAGCTCTTCTACCATTGGATTCCACCAGGATAAGGTAGCGTTGGTATGTGGTCTGAACACGATATTATCCATAGTATCCAGATATGGCTGAAGGTTAAATACATCGGTATTCTTAATCCATGCATCAGATACGCCGTCATAAGCCGCCATTGTTACGCCAAGCTCTGCCTGTTTTGTCTGCATTTCTTTCGTTCCGAACCACTCAATTAACTGGAACGCTTCCTCTGGCATAGAGGTAGTAGCAGAAGCCGCCCATCCAAGCCCGTTATATAAAGATACGCTCTGACCTGTTGTTGCATCCTTTGGAAGTCTTGCAACATCGCAGTTCTCTACCAGATAATCATTTGCCTTAAAGCCTGCTACCATCCAGGAGCCCTGAGAAATCATAGCAACCCTTCCAGACTGGAATAATACGTCGGTACCTGTCTCAGACATGGTATTTGCATCCGGCATTACATTTTTAATACACTTATCAAGAAATTCCATTGCTTTAATTGTGTTAGGGTCGTCGAATCCAGATGTGTTATCATCCTTTAAAATAGTTCCGCCCATAGAATATACAATGTTCATCCATGTATCCTGCTCGTTTGACGGGTTACATGCGAAACCGTACTGGCTTCCGTCTTCCTTTGTCAGCTTCTGTGCAATCTCATAAAACTCATCCCATGTCCAGCTTCCATCCGGATAAGGAATACCAGCCTCGTCAAACATCGTCTTGTTATACCACATAGCGATGGTATCCACATCCTTTGGCACAGCGTAAACCTTTCCGTCCCACTCGTACATTTCCTTAATATCCGCCGGGAATTTGTCCATTTCAAGCTTCTCGCTTGCGCTAATCTTATCTGTTAAGTCTAACAAAATACCATTAGACATATATCTAACAGCTTCGTTAGAATGCATCCAGAATACATCCGGCATGTCTCCGCCGGAAGCGCCCGCCTCTAAAAGAGTCCAGTACTGATCCCATGTAATAACCTGAAGCTCAGTCTTGATACCCGTTTCAGCTGTAAAATCGTTCATGATTTCCTGAAGGCCCGCCTGCTGTGAATTATCCCAGATAGCAACTGTCAGTTTACCGCTTCCGCCTGAACCTGAATTTGAGTCGGAGCCGCTCTTGCTGCCGCACGCTGTGAGCATTGTCGCCATCATTACAAGAACAAGCCCCAATGAGATAAATTTTTTCATATTCTTCATAGTTTCCTCCTTTTCGTCATAACGACATGTTTTTTCTGTGATTATTTTATCGTTTTATACAAATTTCATAAATGGAATAAAAAACTAACTTTATGGTTTTTTGAATATAGAAAAATGATTTTTTTTATGGCAAAATGTCCTGCCTTGGGTTATAATCAAAATATACTATAAAAAGAAGAAGGAGAATCGTATGAACAATATCAAGTACACTGACAGCGCACAGTTTAAATGCTTGGAACATTTGCGGCAGACTTCTCTTGACTTATACCTGATACACTGTGGCAAAGAACAATGCCCCCCGTCGCATATATGCCCCGGGCGGCGGGACGAATATATCATCCACTTTGTACTATCGGGAAAAGGAACCTATCTGGCAAACGGGAGTATATGGGAGGTTAAACCAGGCCAGATGTTCCTTATATATCCCAACGAACCAGTAACCTATGCTTCAGATTCTGAGGACCCCTGGAGCTATGCATGGATTGGATTTAACGGCATTCAGGCAGACCGAATCATTAAAAACTGCGGGTTCTCAAAAAAGCGCTTAGTACAGCAATACAGAAATGCTGATACCATTATACATAATGTTGATAAAATCCTGGAAGCACGACAGCTTTCTTATACAAATGATCTAAAACGAAAATCTTATTTGTTTATGCTACTTTCTGAACTGGTAGACAGCTACCTGGCCCTTGAACCAAAAAAAGCTATTGGCAAATATGATTACCGCAGCAATGTATATGTAGAGCATGCCATCGAATATATTAGATTTTCATATCAGGAAGGCATTAATGTATCTGACATTTCTGATTACATCGGTATCAGCAGAACCTATTTAAACCATACCTTTCAAAAAGAACTTGGCATCTCTGTTCAAAAATTTTTAATAGATTTTCGCCTTCACAAAGCTGCAAATATGCTGACCAGTTCAGATAAAACAGTAAATGAAGTCGCAAAATCTGTCGGATATGAAGACCCTCTTGCTTTTTCAAAAGCATTCAAGAAAAAATTCGAAATAAGCCCAAAACACTACCGGGCCCATCAAGATAAAATGGAGAAATTCTCCGAAAAACAAATCGATCCAGTTCCACCTAGTATTCATATTGAAGCCATAAAATAAGAACTCAGGGAGCTGCAGCTTCATGCCACAACTCCCTGAGCCCGATAACCTTAGCTATTCTATTGGTTTAAGATAAAAGCCTCCATAAAAATCTTCCGACTTAAAGGTATTGATAATCGCATGGGGATCAACGTCCCTCATAAGCTTTGCAATATCCTGAATTTCATAACTGGACACTACCGTATGCAAAAGGCTTACGCTCTTTCCGCTGTACCCTCCAATTCCATCCACTCTGGAAATACCATGCCGGTATTCTGCCACATACGCCTTGATAATATCGTCCGCTTTGCTTGTCGTCACCTGCATTGTCATACGCTCATACCTGTGATAGAAGGAATCTATGGTTTTTGTAGAAATAAACTGGAATAAAATAGAATATCCCGCATACTCCCAGCCAAACATAAATCCGAAAATAGTAATCAACGTCGCATTAAATACAAATACATAACTCCAAATGGATTTTCCCAGCTTATTGGAAATAAACAAAGCGACAAAGTCTACGCCTCCTGTGGATGCATTTCCCTTCAGGGCGATTACCGTCATGATTCCGTAAGAAAAGCCTCCAAAAATAACATTCAGCAAAACATCGTCAAATAAAGGCTCAAAGCTTAATACCTTTAAAAAGAAGCTGGCAAAAAATACCTGGAGCAGAGAGAAAAATGTAAATCTTTTACTAATGCTCTTACTGCATAATATAGCTACTGGAATATTCAAAACCAACATTCCCAGAGAGGTAGAAAAAGAAAAACCAAAAAAGGTGGAAGTAATCTTTTCTATCAAAATAGCTACCCCTGTGAACCCGCTAGAAAGCAAATTAATCGGGTTCATAAAAATTTTCATAATGGCCGCCTGTAAAAAGCCCGCCAATAAAACGCTCAGGAACGTATATAAATACCTTAATTTTTCATTATTTCTTATTATATGAATGTTCATATCCTTGCAACCAGCTTCTTAACTAAATTTTCATCGACCACATCGTAATCATTTTCATGAGGCTCCGCCGCATAAGCATAGGATACCTCCGGGCCTGTCGTGGTAGGATCGCACAGCCAGCCCTTACAGGAGCTGTGAACCTGTGAGATTCCCGTCTTTTCCATCATTTCCTTTGCATTATCTGCATTCATGCCGCTGCCTGCCAACAGCTCAATGCGGTCCCCGTATTTCTTCTGTAAATCGGCAATCAGCTCCATTCCGTCCATGGCCTTGGCCTTCTGACCGCTGGTCAGCACGCGGGTAACTCCCATTTCTATTAGCTTTTCCATTGTCTGATATGGGTCCTGCACACAATCAAAAGCACGATGGAAAACAGCCTCGCCTTTATACTCTTTAATAATATCAATAATTTCCTGGGTTTGGGACTCATCCACATTACCCTCTTTGTCAAGACATCCAAAAGCAAGACCGTCCGCCCCATTTTCCATTAGCAGCCTGGCATCCGCTTTCATAACCTCAAATTCAGCGGCGCTATAGCAGAATCCAGCTCCTCTTGGCCTTACCATGGCAATGACCCTCAGCTCTGTATTTTTCTTTGTTAAAAGCAAAGTTCCCAGAGATGGAGTCAGGCCTCCCAGATGTAACGCGCTGTTTAATTCAATACGGCCTGCTCCTCCATGGTACGCCGCCAGTGCATCCTCATAGCTTCCGCAGCATATTTCTATTACTTTTTCCATATTAATCCCCATTTCCGCACTGCCTTTTATGCATAGCAGTCTTATATAAAGCGCTTATCGAATCATTAAAGTAAAGCTGTTGCTTGGCTTAATACAATCTAAAATCAACTGCTCGCCTGTATTGATATGCCCTACATAGTTATATTCATCGCTTGCTTTAATCTCATCTAAAACAACCATCAGCTCGCCTGCATAATGCTTCAAATTATCATTTACAATAATTACGTCTCCCTTTGTGAAAACATCCTTGACATTTTCACGAGGAGCGATGGTCTCTCCCTTATATTTTATCCTTGGGAAGCTGGACCTTACTACCAACTCATTACAGTCGTCCCTGGAAGCATGCATATCGCAGATAATAATTTCCTTTTCAATATCAGAAACTCCCTCTGCCAAATCAACCTTCATGGAGATTTTATTCAGGTTTACCTCCGCCATAGCCTTTAACTCTTCTTCGCTTGCAAAAGCGTTTCCAACCATAAAGTCGTTGCAGAAGCCCAAAGCGTTCAAATGCCTTACCTGCACATCAATTGGAAGATCTCTGTGAATTTCCAGCGTTGGCAATCCGTCATAGACCTCCCACGGACCATGGGTATGTTCTTCCTGGCTTGTTACAAAAGCCGCGTTATTGAGGCCTAAAGGCTGGTATTTGCTGTTTAATTCTTTAAAACGAGCAAGACCCATGCCTGTATTCCTCTGTGGATAGAAATTGCTGCAAATGCACATATTCGTCCGATTGGCGCCCTTTTCTAACATCATAGCCAGCGCCATATTACCGGATGCATTGTACTCAATCAAAATATTATGCGGATTCTTGGTAATCTCAATATCCTCTAATTCTCCAAAGTGGCCGTCCAAACGAATCACGTCTACGCCCATCTGAGCGAAAACAGACAAATCCCTTGGAGTTGCCCCAAGCCTTTCAAAAACCTCCGGGTTCGTATCTACAGATACCATCAAGCCGCTCTCATGAGCAACGTTGCAAAACTCTGTAAACTCCTCTACAATCTTTTCCTTACTTTCCTTCACGGATAATAAACAGGTAAATACTCTTTTGAAACCATACTTTCCAGCCAACCTCATATAGTTATAGCATTCTTCCTTTGAAGCATGCTCTGGATAAACAGAAATTCCAAGTCTTTTCAAAATAATTCCTCCTATAAACCTTTTAGCATTTCATACAATGCATAGGCATAAATCTGTGCATTTTTTTCAATGTCGCAAATCCGCATCCACTCGTTCGGCAGATGCCCGATTCCTTTTTGTCCCTTAAAACTCGGTCCAAAAGGAACAATGTTTTTAACTACCTTAGCATAGGTGCCGCCGGTCGTTGTAACCGCGCTGCCGTCCTCGCCCATAATTTCTTCATAGGCCTTTTCCAGGGTCTTAATCAAATAAGTATCCTTCTCAAAAAATACCGGATTAATATTAGAATCCAAGGTAAGCGTCATATGCTCGCTGCAAAGCTTTCCAAGCTTTTCTTCCATGGTTTCCAGCTTATAAGAAGCCGGATAGCTGGAAACCAGCGTTAAACCGCAGGTCTCTTCATCCTGGAACAGCTCTACCTTCCTTACCTGGTTCTTTCCAAATTCCTCGTCTGAATAATCAACCCCAAGACTGACGGACAAATCGCTCTGGTTCAAAATATACTGGTTCATAAAGGAAACCAGTTCGTCCAGATTATCCTTTGGAAGGCTGTATTTATATACTGCCCGTCCTCTCTCGGCATAAATAACCGGATATTTGCAGTCCGGCGTCCAGCCCATAAGCGGATATTTATGGTCCTTAAAGTACCATTTCATATCCTCCATCCCGGTTTCTTCATTTGTTCCAAAAATAATCTTAACCTTTAAAGGAAATTCATAGCCAAGATCTGCCAACGCCTTCATTGCATATAAGCAGCAAAACATTGGTCCTTTATTATCCAGTACTCCCCTTGCATACAGAGTTCCATCGATCTCTGTACATACAAAAGGGTCCGTCTTCCAGGCGCCGTTAATATCTACAACATCTAAATGCCCAACACAGGCAATATAATCCTCCGTATCTGGTCCATAAGAAGCAATACCAATCTGATTTCCTACATTTTCTGTTTCAAATCCCAGCCTCTCTGCAATTTCCAGGGCTTTATTCAGGCAGTCGGTAACTCTTTTTCCGAAAGGATGCTCTGGCGTAGCCGTATCCTGACGAGAATCCATGTTACACACTGTTTTAATATCCTCTACTAAAGCCGGAAGCAATTCGCTGACATGATTAATAATCTTTTCTTTCATAATTTACCCTATTTCTGCACTGCTATTTGTGCATTACAAGTTTACTTGTTATTCCTCAACTGGCGCCATACGCACGCGCATATACTCTTCCAGCCATTCCTGGCTTGCTACCTCAAAGGTGCAATGGCCATCTTCCTGCCTAGTTACAAGATAGACGGTAGGCTCCAGCTCTTCTGTAGCGACACTAAAGGAAAAGCCTGCAATATTTGTAGCGCAGCCAAACTCTCCCTTATTATTCATTGCAACAACAGAAAGGTCTCCGGCTGCTCCTCTTTTTTCCTTCAGCTTCTTATCCAGGTCGTTTACTGCTTTTTCACAAGCCTCTTGCGGCGTCAGGCCTTCCTTCATTAAACGAACAATTTCATAAGAAATACAGCCCTTCATTAAATCCTCTCCTAAACCGGTAGCTGTAGCGCCGCCGACTTCAGAATCTGCGTAAAATCCAGAACCAACAATTGGAGAATCTCCAACACGGCCGCTTCTCTTCATAAATAAACCGCTTGTGCTGGTAGCCGCCGTCACTGTCCCGGAATTGTCCAGGCAAACCATACCTACCGTATCATGTCCGTCATAAGGCTTTAATTCCTGGCTAAGTTCTTTTTTCTTTTTCCTGTAAAATGCTTTTGCCCGGTCAGTAAGCATTTCTTTTTCTTCAAATTTAAACTCATGGGCATATTTTTCTGCTCCAGCTCCTACCAGAACATTATTTACCTTTTCCTCGCTAAGCTTCTTTGCAATACTGATTGGATTTGCAAAATCCTTGATGGCTCCAATCGCGCCTACGCTCATTGTGTCCCCATCCATATAGCCTGCGTCCAGCTCAACCACCTGTTCTTCGTTTGGCAATCCGCCGTAGCCTACAGACTTATAATATGGGAAATCCTCTACCGCGCGAATTGCGGCCTCAATCGCCTTACCTGATGTTTCTCCGTCCTTTAATAACCCTTCTGCAAGCTCAATTCCTTCTTTTGCCATTCTCCATGTGGCTATAATCCCATGCATAAACCTTCCTCCTAATATTCTAATATTTCCCCATAAACCTTTTCATTCATATCCTTAGCAAGCTCACAAATCAGGCGGATACACGCCTCTACGTCATCTGCGTGAATAATGCTGTGATTTGTATGCATATACCTGATAGGAATTGACAAAGTCATATTCACAACTCCCTCAAATGCCTTATGGATATTTCCAGAATCCGTTCCGCCCATATTAAATATTGCATATTGATGCTCAATATCATTCTTTTTGCAAATCGACTCAACATACCTGACAAGTCCCCGCGGGGCAATAGAGTTAGAATCAATCATTGACAGCACTACGCCTTTGCCCAAAGAGCAAATATTATGGTTCATCGGCGTATCGCCAGCTAAAGTAGTATCAATAGCAAAGGCAATATCTGGATACACCGTCTCTACAGCCGTCCTGGCTCCGCGAAGCCCCGGCTCTTCCTGAACTGTATTCGCCAGGTACAGCGGCGTATGCTCTTCCTTTTCCAGTCTTTTAGCGGCCTCTATCATAATATAATTGCCAATACGGTCGTCAAAGGCCTTACAGGAGATATATTTCTGATTGTTCATAACCTCAAAATGGGCTAATGGGGCTACCATATCCCCAACCTGAATTCCCAGGTCCAGCGCCTCCTGCTTGCTTCCAACGCCCAAATCCAGATACACGTCTTCAATAGAAACCGTTTTGTTCCTGGTTTCCGCAGGCAGCCCATGCGTTGCCATGCTGCCCATCAGAGCATGGTATTCCCTTTTATCTCTTGTTACAATAGTATACCACTGCCCTAAAACCATATGGCTCCACCAGCTACCGATTGTCTGTACCTTAATAAATCCATGGTCGTCAATGCTTTTTACCATAAACCCAACTTCATCCATATGGGCTGCAACCATCATCTTAGGTCCGCTGTGATTGGTACATTTACTAGCGATTACACTGCCCAACCCATCTCTTTCACATGGAAGGTTAAGAGCCTTATATTCTTCCTCCAGAATATTTCCAATTTCCTGTTCAAAAGAGGAAATACCATAGGCAGAACATATTTTATCTAATTTTTCTAAATTAATCATTTCAATCACCAAACCCAAATTCAGCAAGCTTTTTAGAATTTATTGTTTCTAAATAAGCGGCCAATGCATTAACTAAAGCATCCACGTCCTCTGCCCTGCAGATTTCATTTGCGCTTCCCATATTATCTACTGCAATGCCCACGCTGATTGCAGGGGTTCCCTTTAACGTCTTATGAATAAAAGAACCGTCGTTTCCAGTCAGACCAAAATAAGCCTTTGTTTCCACTTCTTTTGCAAAATCCTTTAAAAATACCTGGGACGGCAACATCTGGCGGTCATAATAACCAAGAACAACGCCGTCTCCCGGATGCACCTTTTTCTGCGCTGTATCAAAGCCTGTCAGAGCAATAGCGGCATCCGGCTTAATTACATAGGTTGCCGTTTTCGTTCCTCTGTACCCAATAACAGACTGTCCAATACACCCGGCAGCAATATGGAAATCAAATTCTTTATCTTTTATCTTTTCCATAAGCTCCAGCGTAACCTCATTGAAAACACGAGGGAAAAGAGCCTTTGACATAATAATTCCGTTATTTTCATTGAAATTATTTCCATAAGCTACCAGGTCTCCCGGATGAAGCAGCTCCTTCATCTCATCATACTTCAAACCGCACTCAATTACCAAGTCGTCTGCGCTCTTGATTTCACACTTATCTTCCAGCGCCTTTTTCCCCGTAGTAATTACGCCGTCTACATAGGTATTCTCTCTTGTCAGTATCCGCACGCGCTGATGCAAAAGAGAGCTTGGCGAAACGCTTTCCAACTGAATGAATGCAAGAGTTCCATTGTCCTTTACTTCTGAAACCATAAGCCCTACTTCGTCCAATGCAGAAGCGATCATCAATGTCTGCGCCGTTTCATTCTTTGACCTTTTGAATGCAAAAACCGAGCCCAGCCGATCGCATTTTATTTCATCGCATAAAGGCTCATAATCTTTTTGAAGCGTTCTTCCAATCATATGCTCCGCGCTGCTGACCCCAAAACTATTACATAATTTTTCTAATCTCTTGGTATCCATAATTCTCCTTTTTTTAAAAGGCCTTATTAAAAATAAGGCCTTTTACATTTAATAACAAACTCGGTTTTTAATGCTCTCAAGATCGCTCGAATTTTCAACCATGCCTGTAATAAGGTCGCATAAATCTGAGAAACTGTCATTTAAGCCGGTTCCTCCCTTTTTCGGCATTTTAACAATAGGAGTTTTGTCTTTATAATTTTCAATTGTGTCTGCATTTTCAACCGACATCATAGCGCAGGACTTAAGATCCGTGTTCTCTGAAATGGACGCGGAAATCATAGCCGCCATTTTAGCATAATCAGGGAAGTTAAAGCATGGGCCGCATACAACAAAGTCAGGGTTTACCTTCTTTGCCATAGCTGTCATTTTCTTTATAACCTCTTCCTGGTTGTTTAAGAAATATTCATTACCGCAATATAAAGTAGCAGCAACTGTAGCTCCGATTTTAGCAAAATGGGATTCCAGCATCAACGCTGAACCAATACCGCCCTTTACAGCAGTCAATCCAACATTTGGATTTGTTTTTCCTCCGGCTCCAGCTAAGCCTTGATCAAAAATCAATACTATTTTCATAATCAATCCAACCCCAAATCATCAAATGATAAATCGTCAATTTCGTCTGTCTGTCCTTCCAGCGCACTTTCCTCATCTAAATACTTCTTATCCAGCAGCTTGAAGAATGGGTAGTAAACTAAAATATCTACTACTAACTGAACAATCTGGACAAGAGAGCCCATTACGCTTCCTGTTACCAGGAAACCGGATGCGATGATAGGAGTCGTCCATGGAAGCTGAACGCCTAATGTGATTGGCATAATACCTACAACAGTAGCTAAATATGCAATAATTGTGTTAATAACTGGCACCAGGATAAACGGAATTGCCATCAATGGGTTTAATACCATTGGCA
The DNA here is from genome assembly GCA_949841225.1 of uncultured Acetivibrio sp. GTDB lineage: Bacteria > Bacillota > Clostridia > Lachnospirales > Lachnospiraceae > Velocimicrobium. Next base: position 45,193 of record CATKYY010000002.1, read on the forward strand.
GACCGAAAATAATCGGCTCATTAATTCCGAAGATACCTGCCGGCAATGACAGCTTTCCAAGAGTTTTCATACGGTTTGACTTTCCTAAGAACGCCATCATGATAACCAGGCCCAGAGTACTTCCGCCGCCGCCAAAGTTACAGAAGAAATCTGAGAAACCAGCTGTAAAGATGTTGGTCATTTCCAAACCAGCCTGAGCTGCTTCATAGTTTTCAACTGTCAGTACCTTATGTATAGGAGCGAAAATTGTATTGGTTACGGCTGGTCCGTTAATACCGAAAAACCAGAACAAGGTGGATAAGAACTGATAGATTACTTCAAATCCTGCCAACTTACCTAAACCAACCAATGGAGCCTGCAGTACCTGATAAATAAAGTAATGTACATATTTGTAGCTTGTGTGGTCGAATATAATACCAATCGCAAAGAAGATAACCATTGCAATCGCAGATGGTATCAATGCTGCTAAAGATTCCATTACTGCAGGAGGCACGCCTTCTGGCAATTTAATAATCAATTTCTTCTTAATAGCCCAGGCATAAATCTCAACAGATATAATTGCAGTAATCATCGCAAGGAACATACCTGCAGTTCCTAAGAAAGTGAAAGTAAATCCACTAACAGAGCCTGCTTCTGCAGCGCCTTCTAATTCTACGATAGTTTTCTGTGGAGTAATAATCAAGAAACATACTAAAGCTACAACTCCGCCGCCGATTCTGTTTTCCAAGCCTTTTTCACGGGCATAACAATAACCAATACTCAATACGCCCAGCAGAGCAACGCAGTCAAAAGCAATCGCTGTTACCCTTCCCATGTAAGCGTCCCAGCCTTCTCCAAAAATAGAGGTCATGAAGTTTAAAAAGCCCTCTATTGGGAAGTTAGAAATTAACAGGAAAATAGAACCAACAATGGTAATTGGGACAGTAATCAAAAATCCGTCTCTAATCGCAGATAATACCTTATTCTTTGACAGAATATTTGCAACAGGCATTAAAAGCTTTTCAAGTTTCTGCATCATAAATTAATTCCCTCTACTTTCTTTGTAAATCTTCAGTGCCTTTTTCAGAACTCTCTCGCCGTCTACGTTACCATAGTCAACGCTATCAATAACGGTAACAACATGGTCCTTACTATATCTTTCAGCAACCTTCTCATAAAGATGCTTTACCTGCGGCCCTAACAGAATTACTTCTGGATTGAATTCATTTACAATATCACCCATGTTGGCCTCAGAAAATGCCTTTACCTCCAAATCCAGCTTATGCGCGTCAGCAACTTTCTGCATTTTGCTTGCTAACAAACTTGTAGACATTCCAGCGCTGCAAAATAAATAGAATCTTTTCATTGCTCTCTCCCTCCTTCCCTTAATTTTTATTTTTGTATAACTCGATCAACTCTGCAACTAACAGCTTTGCTGTTTCTGCAGCCATTAATTGATCTTCCGCGTGCATTAACAGCAGGCACATTTCTGTTTTCTCTCCGCCTGCCTCTTTAGAAATCAAATCCGCATGCTGCTTATGTCCGTTTGCATAGCATTCATCTCCATGCTTCATTGTTTCCGCAGCCTTCTCAAAATCTCCTTTCTTAGCGCATTCCAGGGCGTTGATATAATCGCTCTTCGCCTCCCCGACAGCGGAAATAATTTTAAAGCAAATTAATTCCATTTCTTCCATAAGTATATACCTCCTTAAATTTTTTTATTTTCAATTACTTTACTGCGCGCCAAATAATCATGGACCGCCATATTGCTTTTAAATACCAGGATCGCCGACACCGTCAACATTCCTGAGCTTATATAGTTTAATGCTTTTCCAGCCATGTCGAAGGTCAGCATAGAAACTATCTGCGTAAAATAATTACCGGTAAGCATAAAAGCTCCCTCTAAAAGCATAACTCCTGCAAGCTGTCGTATAGCAAGCTTTCCAGTGGAAAGCGGCTGGCCATTCTCATCAACAATCTTAATACCCATAAGTTTTTTCCCTACTGTCTGGCCTTCCCATGCCCATAAAGGAATAATATAATAGTATACAGCGCCAAACAATAGTCCCAACAAGCCCGCCAACAATCCATAAGGACTTTTAAATAAAGTAAGATCCGTATTGATTGCCTCTTCTCCTGTCAGCATATTCCATAAAAGACCCGCCGGTATTGTACTGAAAGCAGACCCCAGATACCAGTCGATTAAAAATGCAAAGCCCCTTTTATTCCACGGCGCAAATGCTGCTTTCAATTTCGTTTGTTTTTTCATATTTTACCCTATTTCTGCGCTGCTTTCTGAACACGACGAGTTTGTAGCAAGCAGCGCGTAGCACAAATCTCGGGATTGAAAATTAAATTTTCAATCTTAGCCTTATTTCAGCACTTAATAATTAAATCAATGAACTCTTTTGCGCTTTGCGCTTTCATAATATTTGATAAAAGCAGGGTATCATCGCAGATATTTCCAAACCATTCAAAAAAAATCTTTAATAAATCTCTTTCATCCTCCCGAATAGCCAGAAGTAATACCAACCTGACCTGATAACCCCCCCATTGCACAGGTTTCTTTAAAATAGCAATACCCATAGTAGACTTAACCGCCGAATAATTTAACGCATGCGGAATAGCATAACCATAGCTAAAAGAGGTATACGCCATATTTTCCCTTTCAAAGGTAGACTCCTTAAAGGATTCCTCAACCCGGCCGCCTTCATACATCTTATCACATAAATATTCAATAACATTTTCATAGCTACTGCAATCCAGGTTATAAAAATAATAATCGTCTAAAATCAGGCCTCTGATGGATTTATCAAATTCCATCCTATAGTGCTTTTTATCAAGTTCTGTAATCGCCTGAAAAATCTTATATTCATCGCTGGTGTTTACAAACATACTTATGTGGACTGTCGGAATGTTCAATTTATGCGTAAGCGCTATCGTCGTAATAATCAAATCAGGATGAAGCCTTTCTATCACCGGCGCTTCATAATAGGACAAAACTGTATCAACAACTATTCTTTCACCAAAATGCTCTGCTATCTTATCTTTACAAATATCTGATAAGGTACTGCTGTTTGGCTGAATCAAAACAGCATGGTAAAAAGATTTAATATTTAACCTGTCATAAGCCGCCCCAATATGGATAGCTAAAAAACCAATCTCATCTTCCGAAACCGGACTGTTCACATATTCCTCAATAATAGAGCCAACAAAAACTCCTACCTCAAATACCAGCGGATAATTCTTTTTAATTTCTGCCAAACAAACATTCGAAACGCCAATTTTATAATTTATCCTCTCCAGGAGGTTCTGCAAATGCAGGACAATACCGTCTTTAAAAACAATATCGCCGGAAAAATCAATATCATATCTTTGCTTAACCATATCTATAATTTTAAGCATTAACTCTTCCGCCTGCAGCGAATGTTCTTCTTTATCAAGAAAAGCGTTCCTTCGCCTGTCAACCAGCAAATTTGCAAATAAAATAATTTCATTCTCATTTAACTCAAAATGAAGAAAAGATGTTACCTTCTCAAAAAATTCTATTGCAATCTCATATTCCTGCGTTTCCTTAATTTCGCAGTAATTTTTTTTCGTCTCAATATAGTTGCAGTTCATCATTCTTTGGATAGCTACGCCTACATGTATAATCAGCATCGGAAAAGTTTCTTCACGAACTTTATAATTATGCTTTTCAAAAATTTCTTCCAAAAAATTCTTTACTTTAACTAAATCAAAATTGGAAAATAACTGAGCAATCTTATTTACATTAATAAAATTACCTCTCGTCTCACTGGCAAGCAAATCCTTATAAACAAACCGCTTGCTCTCCTCTCTACCCTTTAGATAAAGATAATTTCCATTTTTAACCAGCTCGACATCATCGTACTTTTCCAACATTTCCATAAGCCTTTTGATGTCGTTTTTAATTGTGGATTCACTAACATAAATATCATACTGCAAATCAAAAATATTCAGCTTCGGTTTATAAAAAAGCAGCTTTTCAATAATATACTTACATCTCTCTTCTGAAGTATGGGGAATATTTCTCCTAACTTCTAAGTTACTTTTTTCAAAAACCTCTTGATTAATCCTGTAGCCATAACGAACGCTGGATTCGACAATTCCTTCATATAGCTTTCCCAACTGGTCTATATCGTTGCGAATTGTCCGGTCAGAAAC
>CATKYY010000003.1 GCA_949841225.1 uncultured Acetivibrio sp.
AAAGTTGTCGTAAAAATCAGCGAAAAACTGTACCAGGTCGCGAACCTTCATGTAATCGTTCAGATAATCTTTATCTGGAAGATAAGCAATTCTTGCCTTTGTTTCCGGCCCTGGACGGAGTCCGTTGATAAAGATTTCTCCCTCTGTAGGAGTTAACAGGCCGTTGATTAATTTAATCAATGTAGTTTTGCCGCTTCCGTTAGGCCCCAACAAGCCGATAATTCTGCCCCGTTCTAAGGTTAAATCTATATTTTGGAGGGCAGGAAAGCCGCCGTAACGCTTTGTAAGTGATTTACATTCTAATAATGTACTCATAACATTCCCCTTTCAGTTATATTTCTAATAGGCGCTTGCCTTTTTTGGCTGCGCATAGGAGATTTAAAAAATCGTGAGAGTTATTTTCAAAGGCTCTCTAAAACGGTTCGTCAATCTTCCAGGTTTTTTAACATAAATTCTTTAATCTCCTCTTTAGAAAAGCCAAGTCTTTCCATTTGCTCCAGAAAAGCCGTAAGCTGTTCTTTTGCAAGTTCAAATTTCATTTCTTTAATCATAGTTATATCCTCCGTTATGAAACGGCCGCTGGTACGGTTTGCATAGAGAAGGCCGTTCCGCTCCAATTCGCTTAAGGCTTTTTGCATCGTGTTTGGGTTTACAGCCGCTTCAGAAGCGAGTTCCCGTACTGTTGGAACACGGCTTCCTGGCGGATAGGCGCCAGAAATGATTAAAAGTTTTAATTGCTCCATTAGCTGTAGGTAAATAGGACGGTCATTTTTTAATTCCCAAGCCAAAATATCACCTCCTGTTAGTTGTATTATTGACTTATTGTATTAAGTGCTTAATACAACTATACAATAGGATTTTTACTTTGTCAAGAAAAATTTAAAAAGAAGGGAAGGTTATACGTAACAGGGTTTACCATTTGTGTTTTTAAATTTTTAATGTTATAATGAAACAAGAATACATTCATTTTGGAATGAGTTCGCGTGATTTTAGAGAGGTAATTTTCAGGTGTTTCCAGGAAAGGAAGGATAGACATGAAAACAAAAAAGAGATGGCATCTGTTGGCGGCTCTCCTTTTACTGATGCTGGTTTGCGGCGAGTTTGGAATGCTTCATAGCCAGGCAGCAGGAAAGAAGTTCGTAGTAAAAAAGGGAGTGTTAATCAGCTATTCTGGAAAGGATAAAGCAGTTAAAATTCCAGGCAATGTTACGGCCATTGGCGACCAGGTATTCCAGGGCCATAAAGAGATAACGAGCGTAACGATTCCGAAGGGCGTGGTTTCTATTGGAAAAAATGCTTTTTATGGTTGTACAAAATTAAAAAAAATAGTGATTCCAGACAGTGTGAAAACTATAGGAGCTTTTGCATTTCAGAACTGCAAGGATTTGACGGAGGTAACGCTTTCAAAGAAATTGACGGCGATTTCAAATTATACGTTCCAAAATTGCGGGAAGCTGAAGAAGATAGTTGTTCCCAGCGGAGTTAAAAAGATTGGCGGAAATGCTTTCGGCGGCTGCAAGAGTTTGAAGAGCATTACTTTTCCAGATAGTTTGGTTTCTATTGGAAGAAGCGCTTTTGCGTCCTGTACCAGCCTGACTCAGGTAACGTTTCCTAAAAAGCTTACGGCTCTTGGCGATTTTGCTTTTTACAACTGTACGGATTTAACAGAGATTGTGCTTCCAGAAAGTTTAAAAAAGATTTCAGAGGGCTGCTTTGATAAATGCAGGGCTTTACAGAAGGTAAAGCTTCCAAGCAGTATTCGTAGTATGGGAGAAAAGGCTTTTAAAGACTGCGTCAGCCTAAAAAGCGTTTCTATTCCAGAGGGGGTAACTGTGATTCCAGAATATGCTTTTTCAGGCTGCGGACTTTTAAGCGCCATCCTCCTTCCAGCTGGTTTGGACAGAATTGACGCGTGCGCTTTTCAGATGTGTACAGGTTTGCAGGATATTGTGATTCCAGACGGAGTTTCCAGTATTGGCGGGGCTGCTTTTCTTGGATGTAAGGGCTTGGCTCAGATTACGATTCCAGAAAGCGTAGCAGTGATCGGCGGACCGGAGGGAGGCGCTTTTATCGATACTCCATGGTTAAAGCAGAAGCAGCAGGAAAATCCGCTGGTAATTGTGAACCAAATCCTGGTTGACGGGACGACGGCTGAGGGTGATATAACCATTCCAGACGGCGTAAAAAAAATTGTGTACGGCGCTTTCGCCGGCAATGATAAGCTGACTGGCGTTATCATTCCAGAAAGTGTGGAAGCCATCTGGGGACAGGCTTTTGTTGTCTGTAAGAATTTAACAAAGGTAAGCCTGCCAGATAGCTTAAAAAATATTAGTTTGAATAATAATTTTTATGGAACTCCATGGTATGATGGATTGAACTAGAGGTAGATTTTTCACCTTTACAATCTTATAGGAAAGTGATAAAATTAGTACGATGGTTTTGTTATGCAAAGCAATATCGTTATTATAAAAGGAGGACAAGTTATAATGGCAAGAAAAATGAAAACAATGGATGGCAACACAGCTGCCGCTCACGTTTCTTATGCGTTTACTGATGTAGCTGCGATCTATCCGATTACTCCATCTTCTCCTATGGCAGACTATACTGACACATGGGCTACCCAGGGAAGAAAAAACATTTTCGGGCATGAGGTTATGCTTTCCGAGATGCAGTCAGAGGCAGGCGCGGCAGGAGCAGTACACGGCTCTCTTGAGGCAGGCGCTTTGACGACTACTTATACCGCTTCCCAGGGCTTATTGTTAATGATTCCTAATATGTATAAAATTGCCGGAGAGCTTCTGCCAGGCGTTATTCATGTAACTGCCAGGGCCGTTGCATCCCATGCGTTATCCATTTTTGGAGATCATTCCGATGTGTATGCCTGCCGTCAGACCGGTTTTGCAATGCTTTGTGCCAGCAATGTCCAGGAAGTTATGGATTTAGGCGCCGTTGCTCATTTAACAGCAATCGACGGGCGCGTGCCGTTTTTACATTTCTTTGATGGTTTCCGTACTTCCCATGAGATTCAGAAAATTGAAATCTGGGACTATGAGGATTTGAAGGATATGTGCAACATGGAAGCAGTAGATGCGTTCCGTGCAAGGGCGTTAAATCCAGAGCATCCAGTTACCAGGGGTACTGCGCAGAATCCTGATATTTTCTTCCAGGCAAGAGAAGCAAGCAATCCGTACTATGATGCAATTCCAGAACTGACACAGCAGTATATGGATAAGGTAAATGCTAAGATTGGCACTGATTATAAATTATTCAACTATTACGGAGCTCCAGATGCAGAGAGAGTTATTGTTGCTATGGGTTCTGTATGCGATACGATTGACGAGACGATTGATTATTTAGTAGCGGCAGGCGAGAAGGTCGGCGTTATTAAAGTACGCTTATACAGGCCGTTCAGCGCAAAACATCTGATTGAGGCTCTTCCTGAAACAGTTAAGGCAATCAGCGTTCTTGACAGGACAAAGGAGCCGGGCTCCCTTGGCGAACCTTTATACCTGGATGTTGTAGCAGCTTTAAAGGGCTCTAAATTCCATGATATTCCGGTATATTCCGGTCGTTATGGTTTAGGCTCCAAGGATACGATTCCAGCAGACGTAATTGCCGTATACAGGAACAATGAGAAAGAGAAATTTACGATTGGTATTACAGATGATTTAACTCACCTGTCCCTGCCTAGAGGGGAAAACCCAAATACAACGCCGGAAAGCACAATTTCCTGCAAGTTCTGGGGACTTGGCGCAGACGGTACCGTAGGAGCAAACAAGAACTCCATCAAGATTATTGGAGATCATACCGACATGTATGCTCAGGCATATTTTGATTATGATTCCAAGAAGTCCGGCGGCGTTACCATTTCCCATTTGCGTTTTGGTAAGGACCCAATTAAGGCTACCTATTTAATTAATAAGGCTAATTTCGTAGCCTGCCATATGCCTGCGTACATCAGAAAATACAATATGGTTCAGGATTTAAAGGATGGAGGCACCTTCCTTTTGAATACCAACTGGACTCCAGAAGAGCTGGAGACTCATCTGCCTGGACAGGTTAAGGCATATATTGCAAAACATAATATTAAATTCTATACAATCGACGGCTTCAAGATTGGTAAGGAAATCGGTCTTGGCGGACGTATTAACACAATCCTTCAGTCCGCGTTCTTTAAGCTGGCTAACATTATTCCGGCAGAGGATGCAATCCAGTACATGAAGGATGCAGCGACCGCTTCTTATTCTAAGAAGGGCGACGACATCGTTAAGATGAACCACGACGCGATTGAAGCAGGCGCAAAGAATATTGTGGAAATTCAGGTTCCTGCAAGCTGGGCCGATGCTGAGGCAGAGGATTTGGCTGTTAAGGTTTCCGACGGAAGGCCGGAGGTTGTTGAGTATGTAAACAGTATCCAGAATGCAATCAATTCCCAGACAGGAAACGACCTTCCTGTTTCTGCTTTTGAGAAATATGCAGACGGTACCCTTCCGGCTGGTTCAGCAGCATATGAGAAGCGCGGCGTGGCTATTGATGTTCCTGAGTGGAATCCAGACACCTGTATCCAGTGTAACTTCTGTTCTTATGTCTGCCCACATGCAGCAATTCGTCCAATAGCGATGGATGAGGCTATGCAGGCGGAAGCTCCAGAAGGAAAGAAAGCAGATATGACAGCAATGCCTGGCTACAAGTTTGCAATAAGCGTTTCTGCGCTGGATTGTACCGGCTGCGGTTCCTGCGTCAATGTATGTCCTGGTAAGAAGGGTGAAAAGGCTCTGTCTATGAAGCCGATTGAGACCCAGCTTGACAACCAGAAGATGTTTGATTTTGGCGTTGCACATGAGACTCCTGCAGCAGTTACAGAGAAATTCAAGATTTCTACTGTCAAGGGAAGCCAGTTCAGCCAGCCGCTCTTAGAGTTCTCTGGAGCTTGCGCGGGCTGCGGCGAAACGCCATACGCTAAATTAATGACGCAGTTGTTTGGAAATAGAATGTATATTGCGAATGCAACAGGCTGTTCCTCCATCTGGGGCGGTTCTTCACCAGCATCTCCATATACGGTAAATAAAGAGGGCAAGGGACCGGCATGGGCAAACTCCTTATTTGAGGATAATGCTGAGTACGGCTTTGGTATGCAGCTGGCGCAGAAGGCTTTGAGAAAGCGTATTCTGGATGCAGCAGAAAACCTTTCGGCTGTTGCTGAAAAGGACACTGTAAAGGCAGCTCTGGAGAAATACCTGGCTACCAAGGATTCCAGTACAGAGAACGGTCCTGCTACAAAACAGCTGCTCTCTGAGTTAGAGGCTTGCGGCTGCGATAATGCAGACAAAGAGTACATCTTAAAGAATAAAGATTTTGCAGCTAAGAAATCCCAGTGGATTCTTGGCGGCGACGGATGGGCATACGACATCGGCTTCGGCGGCGTGGATCATGTTCTGGCAAGCGGACAGGATGTTAATATCCTGGTATTTGATACGGAAGTTTACTCCAATACAGGCGGACAGTCCTCTAAGGCTACTCCTACCGGCGCTATTGCTCAGTTTGCTGCCGCAGGTAAGGAAGTTAAGAAGAAAGACCTGGCTGCGATCGCAATGAGCTACGGTTATGTATATGTAGCGCAGATTGCCCAGGGCGCTGATTACAACCAGTGCGTAAAGGCGTTTGTAGAGGCTGAAAGCTATCCGGGACCATCCCTGATTATTGCTTATGCTCCATGTATCAACCATGGTATTAAGGGCGGCATGAAGGGCGCTCAGACAGAAGAGAAGCGCGCGGTAGAGGCTGGTTACTGGCACTTATTCCGTTTCGACCCAAGGCTTTCCGAGGAAGGAAAGAACCCATTCCAGCTGGATTCTAAGGAGCCTAGCGCAAATTATCAGGAATTCCTTGAGAGCGAGGTTCGTTACAACAGACTTTCCCGTTCTAATCCAGAAAGGGCAAAAACGCTCTTTGCTAAGGCGGAAAAGGATGCGAAGGAAAAATATGCGGCTTTGGCTAAGAAAGCCGGAAGAGAATAAATTTTATAGAAAGCGGACAGGTAATAAGGCCTGTCCGCTTTACTTTTTTGGGGCGTTATGGTATAATGCAAAAGCAAATATGCAGTAGAAATGGAGATTTCACATGCAAAACTATATAAAAAATTTTATGAGGTATCGCTTTTTACTGAAGGAACTGGTAAAAAAGGATATTAAATTGAAATACCGCCGTTCGGTACTGGGGCTTTTCTGGACGCTTCTGGAGCCGCTTTTGACAACCTGTGTACTTGCTTTTGTATTTGGAACTCTGAAATCAAAAAGCGACCATGCCTTTCCCGTATATATTCTGACAGGAAGGCTTATGTATACTTATTATTCTAATTCCACGAAAAGCGCGATGAAATCCATACGAAGCAATGCGGCGATGATAAAAAAAGTATATGTGCCGAAATATATTTATCCATTATCGGCAGTTATATCCAATTTTGTTACCTTTTTACTTTCTTTGATCGTGTTGGTTGGAGCGATGATTGTGCTCCGGGTTGAGCCGACTTTGTATTTGTTCGGGGCGGTAGCGCCGCTGGCTCTTTTGTTCTTAATGGCCTTTGGATCAGGGATGATACTGGCTACTATAGCTGTGTTTTTCCGGGATATGGAATACTTGTGGGGCGTAGCCCTTATGCTGATTATGTATTGTTCCGCTATATTCTATGCGCCGGAAACCTTGGGGAGCAACGAGTGGGCGCTTCATTTAAATCCTCTGTACTGCCTGATTGAAAACTTTCGGGCGGCTGTTTACGGAAACCCATTTAATATGGAATCCCTGGGTTATGCAGCGGCGGTAAGCGTGGTAAGCGTAATGGCTGGCGTCGGTTTATTTGCAAAGCAGCAGGACAAGTTTATTCTTAATATATAAGGAGAAGCGAAGTGGGGAAAAAAAAGGTGGCGTTAAAGGTTGAAAATGTCAGTATGAAATTTAACCTGAGCGCAGAAAAGGTAAATGATTTAAAGGATTATATAATTAAGTTTTTAAAACGCCAGCTAAGGTATCAGGAGTTTTGGGCGCTTCAGGATATTTCCTTTGAAATGGAGGAGGGAGAGCGGCTTGGTATTTTAGGCTTTAACGGCGCGGGAAAAAGTACTCTTTTAAAGGTGATTGCCGGGGTTTTGAAGCCGACGAAGGGCCAGGTTGTGAAAAAGGGTACGATTGTGCCTCTTTTGGAGCTGGGAGCCGGTTTTGACAGCCAGTATACCGGAGCTGAAAATATATATCTTTATGGGGCTGTATTGGGATACTCCAAAGAATTTATTGATGAAAAATATGATGAAATAGTAAAATTTTCTGAATTAGGGGATTTTATTAATGTGCCGATTAAGAACTATTCCTCCGGCATGAAGGCGAGGCTTGGATTTTCTATTGCTACGGTAGTAGAACCGGATATTCTGATTGTGGATGAGGTATTGTCGGTAGGGGACGCCAAATTCCGCAAAAAGAGCGAAAAAAAGATTAAATCCATGTTTGATAAAGGCGTTACGGTTTTATTTGTTTCCCATTCTCTGGAACAGGTAAAAAGACTCTGCAATAAAGCGATTTTATTGGAAAAGGGACAAATTATCGCCTCTGGCACCGTAGAGGAGGTTAGCGCAATTTATGAGGAAAAGCTAAAGTAATCAGGAGGCAGACATGTTTATAAGCAAAAAGAGGAAGAATAAAATAGCAAAAAGCATCCGGCAGAAGAAGGATGCAATAAAACAGTATCTTTACAGGAACCATTATTTGAAAAATATGAAAGTACAGGACGACATTATTTTGTTTGAATGTATGCTGGGCAGAAATTACAGCGGCAATCCAAAAGGGATTTATGAGGAAATGGTTCGCCAGGGGCTGGATAAAAAATATCAGATTTTTTGGATTTTTGAAGATCCAGATCGGATGGAGATTATCGGAAATGCGAAAAAAATTAAAAGAAACCGGTTAGAGCATCTAAAATACCTGTGCAAAGCAAAGGTGTGGGTATTTGATACCAGGCAGCCTAATTATGTGGTAAAGAGGCCGGAGACGGTATATATACAGACCTGGCACGGAACGCCTTTGAAAAAGCTGGGCTTGGACATGGATGATGTGCAGATGGCGGGAAATAAAGGAATTGAGAATTACAAGGCGAATTTCTGGACAAACTCCAGGAGATGGGATTACTTAATCGCCCAAAATCAATATTCTTCTGATATTTTCAGAAACTGCTTTGATTTTCGGAAGAATATGTTGGATATTGGATATCCAAGAAACGACACATTGATTCATAATAATAATAAAGAATATATTGATAAGCTGAAAGAAAAGCATGGAATCCCGAAAAATAAGAAGGTAGTGCTTTATGCGCCTACCTGGAGGGACAACCAGTCTATGGGCCGGGGAAAATATATTTTCAATCCATTCCTGAATTTTGACGTTTTAAAACGGAATGTGGAGGATGAGTATGTATTTATTTTAAAATACCATTATCTGATTGCATCGGAGCTGGATTGGAGCCGGATGGAGGGCTTTATCTATGATATAAAGGAAGATATACAGGAGCTGTATCTGATGGCTGATATGCTGATGACAGATTATTCTTCTGTTATGTTTGATTACAGTATTTTGAAGCGGCCAATGATTTTTTATACTTATGATTTGGATGCTTACTGTGATAACCGGGGCTTTTATTTTGATTTTCTGGCAGAAGCGCCGGGGCCTTTTGTAAAAAATACAGAAGAGCTGATTGGGGTATTGAAAAACCATGATTTTGGGCAGTATAAAGAAAGGTATGATGCGTTTAATGAAAAGTACAACAGCTGGGACGACGGTAGGGCGTCGGAAAAGGTTGTTGAGATTATAAAAAATACTATGAAATAGGAATATGAAAAAGAGAAGAGGATGAAGATGAAAAGGGTAATAACCTATGGTACTTATGATTTGCTCCATGCAGGCCATATTAATCTTTTAAGGAGAGCTAAGGAGCAGGGAGACTATCTTTTAGTAGCGCTTTCTACAGACGAATTTAATTCTTTGAAGCACAAGACGGCGTATCACAGCTACGAGGACCGGAAGCTTATCTTAGAAGCTATCCGCTATGTAGATGAAGTGATACCTGAGAAAAACTGGGACCAGAAGATTTCCGATGTGCAGGATAACAAGATTGATGTATTTGTCATGGGAGACGACTGGGAAGGGCAGTTCGACTTTTTAAAGGATTACTGCGAGGTTGTATACCTGCCAAGGACAGAAGGCATATCCACAACGAAGATTAAAACAGATTTAGGCTTAGGGAAAGCAAATAAATAATGGGTGGGGGCAGTGGAGAAACACTGCTCCCTTTCTGTCGTTTTTGAGATGTTTTCGTATTTTAGAGTGTAGAAATGGGATGGAAAATGAAAAAAATAATTAAAAAAGTAGGGAAAGCGGTTTTGCTTACCTGGTATCGGCTGGTACTTTTGTGCGTTCCGGTAAAAAAGGATATGATTGTTTTTGATTGCAGTATTGGCAGGAATTATACAGGGAATCCAAGATACATTTATGAATATATGGTGGAGCATGGTCTGGATAAAGAGTACCGGTGCATCTGGCTTTTTGAAAATCCGAAAACAAGGGTGCCGGGAAATGCCAGAGTAGTAAAGTTCCGGCGGATAAGGTATTTTTATTATATGGCGGTGGCAGGAATATGGATTTTTGACTGCCGGCAGCCGGATTTCCTGGTAAAAAGAAAGGAGGTCCATTATATACAGACCTGGCATGGCACGCCGTTGAAAAAGCTTGCTTTGGATATGGAGGCTGTAGATATGGGTGGGGAGACAGATATTGAAAATTATAAGGAGCATTTTCGGAAAAACACAAAGACCTGGGATTATTTAATTTCCCAAAATCGTTTTTCAACGGAAATTTTTCAAAGATGTTTTGATTTCCATAAGGAAATATTGGAAATTGGGTATCCGCGAAATGATATTCTTTTCCACAAGAATACAAAGGAATATCAGGAACAGCTAAAGAAGGAGCTGGGGATACCAAAGGATAAAAAGGTTATTTTATATGCGCCGACCTGGAGGGATAATGAGTTTTATGAAAAGGGGCAGTATAAGTTTTCGCCGGCGATAGATTTTAAGGTTCTAATGGAAGAGCTTTCAGAGGAATACGTACTTTTAGTGAAATACCATTATCTGGTTCAGGATAAGGTGGACTGGAAGGGATTTGAAGGCTTTATTTACAAATTTAGCGCGAAATATGATATTACAGAGCTTTACCTTTTAGCAGATCTTCTGATTACAGATTATTCTTCGGTTATGTTTGATTATAGTGTGTTAAAGCGTCCTATGCTTTTTTATTGTTATGATTATGATAATTACCGGGATAATTTGCGGGGATTTTATTTTGATTTTGAAAAAGAAGCCCCAGGGCCGATTTCCAGAACTACCAGAGAGCTGGTGGATGATATTAAGGGAAAGCGGTATTTGGAGTATGAGACGCGGTATAAGGCTTTTTGCCGGAAATTTAACCACAGGGACGATGGGAATGCTTCTAAAAAAATTGTGGAACTGATAAAAGGTTTTTAATTGCAAGTTTGCGTCGGCGCGGCATCCGCAGACTTGGCAGGCATAGAAAGCAGCGCAGAAATGAGGAAAAAATGAAAAAGAGGATAATGGCGCTTTTCATGGCGGTGGTTCTCCTGTTGGGGATAATACCAGTGACGGCAAAGGCAGCGACGACAAAAAAGGCTAATATTCGCTTCGTGTTTACAACAGACCTGCACGGGCAGCTTACGACGACAAATTATGAAACTGGAGGAAACTATACGGCAGGAAGCCTTTCCAGGGCGTTTACACTGATTGAGAAGGCTAGAAATGAAAAGGGAAAGGACAATACCTTTACCTTTGACCTGGGAGATACGGTATATGATTATACTACAGAGTATATCTATATGGCGGAGCCGGAAGCTATACAGCCGATTTATAAGGCGATGAATACCATCAGCTATGATGCGGTTACTTTAGGCAACCATGACTTTGATTATGGTTTTTCCTATATTAAAAACCAGATCAGCGGTTCAGGTCTTTCTAAAATATGCGTGGTGTCTAATGTAGTAGATGCGAATACAAAGGAGCATGTGTGGAAGGAAAACCTGTTGCTGTCCAGAAAAGTAAAGGCAAGCGACGGTACTTCTATGACGGTTAAAATCGGCGTAGTCGGAGAAACCATTCCGAAGCTGTCAACGAAGACAGAAAGCTATACGGCAGTGCTGGCTACAGAGGATATTGTAGAAAATGTAGAAAAACAGGCTAAGGAATTGAAGAAAAAGGGCGCGGATGTTGTAGTTGTACTGGCGCATTCTGGCTTTGGTAAGGAAAACCCGGAGTATATGGATAAGAATGTTTCTTATGCTCTGACAAAAATAGATGAGGTGGATGTTGTCCTTTGCGGCCACAACCATATTAATTTTCCTTCTACCGATGTTAACGCTAAAAGCTTTTACAGTCTTTCAGGCGTAAATAAGACCTCAGGGCTGGTAAATGGTAAAAATCTGGTTATGTGCAGCGACAGAGGAAAGGGCATTGGAGTCGCTGATTTTACAATACAAAAGACAGGATCTACCGTAAAGCTCAGCAACCGGAAATCTGAGGTTCGCAAGGTAGTTGATAAAAAGCCGGGCGTAAATAAAAAGCTGAATGAAGATTTTATGGGAAAATGGGAGGACATTCTTCAAAGCAGCTTGAATAATCAGGTAGGAAGTCTGGCGGCCGGAGAACGGCTGGAAAACTATTTCGGCCTTTTGGAGGATAGTAAGGCGATAGAGCTGGTAAACGAAGCCAAAATAAGCTATGCCCTGAACTATATTCATAATACAAATCCAACCTATAAGGGTTATCCCGTAATTGCGGCAACCCATTATAAGTCCTATGGGCAGGAGGACGCCAGCGCTTATGTGGATTTGCAGGGAAGTATTTCTGAGGCAGAATTATCCCGGCTCCAGGCCTATAACGGTTATATAAACCTGTATACTATAAGCGGAGCGCAGCTGAGGGAATGGCTGGAATGGACGGCCAGCGCCTATGCAGCCCGGGGGACCTCAGATAATGAAAGCAATGAATATTTGACTCCGAATACCCTGCTTTATGAGGAATGGCAAAACGATTGGGCGGGAGCTTATATTTTTGACGGCATTGAGTACAAAATTAATACGTTAGCAGAGCCAAGGTATAACCGAAGCGGCAGTAAAATAAGTGAAAGCCGGCGTATTTCCAGCCTTACCAGGAACGGAATGGAGATAGCGGATAATGAAATTCTGGTATTGGCTGTAGACCGTTTGACAGGCGTGCAGGATGTAATTAAGGATCTGACGAATCAGACGATTTCTACCGGATATAACCGGAGCCAGGTGCTTTTGATGGATTATCTGGAAAGAAATTTTAAAGGAATAACAATTCCGACGGCGGCGGATCATAGCTGGAGCCTTTTGTTAAACCCAGAAATTACTTACCGGATAGAGGGAGGCACCGGATCAGAAATCATTGCCAAAACAAAGGATTGGTATAGAGGGACTGTAGGGAATCAGTTGGGATATTATTATTATGACGCTGTCTTTAATAATCTAAATCAGGATACCAGCGGCCCTCTTGTAGTAGCAAGAAGCTTAAATGACCGGACAACGAACCGGAATATAAAAATAGCAGTTCAGGCAAATGATTCCTCTGGGATAAAGCGTCTGGCTTATTTAGAAGGAAAGCATAATGCAAAAGAGGCTTATATTTGGGATAGCGCTAGAACCATAGAGGGAAGTACCTTCGAGGTATCTGGGAATGGCGTATATTCTATTATGGCTGAGGATAATTTAGGAAATCGGAATGTCACTTATGTTGTCATTGACAATATTAATTATACGACTCTGGAGGTTCCAAGGGTAGAAACCTATACCAACAGGAAAACTAAAATTGCGGGTACGGCAGAGCCAGGCACGACGATTTATTTTGAAGTAGGCGATAAAATATATGAGGCTCAGGTGGACAGCAGCGGAAAGTTTTCTTATGCGCTGCCAAGCCAAACGGCGGGAACGGAGGTCGTCACCTATGTAAAGGACAGCTATGGAAGGACCAGCAGCCGCTTGGGATTGACGGTAAAACGGACGGGGCCGAATTATCCAGAGGCAGATATGATTGCCAACAATCATACAAAGATAACGGGAAGAATCAATGATAAGAATGTAAAGCCGGTTGTGCTGATTGGAAGCAAGGCTTATGTTGGCAGTAAGGATGTTTCCCTGTTTAAAGAAAGTGAAATTTATAAAACCAGCTATAGTATTGTAAAATCAGAGGTTTCTATAAACAGTCAGGGAGATTTTACAATGAAGGTGCCGGCTCAAAGGGATTCTACGGCAGTTAAGCTGTACACGATAGACAGCGCCGGACGGGCAAGCCGGGTTTATAAGAGTAAGGTAGTAGAAGCAGCTCCAAATAAGCCGACGGTGTATGCGGCAACGAATATTGAAAAGAAAGTCTATGGATACGTTTACAATAGGAACGGTAATAAAAGCTTTGATATTCTGATACAAAACGCATATGGAAGCTATGAAGGAACTACAGATGAAAAGGGATATTTTGAAATACCGACGGATGTTCTTAAAAAGGGCGACGTAGTTAAGGTGTATGCTTTTGATACCGGGGAAGATGGAAAGCAGAGGAAGAGCGCCGCAGGTTCAACAACGGTAAAAGATATAAACACCTATGTAGGCTCTGGCGGGGAGCTTACATTAAACAAGATAACAGATAAAGTGACTTCCCTAAAGGGCAGCTATGATATAGGAGGAGATACGGTTTATCTGAAAATCGGATCTGAGTATACAGAGCTTACAACAGAGGACAATGGAAGCTTTCGGCTGGAATTAGATAAAGAACTTTCGGCAGGAACAGAAATTTACGCGCTGATTCGTTACGAAAAGGGAGGAGTAGCAGATGCAGCCAGCGTACGGGTTGCAAAGGGACTTCCGTTCCAGCCGGTGATTAAAAATACGGCGATCTATAATAATACGGTGAATGTAATTGTTGAAAGCGAAGAGGATTGTACGTTGTATGTTTTGCTAAACGGTAAGAAATATTCTTCCGGTTTGTATGAAAGCCAGGATGCAGAAAGCGGTATGTACCAATATCGGATTAAAATACCAAAAACCAATTCTGGTACGCCGATTGCCGTTTATGCTCAAAACAGCGCTGGAAAGAGCAAGGCGGCGGAGGCTGTAATTGTAGAAAGCGCGCCAAATACGCCAAAGGTAAATACAATAAAGGAAGACAGCAAGGAAATAACGGGAACCGTCCATTTAGTTCTGCCAAAGGGCGTAGATCAGGAAGAAACTCCTACTGTAGAAAATACAGGAACCAAGGTTTATGCAAAGATTGGAAAGAAGGAGTATCAGGGTAAGATTGATGAGGATGGAAGCTTTACAATAAAGATTCCAGAGCAAAAAAAGAAAACGAAGATAACCATTTGGGGAGAAAATGATAATGGAGTAGGACCAAAGAAAACAGTAACAGTAAAATAGCGCGACGAGGGAGCGTTCCCTCATGTTAAAAATCTCCCGGCTGTATGCAGGTAAACGGATAGCAATATCCGCTTTCTGCATACAGCCTGGAGATTTTATATTTTAATGGTATAGGAGTATAATTTAGTTTTCTTTAATGAAATATTTTTTTTCTAAGCGTATCGGTTTATAGGACAGCTTAGATTTGCGAAGGCCTTCCTGTCCCAGGTCGTCTTCCCGATTGACGAATAGGGCGTCGGGAAATTCCTGGGTTAAGAACTGCTGGTTAATGAATGGATAAAGGCCGCGGCAGTCCGGGTTGGCTTTTTCAATGTGGATATAGGCGTATTTTGTGTTTGGGTTATAGCTTCCAATGGAGTAGGCTTCCAGCGTATTGTCGATGTAAATGCCGCCGATGCGGCAGTCAATATCCTGACAGTTTTCAAAAATCTGGTTAATACCGGTTTTTTCGCTGTTAATACTGTCGTACCGGTCTGTAATTTCCCGTTCTGTCAGCCAGCGTTTGTGGAAACCTTTGATTTCCGCTGTGTTTTTGCAGCTTAGGCTGCGGTATTCATAGCGTCCTGCGTATTCCTTTAAAAAAGCGTTAACATGATTTTTCTTTTTATGGTAGGCTTTGCCGCTCAAGGTACGAAGCTTTTCTGCTTCATAAATGTAATCAAAGCAGTCCCGGTCTTCCCTAATGGTGAAGCGTTCTTCTATATTTGGAATAGCGGCAAGAAGACCTTCCACAAAGGTTTCATCAGCCAGATACATGGTAAGGGGCTTGTGGAGCACATCATGGAAATAATCGCATATAGAAAGAAAGGCTTTTGAAATATCTTCCTTTTTGCAGTAAGGCATCATAGTACATCTTTCCTTGTACACATTAATAAGGAAGAACAGAAAGCTGTCTTCGGCAATATAGGTCGTATCATAGTAGTTGGCCCAAATGAATTGGTTCAAAAACTGCCCCTCGCTGGTATAGATAGGGCGGAGGGCAGCGTATTTGGATAATTGATACTGGGTCAGAGGAGTTATTTTCTTTTCTTCAAATTTCATAGAATTCTCAGTCCTTATTTTGCATTGCGTTTTGCCCGCATCCGCATGGTTGGATCTAAGATTTTTTTGCGGATACGCAGGCTTTTTGGGGTTACTTCCAGATATTCATCTGTGTCAATGTATTCCAATGCCTGCTCTAGGCTTAAAATCCGTGGAGGCGTAAGCTTTAGCGCCTCGTCAGAGCCAGAAGCACGGGTATTGGTAAGCTGTTTCCGTTTACATACATTTACTTCAATATCATCAGTTTTTCCATTTTGGCCTACAATCATACCACCGTAAACCTTTTCGCCTGGACCGATAAACAAGGTTCCCCGTTCCTGAGCATTGAAAAGTCCGTAGGTAATGGTTTCACCGCTTTCAAAGGCGATTAGGGAGCCTTGCTTGCGGTATTGTATGTCGCCCTTATATGGAGCATATTCTTCAAAAATAGTATTAATGATGCCATTTCCCTTTGTATCTGTCATAAATTCGCCACGGTAGCCAATTAAGCCGCGGGATGGGATTAAAAACTCCAGGCGGGTATAGCCTCCGGTAATTGGGGACATGCCCTGCAGCTCGCCTTTTCGCTGGCTCAGCTTTTCAATAACACTGCCGCAGAATTCTTCTGGAACGTCTACAATAGCGCGCTCCATCGGTTCCAGTTTCCGGTTGCGTTCATCATAATGGTAAAGAACTTCTGCCTTGCTTACTGCAAATTCGTAGCCTTCCCGGCGCATATTTTCAATTAGTACAGATAAATGAAGTTCGCCCCGGCCAGATACTTTGAAGCAATCTGCGCTTTCCGTTTCTTCTACCCGAAGGCTGACGTCCGTATTCAGTTCTCTAAAAAGCCGATCTCTTAAATGCCGGGAGGTAATATATTTTCCTTCCTGACCAGCCAGAGGAGAATCGTTTACCAGAAAATCCATAGCTATGGTAGGCTCTGTGATTTTTTGGAACGGGATTGGCTCTGGGTTATTCGGCGAGCAGATAGTATCCCCGATATGGATGTCTGTAATACCGGAAATTGCAACGATAGAGCCAATAGTAGCCTCGTTTATTTCTACTTTTTTCAGACCTTCAAATTCATAGAGCTTGCTGATTTTAACCTTTTGGAATTTGTCCTTGTCATGTTCGTTTACCAGAACCACATCCTGATTAACGCGGATAGTACCGTTGTCTACCTTACCTACGCCGATTCGGCCGACATATTCATTGTAATCGATTGTGCTGATAAGAACCTGGGTATCCGCTTCCGGGTCTCCCTCCGGGGCCGGAATATAGTTTATGATGGTTTCAAATAAAGGTTCCATATTTTGCGGCGTCTGATTTAAATCCAGACAGGCTACGCCGGATTTGGCGGAGGCAAATACAAAAGGACAGTCAAGCTGTTCTTCATTGGCTTCCAGGTCGATAAACAGCTCCAGGATTTCATCTACTACCGTTTCTGGCCTTGCTTCCGGTCGGTCTATTTTATTGATGCAGGCAATTACTGGAAGTTCCATTTCCAGCGCTTTTTTCAATACGAATTTTGTTTGGGGCATGGCGCCTTCAAAGGCGTCTACTACCAGGATAACGCCGTTTACCATTTTTAATACGCGTTCTACCTCGCCGCCAAAATCAGCATGGCCGGGGGTGTCGATAATATTGATTTTTATGTCCTTATACCAAACGGCGGTGTTTTTAGATAAAATGGTAATGCCCCGTTCTCTTTCAATATCATTAGAATCCATAACGCGCTCTGCAACATTTTGATTACTCCGAAAAACGCCGCTTTGTTTCAAAAGCTCGTCTACAAGAGTAGTTTTACCATGATCTACATGGGCGATGATGGCGATATTACGGATATTTTCTCTTTTCTGTTTCATAATTTACTCCATTCCTGCGCTGCTTTCTGTGCAACAACGAGTTTGAGCCAAGCAGCGCGCAGGCGCAAATCCCGCGATTGAAACTTTTAATTTTCAATCTTTCCCTTATTTCTGCACAGTATTTTCTTCATATTAAATTTGTGATTGCAATGCTTTTTATCATATTAGGTCTATGCCTACACTGCTTTTCATAACTTATAGATTATACCATAACATTAGAAGTTTGCAAGTTTTTTATTCCTGCGTTGCCATATTTTACAATTTTGGCGACAGATTTATGTTTTTTGAGCGGATTTTTTGTATATTGAGGCATCGATGTGCGTTTTTTTACATTTTGAGGGAAACAGAGGGGATATTTTTATATTTTTGGAGATATGAAGGGACGTCTTTGCGCTTTGAGAAGATGGAGAAAAGGGAAGATAATTCCCGAAATATTGGAGAAAAGGTAGAATTGAGAGGGTGAGTTCCTGGTATGAAAAGGCTTTTTTGGACATATATATATAGTGAAAAATTTTAATACATATTCGAAAAAAGAGAGGAGTCATACATATGACAGACAAAGTATTTGATAACAATCAGGTAAGCATTGCGGGAGAGGTAATTGGAAATTTTACCTACAGCCACGATGTGTTCGGAGAAGGCTTTTACCTTTTGGAGGTAGCGGTGAGCCGGTTAAGTAATTCCTTTGATATTATCCCGCTCATGGTATCAGAACGCCTGATTGATGTAACGAAGGATTACAAAGGAAAACAGGTTGAGGTGACAGGGCAGTTCCGTTCCTATAATCGCCATGAAGGAGATAAAAATAAGCTGGTGCTTTCTGTATTTGTCAGGGAAATCCAAATTTGCGAACCAGATTATGAGAGCCAGAAACCAAATTATATTTTTTTGGACGGCTTTATCTGCAAGCCGCCAGTATATAGAAAAACACCATTGGGAAGAGAAATCGCAGATATTCTTTTAGCGGTGAACCGTCCATATGGAAAATCTGATTATATACCATGCATTTCCTGGGGAAGAAATGCAAGGTATGCAGAAAGCTTTACTGTCGGAGGCCATTTACATGTATGGGGACGTATCCAAAGCCGGGAGTATCAGAAAAAAATATCAGAAACAGAAGCAGAGAAACGTACTGCGTATGAGGTTTCGGTTAGTAAGCTGGAATATCTGGAGGCCTAGGATATGCAGATGGCAGGAAAAAGAAAGGAATAGCTTTTTAAACTTATATATGGTATAATGTCCCAAAAGGCATGAGCCATGTAAAATGAACGCACATGCTGTCTGTGTTATACAGAAACAGGCATGTGCGTTTGCTTCTATATAAGATAAGGCTGCAGGAGGGTAGCACAAAATGAAGAGAGAAGTTCAGGTATATTATGGAAACGGCAAGGGAAAAACTACGGCGGCTCTTGGAAATTGCGTTAAAGAGGCGAATGTTGGCCGACAGGTTATCATTATTCAGTTCCTAAAGGGAAGAAGCCCGGAGGAGCTGAGCTTTTTAACAAAGCTGGAGCCGGAAATTAAGCTGTTCCGGTTTGAAAAGGAAGGAGCTTTTTATTTAGATCTGCCGGAAGAGAAGCGGCGGGAGGAAAAGAAAAATATCCTTAATGGCTTTAATTTTGCGAAAAAGGTAATAGAGACCGGAGAGTGCGATCTTCTTGTACTGGATGAGGTCCTTGGCCTTATTGACCTGCAGATTATTACAGAGGATGATCTGATTTCATTGATTGAATTGAGAGATACTTCATATAAACTGATTTTAACGGGCCATCACATTTCTGAAAGGTTGCTGGAGCATGTAGATGTAGCTGCAAAAATTGAGCAGATAAAAGGATAACGGCGTCTTGAGTTTCTGCATTTGCAAACGGTGTGTCTGCCAGGGAAGAGAACCTCTATCTTGCTTTCACACACCGAAGCAAAGTACAAATCTGCGGTTTTGTATGCCAGATTCGGACATAAATATCCGCCTAAAGCATACAAAACCACAAATTTGTGCTTTTAACGGTGCATATCAATGCAAGATAGAGGTTTTCTTCCCTGGCAGACATACCATTTGCAAAATGCAGAAACTCAAGAAAATCGCTAGTTGACAAAGAGGAGCAGGAATGATAGTATATAGAAAATTGGTAGAGGCGCATGAAGCAATTAGTAAATCATCGGATATGGTTCAGAACATAGGAGAAAATGATTGAAAGGTGTGAGTGCCGAAGGAAAATGGATTCTGAGGACATTTTACCTGGGCGTATAGCTAATAGCTGTACGACTGTCATCATAGGTTTGATGGAGTGCTACCTAAAGAAGCTAAAAAGGGATTAGTATATCTTTAGGGGCCGACGTAAGTTGGCTCTTTTTATTAGGGAGGAAACGCATATGGCAATTTTTAAAGGAGCTGGTGTGGCTTTAGTAACACCAATGAAGGAAGATGGGGCTGTAAACTTTGAAAAGCTGGAAGAACTGGTAGAATACCAGATTGCAAACGGGACAGACGCCATTATTGCCTGCGGGACGACAGGCGAATCTGCTACGCTGCCTATTGAGGAGCATTTGGAGGTAATCCGGGTCTGTATTGAGGTAGCGAAAAAGCGGGTGCCTGTTATTGCAGGAGCTGGTTCCAATTCTACAAGCAGCGCAATCTATACCTCGCAGCAATCTGAAAAATTGGGAGCAGACGGACTCCTTTTAGTAACTCCTTATTATAATAAAGCAACCCAGAATGGATTGGCGGCGCATTTTACTACAATAGCTAATTCGGTAAAAATTCCGGCTATTTTATATAATGTAGGAAGCCGTACAGGAATTAATATGGCGGCGGCAACAACGGCAAGGCTGGTAAAAGATGTAGATAATATTGTAGGGATTAAGGAAGCCAGCGGGAACATTAGCCAGGTAGCTGAGATTATGAATCTGACCGATGGAAATGTTGATTTATATTCTGGAAATGACGACCAGATTGTTCCTGTTTTATCTTTGGGCGGCATTGGCGTTATTTCTGTGTTATCCAATGTACTGCCGAAGGAAACCCATGATATAGTAGCGAAGTATTTGGACGGCGATACAGAAGGAAGCCGCCGGCTCCAGTTAAAATACCTTCCATTGATAAAAGCGTTATTTAGCGAAGTGAATCCGATTCCTGTCAAAAAAGCTATGAACCTGATGGGTATGGGAGCCGGAACCTTACGTCTGCCATTGACAGAAATGGAGCCAGAGCATGCGAAGGCTCTGGAACAGGAGCTTAAAAAGGCAGGTTTATTGTAGGAGGCTTTGGGAAAACTGATAAAAAAGGAAATGAGGGACCAAAGAGATGACAAGAATCATTATGCATGGTTGTAATGGAGCGATGGGACAGACCATTACCAGGATTGTGCAGGAGGATGAAAATGCGGTGATTGCCGCCGGAATTGATACAAGGAGCGCGGAGGACAAGGGCTATCCGGTATTTCCAAGCCTGGAGCAATGCGATGTAGAGGGGGACGTCATTATTGATTTCAGCTCGGCTGCAGCGATCGACGGGCTGCTGGACGGCGCTATAGCAAAAAGGCTTCCGGTAGTGCTTTGTACTACGGGGCTGTCAGAGGAGCAGTTAAAAAAGGTAAAAACAAGTTCCGGCATTATACCGATTTTGAAATCGGCCAATATGTCTCTGGGAATTAATATGCTAATGAAGCTTTTACAGGATGTAGTGAAAACCCTGGAGCCTGCCGGGTTTGATGTAGAAATTACAGAGCGGCATCATAATCAGAAGATGGATGCGCCTTCCGGGACGGCGCTGGCGCTGGCGGATTCGATCAATGGAGCTATGAACGGGCAGTATGAATATGTGTATGACAGAAGCCAGATAAGGCAGAAACGGGGAAAAAAAGAGCTTGGTATTTCGGCAGTCCGCGGCGGAACCATTGTCGGCGAGCATGAGGTTATTTTTGCCGGGACAGATGAGGTAATAGAATTTAAGCATACCGCTTATTCTAAGGCGGTGTTTGCCAAGGGCGCGGTGACGGCGGCTAAATTTTTAGCGGGCCGGAGACCGGGGCTGTATGATATGAGCGATGTAATCAGATAATTTAATATTGAAATAGTTGTATAAAAGCGTATGGAACAGAAATTACCTCTGCTCCGCACGCTTTTATTTTTTATTTTAGTGGAAAAGAAATATGCCGCTAAAGCGACCCGCCGCAGCCGGAGAATCCTGCAAAGCAGGATTCTTTGTTTTATACGCTGGGGTGCTTGAGTTTGCAAAATGCGGAAACTCCCTCCGGCGAGGTATCCAAAAGCACAAATTTGTGGTATACTGCTTTCATGAGAATATAGAAATTATACATACTAGGAAAGTAATGTTTGAATATATGATAAGATGCGTTTGTTCCAAGGCGGGAAGGAGATTTTAAAATGTACGAATTCGTTGATTTAAGGGATGTGGTAAAGGAATACCATATGGGCGAGGTTTCAATTAAGGCGGTAAATGGGATAAATTTTCAGATAAAGGAAGGCGAATTTGTCGTTATTGTAGGGCCGAGCGGAGCAGGAAAAACAACGGTTTTAAATATTTTGGGAGGTATGGATCAGGCTACTTCCGGGAAAATCGTAGTTGGCGGGCAGAATATAGGGGAATTTAATGAAAAGCAGTTGACCGGCTACCGGAGGGATTCGATTGGTTTTGTGTTTCAGTTTTATAATCTAGTGCAAAATCTGACGGCCAAGGAAAATGTGGAGCTGGCTTTGCAGATTTGCAAGAATCCTCTGGATGCGGTAACGGTCCTTGGCGAGGTAGGATTGGGAGACCGTCTGGATAATTTTCCTTCTCAGCTTTCTGGAGGGGAGCAGCAAAGGGTAGCCATAGCCAGGGCGTTGGCGAAAAATCCCAAGCTTCTTTTATGCGACGAACCTACGGGAGCGTTGGATTATAATACGGGAAAGCAGATTTTGAAACTTCTTCAGGATACCTGCCGGGAACGAAAAATGACGGTGATTGTAATTACCCATAATTCTGCTATTGCGCCGATGGCTGATCGCGTGATTAAAATAAAGAACGGGACGGGGAGTAAGGTAACGGAAAATAGAGAACCGATGTCGGTGGAAAAGATTGAGTGGTAAAGGGCGGGAGACAGAATGAAGAAAAAAGCGTTAAGAAAAGATTTCTATATGGAGATTAAAAAAACCTACAATCGGTTTTTATCTATTTTTCTGATTGTGGCTTTAGGAGTAGCCTTTTTTTCGGGAATCAGGGCTTCCGAACCGGATATGGAGCTTTCGGCTGATAAATTTTATGATGAAAACAACTATATGGACGTCCGTATTTTAAGTACTATGGGGCTGACAAAAGAGGATGCAGAAGTCTTGGGAGCAATAGAAGGTATTGCTGTGGCGGAGCCGTCTTATTCTATGGACGTTCTTTCTTTTCAAAAGGATGGCATGTATACGCTGAAGGTATTTTCCATATTGGAAGGAATGAACGAGATTACTCCGGTGAAAGGACGGCTGCCGGAGACCTCGGGAGAGTGTATTTTAGACAGTGGGCTGGAGGAATATGGTTATCAGGTAGGAGATGTGATTAAGATAAAGTCCGGCACGGGAGATGATATATTTGACAGTTTTCGGACGGAAGAATATAAGGTAGTCGGTATGGGAATTACGCCTGCGTATCTTTCTCTTCAGCGGGAAAGCAGCCGTATAGGAAGGGGCTATGTGGACGGTTTTATGGCGGTTTTGCCTGAGGATTTTTCTTTAGAGGCATATACGGAGATTTATTTGTCTGTAGATGGGGCGAAGGAGCTAGTAAGTTATCGGGAGGATTATCAGGAGCTGGTCGACGGGGCTGTCGACAGGGTTGAAGAAATAAAAGCGGGCCGGGAGGAAGCCAGATATGAGTCAATAAAGACAGAAGCTAAGAAAAAGATAGAGGAAGCAGAGGAGGAGCTTTCCGACGGCAGGCGCAAGGCAGAGGAAGAGCTTTCGGATGCTTATAATAAAATAACCGATGCGAAAAAAGAGCTTGCTGATGGAAAAAAGGAAATTGCCGATGGAAAGAAAGAAATTGTCGACAATAAGAAAAAGCTTTCTGATGCCCAAAAGGAAATTGATAAGGGAAAAAGGCAGCTCTCAGAAGGAAAAAAGGAGTATGAGACTGGTAAGAAGGAACTGGAAACAAATAAGAAGAAGCTAGAAGTAAATAAAAAAGAACTGAAGGCAAATAAAAAGAAGCTGGAGGAAAGTAAAAAGGAGCTGGAAGCAGGCAGGAAAGAGCTGGAGGCAAATAAAAAGGAGTTGGAAAAAAGGAAGGCGGAACTGTCTTTGGCAAAGGACCAGCTTGCCGCCCAGCAAGAAGCATTAAATCAGCAGGAAGCTCAATTTTTGCAGGCAAAGGAAGCCGGGCTTCTGGATGAAGCCGCCATTGCAGAGATGGAAGGAAAGCTGGCGGCGGGAAAGGCGCAGCTTGCCGCCTATGAATCAGAGCTTTCTAAAGGGGAAAAAGAGCTTTCTGAGGGAGAAAGGGCGCTTTTGGCGGGGGAAGAAGAACTTTTAGCAGGAGAGAAGGAGCTTTCTGCAGCAGAAAAAGAGCTTGCCAAAGGAGAAAAGCAGTTGGCAGAGGGAGAGAAGGAGCTTGCCAAGGCGGAGCAGGAGCTTGCCAAGGCAGAGAAAACCCTGCGGCAGTCAGAAGAGAAGTTGGCTTCAGGGCAAAGAGAAATTAATCACTCCTGGGGAGAGATTAGAGAGGCGGAGCAGGAGCTTGCCGAAGGAGAGCAGGAGCTTTTGGACGGAGAACGGGAGCTTTCAGAAAAGGAAGCAAAATACTGGGAAGAGAAGGCAAAAGCGGACAAGGAAATTGCGGATGGAGAAAAGGAGATTTTAGATGCAAAAAAGGAGCTTGCCGACCTGGAGTATCCAGAATGGTATGTATTAGGGAGAAAGTATTCCCAGGTATATGCGGAATTTGGGCAGAATGCAGAAAGAATCGGGGCTATCGGAGAGGTCTTTCCTGTATTTTTCTTTTTGATTGCCGCCTTAGTGTGCTTGACAACGATGACCAGGATGGTAGAGGAGGAACGAACGCAGATTGGAACCTTGAAGGCTTTGGGCTACAGCAAGGCGTCTATAGCGGCGAAGTATCTTTTGTATGCGGGCATAGCCAGTTTGGGCGGCGGTATTTTCGGAGCTCTTTTAGGGCAAAAGGCGCTTCCTATGGTAATTGTTAACGCTTACCGGATGATGTATGTGAACCTTCCTTATTGTTTGCTTCCTTATAATATCTGGTATAGCGTTTCTTCCATAGGGGTTGTTATGGGCTGCACAGTATTTGCAGCATATTTTGCTTGTGCGAAGGAGCTGCGGGCAAATGCGGCTGAGCTAATGCGCCCGGAGGCGCCGAAGGCAGGAAAAAGGGTGCTTTTGGAGAGAATCGGTTTTTTGTGGAAAAGGCTTTCCTTTGGGCAAAAAGCAAGTATAAGAAACCTGTTCCGTTATAAAAAGCGGTTTTTTATGACGATTATTGGCATCGGCGGCTGTATGGCGTTGCTATTGGTAGGCTTTGGCGTACGGGATTCTATTTTCGATATTGCAAGATTCCAATATGAAGAGCTGTTTGTGTATTCCGGCGCTATTGTACAAAAAGAAGATGCTTCGGAGCAGGAAATAAAAGAGCTGTTTGATTGTTTAGATAGCAGAAAGGATGTGGAAAGCTATCTTCCAGTGAGTCAGGCTTCCGTAGATATAGAGGTAAAGGGAATGGAAAAAAGCGCTTATCTGATTTGCCCAGAAACGGAAGAGGACTTCGGCCAGTACATAAAACTCCGGGACCGGATAACAAAGGAGGAATACGGCATTTTACCAGATATGGAAGGTATTATCCTGACAGAAAAAATGGCTTCTATGCTGGGAGTGAAGGCAGGGGATGAAATTACAATAAAACTGGATGAAAAAACCCGGGCTAAAGTTAAAATTCTGCATTTGACAGAGAATTATTCTATGCATTACATTTACATGACGGAAAGGCTTTATAAGGAGCTGTTCCAGGAAAAGCCGGAATTCAACCTTTTGTTCTATCGGAGTTATGATAATTCAGAGGCGGCAGAGAATGCCTTTGCAGAGGAAATATTGAATTATGAGGGAGCGGCTGAGGTGCAATTTAACAGCCAGACCAGAGAAACGATCGAGGAGATGCTAAACGCTTTGGATATTGTGGTGTATGTGCTGATTATGTCTGCCGGGCTTTTGGCTTTTGTGGTGTTGTATAACCTGAACAATATTAATATTAATGAAAGACGCCGGGAGCTGGCCACCTTGCGGGTGCTGGGTTTTTACAACCGGGAAGTGGGAGCTTATGTATACAGAGAAAGCGTTATGCTGACAGCCATCGGTATTGTGGTGGGAATTTTCCTGGGCGTTGTGCTTCATCGCTTTGTTATTCTTACGGCGGAGATTGATATGCTGATGTTCGGTAGAAATATTAATTGGAAGAGCTTTATTTACAGCGGGATATTAACAGCTGTGTTTTCAGTGATGATTAACTGGATTATGTATTTTAAGTTGAGAAGAATAGATATGGTAGAATCCTTAAAGAGTATCGAGTAAAAAAGAAAATACGGAAATGCAACCGCTTTAATTTTGCAGGAAACTTTTTAGACAGGGGGCGAATTTATGGCGACGGGTATTATTTTGGCCGGGGGGAAAAGCAGGAGATTTGGAGAGGATAAGACGCTGTACCAGATAAAAGGGAGGACAATGGTAGAACGGGCGGCGGAGGTTTTGAGGACGGTTGCGGATGAAGTATTGGTTTCGGTAGACAGGAAAGGGAAATTTTGTTTGCCGGGGGTTCGGGAGGTTTTGGATATTTATGGAGGAATCGGGCCTGTTGGAGGAATTTATACAGGATTGTTGGAAGCAAATGGAAAAACCTGTATAATAATTGCTGGGGATAATCCCCAGATTGACAGGGATTTAACGCAAAGGCTTTTGGAAAAAGCCGGTCAATACCGGATGGTTGTGCCTGTAAATGAGGGCAGAGCGGAGCCGTTGTACGGGGTGTATAAAAGGGAGCTTCTGCCAGTAGTGAAAAGGCAGATTCTTTTAAAAAGATACGGTTTACAGGAGCTGATTGAGGAGGAAAGAAAGAGGGGAGGCTGTTATTTTTATCCGTTGGAAGAAGAAGAAAAAAGGTATTTGTATAATGTGAATAGTTTCCAGGATATATGGAAAATAGAGGGTGCGCTGGATAATTAATTAACGACCTTTTACCTTGATTAGCGTATAAAAATGCGATAGAATAATAGGTAGGTTTTTTGGCAAAGAGCGATTGGTAATAAGTACAGAAGGGAGAAATACATAAATGTCAGCAGCAACATTTAAAGGAGGCATTCATCCATTTGAGGGTAAGGATTTATCTAAGGATTTGCCGACGCGGGTTGTTTTGCCGAAGGGAGATTTAGTGTACCCGATGTCCCAGCATATCGGCGCGCCTGCAAAGCCGGTTGTGGCCGTAGGCGACAGAGTGCTGGTGGGACAGCGTATTGGGGAAGCGAACGGATTTGTTTCGGCAAATATCTGCAGCTCTGTTTCAGGGAAAGTAAAGGCTATTGAAAAGCGTTTAATGGTATCCGGGGCTATGGGAGAGGCAGTTGTAATTGAAAATGACGGGGAATATACTCCGGTTGAGGGTATGGGTAAGGAAAGAGATTATACCAAGCTTACCAAGGAAGAGATTCGTCAGTATGTAAAGGATGCAGGCATTGTCGGTATGGGGGGCGCCGGTTTTCCGACGCATATTAAGCTGACTCCAAAGGATGAGAACGCCATTGATTATGTATTAGTAAACGGGGCGGAGTGCGAGCCGTACCTTACCTCGGATTACCGTATGATGCTAGAGGAACCGGAAAAGATTGTCGGCGGCCTTAAGGTAATTTTAAGGCTGTTTGATAAGGCGAAGGGGCTTATCTGTATTGAGGATAATAAGCCGGAGGCTATAGAAAAGTTAAACAGCCTGGTAAAGGGCGAGGAGCGCGTGGAGGTTAAGGTTCTGAAAACAAAATATCCCCAGGGCGCAGAGCGTCAGGTGATTTATGCGGCGACGGGGAGGAGTATTAATTCCTCTATGCTCCCGGCAGATGCGGGCTGCATTGTAAATAACGTTGATACCGTGATTTCTATTTATATGGCGGTGTGTAAGTCTACGCCATTGATTCGCAGGATTGTAACGGTTACCGGCGAGGCGGTTAAGACGCCCCAGAACTTTAATGTAAAAACCGGAACCAATTATGCAGAGCTGATTGAAGAGGCCGGAGGATACATTTCAGAGCCGGCGAAAATTGTTTCCGGCGGTCCTATGATGGGTATGGCTTTGTTTGATATAAATGTTCCAGTGACAAAGACGTCTTCTGCTTTACTGTGTCTGACAAAGGACGGGGTGGCAGAGCAGGAGCCGACGGCATGCATCCGCTGCGGCCGCTGCGTAGAGGCTTGCCCAAGCAAGCTGGTTCCGCAGAAGATGCTGGAATATGCTGAAAAGTTTGATGACGAAGGATTTCAGAGGCTTTATGGCATGGAATGTTATGAGTGCGGCAGCTGCACTTATGTGTGCCCGGCAAGAAGGCGTCTGACACAGGCCTTTAAACAAACCAGAAGAAGCATTCTTGACAGCAGAAGAAAGAAGTAGGAGGGAGAATAAGTGAGTAATTTATTGAATGTATCCGCTTCTCCTCATGTCAGAAGCCAGGTGACAACCAGGACGATTATGAGAGATGTAGCGATTGCGCTTTTGCCAGCAGCGGCTTTTGGAGTATTTAATTTTGGCATGAAAGCCCTGATTACGATTGTTACCTGTGTGGCAGCCAGCGTATTATCAGAGTACATATACGAAAAGCTTCTGGGTAAGCCGATTACTACCAGCGATTACAGCGCGGTAGTAACAGGACTTTTACTGGCCATGAACCTGCCTTCTTCCGCGCCTGTCTGGATGAGTCTGATTGGCAGCGTATTTGCGATTATTGTAGTAAAGCAGCTTTTTGGCGGCCTGGGGCAGAATTTTATGAATCCTGCGCTGGCGGCTAGATGCTTTCTTTTAATTTCTTTTACAGGAAGAATGACAGATTTTGCCGTAGACGGCATGACCGGGCCAACGCCTCTGGCGGCTTTAAAGGCGGGAGAAAGCGTGGATGTGGCGAAAATGTTTTTAGGGACTACCCAGGGTACCATCGGGGAAACTTCGGCTGTTTTTCTTTTAATTGGAGCGGCGTATCTTTTCGTAAGGAAGGTAATTTCTTTTCGTATTCCTTGCGCCTATTTAGCCGCCTTTGCTGTATTTGCTCTGATTTTTGGCGGTCGTGGTTTTGATATGAATTATTTGGCGGCTCAGCTTTTTGGAGGCGGACTTATGCTGGGAGCTTTTTTTATGGCTACAGATTATGTTACCAGCCCGATTACTCCAATGGGACAGATTGTTTTCGGCGTTGTTTTGGGAATTCTTACGGGAATTTTCCGTATTTTTGGCGGAAGCGCAGAAGGCGTGTCTTATGCTATTATTTTTAGTAATCTTTTGGTACCTTTGATTGAAAAAGTAACGATTCCAACGCCTTTTGGAATCAGAAAGGAGACCGGCCATGCAAAATAAGAATACGATGTGGAAGGATACTCTGAACCTGTTTTTGATTACTTTAGCGGCGGGATGTCTTTTAGGCCTTGTTTACCAGGTAACAAAAGAGCCGATTGCTTTGGCGAAATATAATAAAAAGCAGGCGGCCTATAAGGCGGTTTACAGTGAAGCGGCGTCTTTTGAAGAAAGCGGTTATCTGACGGGCGCAGTAGAAGAGGCGGAGAGTATGCTTACAGAGGCCGGTATTACTGGCGTTTATATTTCTGAGGTTTTAGAGGCTAAGGATGCTGCCGGTGAAACTATCGGCTATGTTATGAATTTTGGCTCTAATGAAGGATATGGCGGAACGATTGATTTATCTTGCGGCGTGGCAAAGGATGGAACGATTACCGGGCTTTCTGTTCTTTCTATGAGTGAAACGGCGGGTTTGGGAGCTAAATGTACAGAGGAGGGTTTCCAGGCGCAGTTTGCAGGCATCCAGGCAGAAAGCGTTGTTTTTACAAAGACCGGAAAGTCTGCGGATAATGAAATTGATGCTATTGGCGGCGCAACGATTACTACAACAGCCGTTACCAAGGCAGTAAATGGAGCCTTGGCCTTTATTCAGACTTACGGCGAGGCTGGCGGACAGGAGGGAGAAAGTTGAATAAGTGTGTAGAGCGTTTATATAATGGTATTATCAGGGAAAACCCTACCTTTGTCCTTATGCTGGGTATGTGTCCGACGCTGGCGGTAACAGTTTCCGGCATGAACGGCCTGGGGATGGGGCTTACAACGACGGCCGTTCTGGTATTGTCTAATGCTATGATTTCTCTGCTTCGGAAGGTGATTCCAGATAAGGTCCGCATTCCGGCTTTTATTGTAGTAGTGGCATCCTTTGTAACCATTGTGCAGTTTCTTTTAGAGGCTTATATTCCAGCGCTTAACGATGCTCTGGGACTTTATATTCCGTTAATTGTTGTAAATTGTATTATTTTAGGAAGGGCAGAGTCCTACGCTTCTAAAAACGGCGTTATATTGTCTATTTTTGACGGCTTGGGTATGGGGCTTGGTTTTACGATAGGCCTTACGGCGATTGGTATTGTCCGTGAAATTATTGGAAGCGGCAAGCTGTTTGGGTTTGGCCTTCTTCCGGCCAGCTATGAACCGGCAACGATTTTTGTTTTGGCGCCGGGAGCATTTTTCGTTTTGGCGCTTTTGACTGCCCTTCAGAATGTATTTAAGGCTCCGTCGGCAACGAACGTGCCAGCAGGGGAAGGAATTGCCTGCGGCGGGAATTGTGGAAATTGCAGCGGTACGGCGTGCGCGGCGAACCATGGCATTTTAGAGGCGGAGCGCGCAGCTAAAAAGGCGGAGGCATTGAAAAAGGCCAAGGCAGCGGCAGAAGCGAAAGCAAAAGCGGCGGCAGAGGCTAAGGCGGCAAAAGAAGCGGCAGAAGGGAAGGAGGAGTAATTCATGAAGGAGCTTTTGATTATCCTGATCGCGTCGGCGCTGGTAAATAATGTTGTATTAAGCCAGTTCTTGGGAATCTGTCCTTTCCTTGGCGTATCAAAGAAGGTAGAAACGGCGGCAGGCATGGGAGCGGCGGTAGTTTTTGTTATTACGATTGCTTCGGCAGTTACCAGCTTGATTTATTCCTGTATTCTGAGACCGCTGGATGTAACGTACCTGCAGACGATTGTATTTATTTTGGTAATTGCAGCCTTGGTTCAGTTTGTAGAAATGGTGCTTAAAAAGGTGATGCCGGCCCTCTACAGCGCGCTGGGCGTATATCTGCCTTTGATTACGACAAACTGCGCGGTGCTGGGCGTTGCAATCAACAATGTGAATAAGGACTATACTTTTTTAGAGGGAATTGTAAATGGGCTTGGAACCAGTATCGGTTTTATGGTTGCTATTGTAATTATGGCAGGTATCCGGGAGAGAATTGAGGACAACGATATTCCTCATGCAATGAAGGGTTCTCCGATTGTTTTAGTAACAGCAGGGCTTATGGCGATCGCATTTTGCGGGTTTGCCGGTTTATTATAAGGAAGCGAGGTAAGGAATGAACGGAGTTGTATTAGCGGCATTGGTGATTGGTATTACCGGTATCCTGATTGGCTTGCTTCTGGGGATAGCTGGTAAAATCTTTGCTGTAGAGGTAGATGAAAGGGCGACGTTGGTCCGTGAGGAGCTTCCTGGAAATAACTGCGGCGGGTGCGGATTTGCCGGGTGCGATGCTTTAGCGGAGGCTATTGTAAAAGGAGAAGCTCCGGTGAACGGTTGTCCGGTAGGCGGCCCGAAAGCAGCGGCGGCTATTGGAGAAATTATGGGTTCTGCCGCAGGAGAAATGGAGAAAAGGGTTGCTTTTGTAAAATGTAATGGAACCTGCGATAAGACGGAGATAAAGTATAATTATTATGGTATTCATGATTGCAGGAAGCTGGCTCTTATTCCAGGGCATGGAGAGAAAAAATGCGCTTATGGGTGTATGGGGTACGGTTCTTGTGTAAGCGTATGTAACTTTGATGCGATTCACATTATGAATGGAGTAGCCAAGGTAGATAAGGACAAGTGTACAGCCTGCGGCCAGTGTATTAAGGCCTGTCCGAACCATTTGATTGAGCTGGTGCCTTATGAGGCGGCTCATTTGGTACAATGCAGCTCCCAGGATAAAGGAAAGGATGTAAAGGCGGCTTGCGAGGCCGGTTGCATTGGATGTGGAATTTGTGTTAAGCAGTGCGAGGCAGGGGCTGTTACGCTGGAGAATAATCTGGCCTATATTGACCAGAGTAAATGTACCCAGTGTGGGAAGTGCGCGGCGAAATGCCCGGCTAAGATTATTTTGTAAGAAGTTGATGAGAGGGAGGGAAAAATAAGGGATGGAAAAGCCAGGGTTTCCCTGCGGTTTACCAAAGCCCGGACGGCCAGACGCGCCAACGAGCCGATTAAGGCGGCAATCGTGTTCAGCAAGGGCTTCCACGATTGCTGCGTCTCGTTTCTGCGGCCTGAAAGGGCTTTGGTAAACCGCAGGGAAGCCCTGGCTTTTCCATCCCTTATTTTTCTTGTTCACTGGGGAATGTTTTTTGCCTGGATTGTTGTTTTGATAAGGAGAATAATTGTGAAGAATATGGTGGAACAGATAGATAGTATTGCTAATATGGATGATTTCTTAAGTTTTGTTGTTCAGTTAGCTATGGATGCAAAAGAACATCCTGATGAATGGGTAAACACTACTATTACTGATTATTTGGGGCAGATGGCAAGCTGGCTAGACGACTATTCTGCTTTTGATGATACTACTGACTGGGAAAAGGTAGATTATAGAACATTTGCAAAGATATTGTATATGGGAAAGATTTATGAATAAACAGTGGCGTAGCCTAGGTAGCAGGGAGTTTGAATAAATAGGAGGAAGCTGGGGATGAGGAAGTATTTTGAGGGGAAGGTTTATTCAGCGGCGGGAGTTTTGGAGCTGTTGATTTCGGCGCTTTTGGTTGTTGTGATTTTGGTTTTAGGAGTTCAGCTGGCTGGGGAGATTTTGAGCGCAGATACCTATCTGGGAGAGAATGACGTGCTTAGCAGGCTTATGGGAGAGGCTTTGAGCCTGGCGGTTGGGGTGGAGTTTATTAAGATGCTTTGCAGGCATACGCCAAGTACGGTAATTGAGGTTTTGATGTTTGCGACGGCAAGACAGATGGTGGTGGAGCATACTTCGCCTGGACAGACTCTAATGGGGATTATTTCCATCGCTATTTTGTTTGCTACCCGAAGATATTTGTTCTGTAGCTTTGATGAGGTGGAAAAAACAATTTTCCAGGGAAAGCAGAAGGTAAGGCTGGTAAATGCTCTTTTAAAGATGGATATACCCTGCGAGGGAGATGAGACCTTGGCGGAATTTATTGAGCGGGAGCTGGAAGCTAAGGGGGAGGAGCTTAGCAAAGGGGCGTGTATTTACTATCATGGATATGCCGTTCAGGTGGCGAAGCTTCATAATAATGATATTATGAGAGTGGAAATTATCCGTAGTACCAATAGCTGATAGCTTGAGAAATAGATATTGCCGCAAGCTCTTTGAAATTAGAAAAACAGTAGCGCCGTCCTGGGTAGCCCAAGTTCTTGAGAGGGTATTCAGGGCGGCGTTACTGTCTTTCTGATTTTTACGAATATAAATTTTTAAAATGTAAAGTGATATTTCTGGATAATATAATCGACTAACTCATCTGGCTCCAGAGCTTC
This sequence comes from uncultured Acetivibrio sp., assembly GCA_949841225.1. Classification (GTDB taxonomy): domain Bacteria; phylum Bacillota; class Clostridia; order Lachnospirales; family Lachnospiraceae; genus Velocimicrobium. The sequence goes on from CATKYY010000003.1 coordinate 33,218, forward strand.
GCTTTGGATTACTTCCCGTTTTACTTCGTCCAGTTTCTGGCTGTTGTCGTTGGTATAAAGATGTCTGTCCCAGGTTTCGTTTATCATTTTTATCCTCATTTCTGCGCGGCTTTTAGGTATGCCAAGCTTGCGGATGCCGCGCGGACGCAAACTTGCAGATGGAAGCTTTCAGGTTTCAAGCCTCCGCTATTGTAAGATAAAAGGTTTGTAAAAATCAATATAGCATATAAGGAAGTAAAAAAACAAGCTAATAAAATACCAAAATTTATTGACATAAAAACAGAATTTATGGAATAATATACAATAGTACAAGATAGGAGAAGTTGCCATGAAAAAGAAACTAGTATGCCTTTTTGTGGGACTGGCTGTGCTTTTGGTCCTGCTGGGCGTGAATCTGCTTTCAGGAGAGCAGGCAGAGGAAACCCAGGGAGAAGAATACATAGGAAAACAGGAAAAACGAGTGTCCAGAGCAGAGGCGGCCAAGATGGTTAGCCTTTTAAAGTTTACAGAGGAAGAGCTTGCCAGTCAGGAAAGGGTTATTACTTATACGGATACGAAACCGGAAAAGTGGTATGACAGGTATATTAATGGAATGTACGCGGCCGGTCTGATTGGGGAGGAAACGGTGGAGGACAACCAGTACCGCCCTATGAGTTATATGACGGTGGGAGAATGCAGCGATTTGGTAAATCGGATCGTCATACAGGAGAAAGAAAAAGAAGAGGCCTCGAAGGAAGGAGCGGATAAGCTTCTGGCCGCTATGGAAAATCTTTTACAGACCCAGGGAAAGGGGGCTTATCTGCCAAGAGAGGGCTGGATTTCTCTGTATGAAATCCTCTGGAAGGATGTTTATAAAGCAAATATATCAGAAATTAGCCTTTATATTGTCGACTCTTGGGAGAATAACGAGGAATTGGGAAAATGGCAGGCTGTGACAGACCAGGGACTTTTTTCTGGTGTGGGAATGGATTTTCTTTCTTATGGGGACAAGAAAATACGCGTTTATGTAAGAGGAAACCAGATCGCATGTATTTTGGAAGCGCAGGAGGAAGAAACCCTGATTTCGAATGTATGGATTATGAAGCAGGGAGAGGAAGGACTTACGGTATTTTTAAACGGCTGCACAAAGACATTTTCCCTGTCGGGAGCTTTGGACGAGCAGATTGCGGAAAAGGTGGGGGATATTACAGTTAAGGACGGCGTAATCTCCAAGGTTAGTGTGAAGCCGGATGCAATCAATGGAAGAGTTCTGGTAACCAGCAAGGGGCATATTGAGCTGGAGAAGTACGGAAAAAAGAAGCTCTCTGAGGACTTTAAAATTTATTGCGTCTATGATGGGGAGGTTTCTATGGAAACGGCCCGTTCCATTTTGGTAGGCTATGAAAATACGGATTTTGTTATTGTAGGGGACGAAATTTGCGCGGCGATTATTAAGGAGCCGATCAAGGCGGAAAATATCCGTGTTGCCTTAAAAACCGACGGTTTTAAGAGCTATTACCATAAGACGGTTAAAATTACTTCTGAAAAGGGATTTACTGTGATAGCCGGGGATACCAAAAAGACTTATAAGGCCGGCGAATCTTTGAAGCTTACAAAGGATACGAAGCTTTTTAAGGAAGGAAGGATTGAAATTACCCCAAGTAAGAAAAATGGGAAGCTTACGGTAACTTCAATTAAAAGAAATGGAGAGTATCCAAAATACCGGGGAACGCTGGAGGTAGCCTTGGAGGAGGATGGACTTCTTTTAGTGAACGAGCTTTCTTTGGAGGAGTATTTGTATGCCGTGATTCCAAGTGAAATGCCAACAGCTTATGGAGTGGAGGCGCTGAAGGTACAGGCGGTTTGCGCCAGAAGCTATGCTTACCGGCAGCTTTTAGCCAATGGCTGCAGCGGTTATGGAGCCCATGTGGATGATAGCGCCCTTTATCAGGTGTATAACAATATCCCAGAAAATGAGACCTCTATTGAGGCGGTGAAGGAAACTAAAGGGCAGGTGTTAAAATATAAGGACGAGCTGATTACGGCCTATTATTTTTCAACCTCCTGCGGTTATACAGCAGACGCTCATGAGGTCTGGAACAGCCAGACGAAGGTTCCTTATCTGGTGGGCGGACTTCAGTCCCGGAAAGAGGAAAAGGATTGGGATTTAACAAAGGAAAAGGAATTTAAGAAGTTTATTTCTAAAGATCCGGTAGATACCTTTGACAATGAAACCTCGTGGTACCGCTGGAAGGTAACGATTTCTATGAAAAACCTGAAAAAGACGATTGATGCAGGGTTAAAAAGCAGGTATGAGGCGAATCCGTCCTTAATTCTGACAAAACAGAAGGACGGAAGCTATGAGAGCGCGCCGATTGATACCGTTGGAAATATTGAGAAGATTTCCGTGGAAAAACGGTGTACCGGCGGAATCGTTACGGAGATTATTATCAAGGGAAGTAAAAATACAGTTAAGGTAATTACAGAATACAATATACGGACTCTTTTGGCTCCTTTGTATAATACAATTACCCGGCTGGACAACAGTAAGGTAGAGTCTCTTTCTATGCTGCCAAGCGCCTTTTTCTATCTGGAAGAGAAAAAGAAAGGGAAAGAAGTAACGGGCTACCAGTTTGTAGGAGGCGGTTATGGACATGGCGTAGGCATGAGCCAGAATGGGGCGAAGGCTATGCTGGATGCAGGTTATAGCTGTGAAGAGGTACTAAAGCATTATTATAAAGGGGTTACGATTGACGGCACCGCTCCTGTAGAGTGACGTTAATTTCACCCCCAATAAATACGATGTACATACAAAAATACAGCCAAAGCATTAAAAGCACAATGGTGGTCAGGCTTCCATAGGTATTAAAATTGGCAAAGTTGTCAATGTAGAAGGAATACAGGTATGAGAAGCCTGCCCAGCCAACAGTGGAAAAAACAGCTCCCGGCGCCTCCTGAAAGAAGGAGGATTTTCTATTTGGGACAAACACGTACATTGCCAGAAAAAAACAAAAAAGCACAGCTAAAGAAACAGTAATACGGAGGCTGATTATGACCGGGATAGCAGGGAGCAGCGGTGGAAGAAGCTCCGCCAGGGCGGACATCAGCCGGTTTCCGAATACCAGGAGGATGAGGGAGCCGACAATGGCAATGGCAAAAATAACCGTATAAAGGGAAGCGATTATCCGCAGGAAAAAGTAGCTTCTGGTTTCGTAGATACCATAGATAGAATTAAAGCCGCGGATAATAGCCAGAATGCCTTTGGAGGCCGACCAAATAGCGGCTACTATGGTAATAGAAATAATAGCAGCCGAGGACTGGGTATAAATTTCCCGGATTAAGGATACGACATAAGTGCTGATTAGCTCCGGCATAGCCTGCATAGCAAGAGTAATCAGGGCGTCTTCTGTAATTGGAAGGTAGCGTATCAGAGTCATTAAAAGCATAACGAACGGAAAAAAGGAGAGTATAATAAAATAAGCCGATTGAGCGGCATAGGCGGCTACGGCATGTTCCTTCATCCTGTTTAAAAAATAGCGGATATATCCGATTGTGGCAGTTAACATATTTCTCCCCATCTCTGCACGGTTTTTTGTGCATAATAAATTGTTTTTGTAATTATCTTATTATATGTTTCCCCAAAATGCAAGAAGTAAAAATACTTCGTTTACTTGCCATAGATTGGATTTTCGGATATAATCAAGCAAAGGAGCGTGATAAAATGAATGCTGCAAGGCGATCAGAATATGATACGATAGATGATATTTATAATTTACCAGATGGAGAACGGGCGGAACTAATGAATGGTGAATTGTATATGACGTCGGCGCCTGGTAGAATGCATCAAAAGCTTGTGCATTTTTTGGATTGGTCAATAGGAAGTTATATTCACAATAAAAATGGGGATTGCGAGGTATACCCTTCGCCATTTGCAGTATTTTTGAATGCCAATAATGAAATCTATGTTGAGCCTGATATATCCGTAATTTGCGATAAAAACAAGCTTACAGATGAGGGCTGCAACGGGGCGCCGGATTGGATTATTGAGGTTGTTTCACCTTCAAGCCGCTCCATGGATTATAATAAGAAATTATTGAAATATGGCACGGCGGGAGTCAGGGAGTATTGGATAACGGATTATGAAAAGAATCGCGTTATGGTATATAATTTTGAACATGATACAGTGGAGGAATATTCGCTTTCAGATAAAGTAAAGGCTGGAATATATGAAGACCTTGAAATTGATTTTTCGGAAATTCGTATGGAGTAGACGGCAAAATAGCTGTTCTTACCCCTGGCAGAACTTAAGAAAAGCAGGGTTGACACCTGAAATTTTTATGATAGAATAGAAAGCACAGGTAAAAGCAAGGATGGTGCAAAAAGCTGTTATTTTCTTACAGAGAGAGGAAGCCGTTGGCTGGAAGCTTCCTTAAGTTCAGATAACGGCCTAATTTCACACCGGAGCTGCAGAGCAGAAAGCTTTGATTAGTAGGCTCTGCCGTTGGCCGCGGGCGTTATCCGCGCAAGAGTGTCCGGTAAAAGCCGGGAAACAGGGTGGTACCGCGATGATTCGTCCCTCAGCGTAGAGCTGAGGGATTTTTTGTTTTATAGGAAATTCTTTCGGATTCCCTATAAAATAAAAAACAATTATCGCGCTGCGGCGGAAAAGAAATATGCCGCTAAAGCGACCCGCCGCAGGCGGAGAATCCTGCAAAGCAGGATTCTTTGTCCTTTATGGGAAATTGCATTTTGTAAAGTAAAATGCGGAAACGCAATCTCTGGCGGGCAGTTAATTGAAATTAGAAAGAAAAGGAGAGAAGAGTATGAAAGAGAAGCTGAAAGGCATCGTAGAAAGCGCGGTGGCGCAGATTAGCGAGTCGGATGGCATGGACAGGCTGAATGAGATCCGCGTTTCTTTTTTAGGGAAAAAGGGAGAGCTGACAAGCGTTTTAAAATCTATGAAGGAGGTTGCCCCGGAGGAGCGTCCTTTGGTAGGGCAGTTGGTAAATGATGCCAGAGCGGAAATCGAGGCTCTTTTAGAAGGAAAAAAGGCGGCTTTTGCAAAGAAGCTGCGGGAAGAGCAGATACGGAAGGAAACCATTGACGTTACTCTTCCGGCAAAAAAGCCTATGATGGGAAGGCCTCATCCAAATACGATTGCGCTGGAGGAAATTGAAAATATTTTTATTGGTATGGGCTACGAGGTAGTAGAAGGCCCAGATGTTGAGTATGATTATTATAATTTTGAGGCTTTGAACATTCCGGCGAATCATCCGGCAAAGGATGAGCAGGATACCTTCTATGTAAATAGCAATATTGTGCTAAGAACGCAGACTTCGCCTACTCAGGTCCGTGAGATGGAAAAAGGAAAGCTTCCTATCCGTATGATTGCGCCGGGAAGGGTATTCCGTTCCGACGAGGTGGATGCGACGCATTCGCCTTCCTTCCATCAGGTAGAGGGCCTGGTTATTGATAAAAATATTACGCTGGCTGATTTAAAAGGAACCTTGGCCGAGTTTGCAAAGGCCTTGTTTGGCGAGGAAACAAAGGTAAAATTCCGTCCGCATCATTTCCCGTTTACAGAGCCGAGCGCGGAAATGGATGTATCCTGTTTTAAGTGCGGCGGAAAGGGCTGCCGTTTTTGCAAGGGTTCAGGCTGGATTGAAATTCTGGGCTGCGGCATGGTGCATCCTCATGTATTGGAAATGAGCGGCATTGACCCGGAGGAGTATACAGGTTTTGCGTTTGGCGTAGGTTTGGAAAGAGTGGCGCTGCTGAAATATGAGATTGACGATATGCGGCTGTTATATGAAAACGACGTACGCTTCTTAAAGCAATTTTAGGAGAAGGGAGAAGAAAATATGAATACACCATTATCATGGATTAAAGCTTATGTGCCGGAGCTGTCCTGTACATCTCAGGAGTATACAGATGCAATGACCCTGACAGGGACAAAGGTAGAGGGCTTTGTAGAATTAGATAAAAATCTGGAAAAGATTGTAGTAGGTAAGATTTTGAAGATTGAAAAGCATCCGGATGCGGACAAGCTGGTGATTTGCCAGGTGCAAATCAGCGAAGAGGGCGAAACGGTGCAGATTGTAACAGGGGCGCCGAATGTGCTGGAGGGGCAGAAGGTTCCTGTAGTGCTGGACGGAGGGCGCGTAGCCGGCTCCGCCCATGACAATGAGCCGCACCCGGACGGAATTAAGATTAAAAAAGGGAAGCTAAGGGGCGTGGATTCCTTTGGTATGATGTGCTCTATCGGCGAGTTGGGAGCCGGACGGGAAATGTATCCCGATGCGCCGGAGAACGGCATTTATATTTTAAGCGATAACCCGGATTATGCGAATGCCAAAATCGGATCTTGTGTGCCGGAGCTTTTGGGTCTTAAGGATACGGTGTTTGAGTATGAGATTACCTCTAACCGCGTGGATTGCTTTGGAGTGCTGGGAATCGCCAGAGAAGCGGCGGCAACCTTTGGAAAGCCGTTTATACCGCCGGTGGTTAAGGAAACAGGAAACAGTGAAAAGGCATCGGATTATGTTTCTGTAGAGGTGGAAGATACAAAGCTTTGTCCTCGCTATATCGGAAGAGTGGTTAAAAATATAAAAATCGGGCCTTCGCCAGAATGGATGAAGCGTCGCCTGGCGGCTATGGGTATCCGTCCAATCAATAATATAGTAGATATTACCAATTATGTTATGGAGGAATTTGGACAGCCAATGCACGCCTATGATTTGGATACCATCAAAGGACATAAAATTGTGGTGAAAAGGGCGATGGACGGCGCAACGTTCCAAACTCTGGACGGGCAGGAGAGAAAGCTGGACTCTTCTATGCTGATGATTTGCGATGGAGAAAAGGAAATCGGTATTGCAGGTATTATGGGCGGTGAAAATTCTAAAATTACAGAGGAAGTAACCACTATGCTTTTTGAAGCAGCCTGCTTTGACGGCACAAATATCCGTCTGTCTGGTAAGAAGCTGGGAATGCGGACGGACGCCCAGGCGAAGTTTGAAAAGGGGCTGGATCCAAACAATGCCCTGGCGGCGATTAACCGCGCCTGCCAGTTGGTAGAGGAGCTGGGAGCCGGAGAGGTTGTCGGCGGAATGGTGGACGTATATCCAGAACCATGGGAGCCAAAGCGCGTAGCCTATGATGTAGAGAGGATTAACGCCCTTTTGGGAACTGAGATAGATGAAGATACTATGATTTCTTATTTTGAGAGAATCGACCTGGCGGTAGACAGAGAGAAAAAGGAACTGACGGTGCCTACCTGGAGACAGGACATTAACTGCCTGGCAGACATTGCAGAGGAAGCGGCGCGTTTTTACGGCTATGAGAATATTCCAATGACCCTGCCAAGAGGGGAGGCTACCACAGGAGGACTTTCTAAAAAACTGGCTGTTGAGAAGAAGGCCAGAAATATTGCAGAGCGTTTTGGATTTTATGAGGGAATGACCTATTCCTTTGAAAGTCCTAAGGTATTTGACAAGCTTTTGATTCCAGAAGAGGATAAGCTGCGCCGGACGGTTGTGATTTCTAATCCGTTGGGAGAGGATTACAGCGGTATGCGGACGATTTCCCTGAACGGAATGCTGACCTCTCTGGCAACGAACTATAACCGCAGGAATAAAAAGGTTCGTCTCTATGAAATGGGGAATATTTATCTTCCAAAGGCGCTGCCTCTGACAGAGCTGCCGGAGGAACGATGCCAGCTTACTCTTGGTATGTATGGAGAAGGGGATTTCTTTGATATAAAAGGCGTAGCGGAAATGATTTTAGAGGGCTGCGGATTGGAAGAAAGAAAGGAATATGATCCAAAAGCAGGAAGGCCTTACCTGCATCCAGGCAGACAGGCGGATATTGTTTATGATAATACAGTAATTGGCTTTTTAGGCGAGGTACACCCGGAGGCCTTGGATCATTATGGTATCGGCGTAAAATGTTACGTGGCTGTTTTGGATATGCCGGAACTTGTAAAAAGAGCTGGTTCTACTAAGAAATATAAAGGACTTGCAAAATATCCGGCAGTAACCAGGGATATTTCCATGGTAATGCCAAAAGAGATTTTAGCGGGCGAAGTAGAGGAAATTATCCGCACTAAGGGAGGAAAGCTAATGGAGCATTGCGATTTGTTCGACCTCTACGAAGGAAGCCAGATTAAAGAGGGCTTTAAATCTATCGCATATTCCATCGTTTTCCGTTCTGAGGAAAGAACTCTGGAAGATAAGGAAGTAAACGGATATATGGAAAAAATTCTGGAAGCTTTGAAGGAAAAGGGGATTGAGCTGCGCCAGTAAAAAATTTATAGTATTCAACCTCTTTACAGCGGAAATACTTTCTTATATAATGAGAAAGCACAGAAAAGCTGGAAAGAAATGGTGGAAGCAATATGAAAAAGAGACGGGAGTGGATAAGACGGCTTAGCTGGATTATCTTTATTATATATTTAGCCGGGATGGCCTATTTTTTGTTTTTCAGCGAGAGCCTGCACCGGGGAGGAGCCAGGGAGTACAGGTATAACCTAGTATTGTTCCAGGAGATTAAAAGAGCTTTGTACTGTTTAAAAATGGGCAGGGTGCAGTATTTCCTGCTTAATGTGGTAATGAACGTAGCGGCCTTTGCTCCTTTTGGTTTTTTCCTGCCTATTATTAGTCCGAAAAATAAGAAATTTCTGAATATTTTTATTCTGAGCCTGGAGCTTACCCTGGTGATTGAGACGTTGCAGCTTTTGTTCAAGGTAGGGATTTTTGATGTAGACGATATTGTAATGAATACCCTGGGAGGCATCCTGGGGTATGGCGTTTACCATATATGCAGGGAAATAGAAAGGAAGAGGAAACATGGCAGGCAACCGAAGAGTTAAGATTCCGAGAAAAGCAAGGAAAGCAAGAAGCGGAAAATATAAGTTTTCAGATAAAAGACATCCGGTTAGCGGGATTGTTTCTTTTGTTATGGGAATTGCGGCCTTCTTCCTGGCGTTAACGGGGATTATCCTTTCGGAGAAGGCAAAGGGACAGGGAACTTTAATGGTAGGAGTTCTTGGGACAGTATCCATGGCGGTTTCTGCTATTGGTTTTGTCCTGAGCTTTAGCGCGTTTAAGCAGAAAGAAATTCATTACCGCTTTCCGGTTATGGGAGGAGTAATGAATGGGGCTTTGCTGGTTTTTTTGCTTTTCCTTTATATTTTGGGAGCTACGGTTTGAATTTAAGATAGAAATGAGGGTCATATATAAATTTGGTTTAGGAGGGCTTTTACGTTGTCAGATTTAAAGAAAGAAATTGAAAAACGGCGCACCTTCGCCATTATTTCCCACCCGGATGCAGGTAAGACAACCTTAACGGAAAAGTTCCTTTTATATGGAGGGGCAATTAATCTGGCCGGATCGGTAAAGGGAAGAAAAACGGCGAAGCATGCGGTTTCTGATTGGATGGAAATTGAAAAGGAAAGAGGGATTTCTGTAACCTCTTCGGTTATGCAGTTTAATTATGACGGCTATTGTATTAATATTTTGGATACGCCGGGGCATCAGGATTTCTCGGAGGATACTTACCGTACCCTGATGGCGGCGGATTCTGCCGTTATGGTAATTGACGGCTCGAAGGGTGTGGAGGCCCAGACGATAAAGCTGTTTAAGGTCTGCGTAATGAGGGGAATCCCGATTTTTACCTTTATAAATAAAATGGATAGAGAGGCGAACGATCCTTTTGAGCTGATTGATGAGATTGAGACAGTATTGGGAATCCGAACCTGTCCAATTAATTGGCCGATTGGATCAGGGAAGAATTTTAAGGGCGTTTATGACAGGGAGACAAAGACGATTTCTCGTTTTCTGGCCGCCAACAACGGGCAGAAGGAGGTAGAGGCGATAGAGGTGTCTCTGGGAGACGCGCGGGTAGACGAGCTTATTGGGCAGACGAACCACCAGACCCTTTTGGAAGAGGTTGAGCTTTTAGATGGAGCCAGCGACGCCTTTGATATGGAAAGGGTAAGGGCGGGGAAGCTTTCACCAGTATTTTTTGGTTCTGCATTAACAAATTTTGGCGTAGAAACCTTTTTAAAGCATTTTTTAAATATGACGACCTCGCCTCTTTCAAGAAGGTCGGACAAAGGGGAAATCGACCCCTTTGGGGAAGAGTTTTCTGCTTTTGTATTTAAAATCCAGGCAAATATGAACAAAGCCCACAGGGACAGAATCGCCTTTATGCGGATTTGTTCAGGCAGCTTTGAGGCGGGTATGGAGGTGTTTCATATTCAGGGCGGTAAAAAGATACGCCTGACCCAGCCTCAGCAGATGATGGCTCAGGAGCGTAAGCATGTAGAGGAGGCTTACGCGGGGGATATTATCGGCGTATTTGATCCGGGAATTTTTTCTATTGGAGATACCTTGTGCACAGGAAAGGAAAAATTCTGCTATGAAGGTATACCAACCTTTGCGCCGGAACACTTTGCCAAAGTGCGCCAGGTGGATACCATGAAACGGAAGCAATTTATCAAGGGAATTGAGCAGATTGCCCAGGAGGGCGCCATTCAGATTTTCCAGGAATTTAACACAGGTATGGAGGAAATCATTGTAGGCGTTGTGGGCGTTCTCCAGTTTGATGTATTAAAGTTCCGGCTGGAGTCCGAGTATGGCGTGGAGATTCGTCTGGACCCTCTGCCATATGAACATATCCGCTGGATTGAAAGTAAGGACATAGATGTAAGTAAGCTGAGCGTAACCTCGGATACAAAGAAAATCAAGGATTTAAAGGGGAATCCTCTTCTTATTTTTACCCATCCATGGAGCGTAAAGACTGTGTTGGAGCGGAATGAAGGCTTGCTGCTTTCTGAATTCGGAAAGAATTAAAGGGAAGTTTTTATTTTCATAGAAATGCAAATGTGCTATAATCTTTTTTATAGAAATAAGCTGTATAGAATGCAAAACTGCATGGAATGCAGTTGCTAAAAAGGATGGAGGGAGCACTATGAAGAAGGTAATTACAATCAGCAGGCAGTATGGCAGCGGGGGAAGAGAAATTGGAGAAAAGCTGGCGAAAGAACTGGGAGTCCCTTTTTATGACAATGAGATTATTTCAAGAGCCGCTAAGGAAAGCGGGTTTGCGGAGGTGGCTTTTGAGCATGCGGAGGAAAAGGCGACCAACAGCCTTCTGTATTCCATCGCTATGGGGATGAACGCTTATGGAAGCCAGGATTTCGGATTTTCCAGCTTATCCCTGGATGATAAAATTTTCCTTGCTCAGTCTAACATTATCAGAAAGGTGGCAAAGGAAGGGCCTTGCGTTATTGTAGGGCGCTGCGCGGATTATGTGCTTAAGGATTTGCCGGAGCTTATTAATGTATTTGTATATGCCGGTCTGGATTACAGGATTGAGAGGGCTACTATGCTTTATGGAATTTCCCATAAAAAGGCGGCGGAACAGGTTATGAAGTATGATAAGCGGCGAGCGAATTATTATAATTACCACACCAGTGAAAAGTGGGGCAATATGTTTAATTATGACCTGGCAGTAAAGACGGAGTGTATCGGAATTGATGCAACGGTAGGTGTTATTAAGGAATTTATTGAAAAGTGTAAATAAAATTAAGAACGAATAAAGGAAAAAGAGGTTTAGGAAAATGAGCAAGATTAGAACCAGATTTGCGCCAAGCCCAACGGGCCGGATGCATGTGGGCAACCTGAGGACCGCGCTGTATGCTTATTTAATTGCAAAGCATGAGGACGGGGATTTTCTCCTGCGGATTGAGGATACAGACCAGGAACGTTTTATGGAGGGAGCTTTGGAGATTATTTACCGGACCCTGGAAAAAACGGGGCTGGTACATGATGAAGGGCCGGATAAAGACGGGGGCGTAGGCCCGTATGTCCAGAGCGAGCGGCAGGCTCGGGGAATTTACCTGGAATATGCCAAGCAGCTGGTAGAGAAGGGCGAGGCCTATTACTGTTTCTGTACCAAGGAGCGGCTGGAGTCTTTGAGAACCGCTGTTGGGGAAGAAGGGGAAGAGGATGGAAAGGAAATCATTAAATATGATAAACATTGCCTGAAGCTTTCCAAGGAGGAAATAGAAGCAAATCTGGCTGCCGGGCTGCCTTATGTTATCCGCCAGAACAATCCGTCTGAGGGAACAACATCCTTCCATGATGTTATTTTTGGGGATATTTCTGTAGAAAATGCAGAGCTGGACGATATGATTTTGATTAAGTCCGACGGCTATCCGACGTATAATTTTGCGAATGTAATCGACGATCATTTAATGGGGATTACCCATGTGGTGAGGGGAAATGAATATCTTTCTTCTACGCCGAAATATAACCGTCTTTATGAAGCGTTTGGCTGGGAAATTCCAGAGTATGTCCATTGCCCGGTTATTACAAATGAAGAGCATAAAAAGCTCAGTAAGCGCTGCGGCCATTCCTCTTATGAGGATTTAATTGAGCAGGGCTTTTTGACAGAGGCTGTTGTGAATTTTGTGGCGCTTCTTGGCTGGAGTCCATCTGAGGATAGAGAAATTTTCTCCCTGGAAGAGCTGATAAAGGCTTTTGATTACCAAAGAATTAATAAGGCGCCTGCTGTTTTTGATATGGTAAAGCTGAAATGGATGAACGGCGAATATATGAAAGCCATGGACTTCGGCCGTTTTTATGGGATGGCGGAGCCATATATAAAGGCTGTAATTAAAAAGGATATGGATATAGAGAAGATCGCGGCGCTGGTTAAGACCCGTATTGAGGTTTTCCCGGATATTAGGGATTTAATCGACTTTTTTCAGGAAGTGCCAGAATACGACGTTTCTATGTATACCCATAAAAAGATGAAAACAAACCCGGAAACTTCTCTTTTGGTATTAGAGGAAATTCTTCCAGAGCTTGCGGCTCAAGAGGATTATTCCAATGATGCCTTGTATGAGCTTTTAGTTCGGTTTGTAAAGGAAAAGGGATATAAAAACGGCTATGTTATGTGGCCAATCCGTACGGCTGTATCAGGGAAGCAGATGACGCCGGGAGGAGCGACGGAGATTATGGAAATTATCGGGAAGGAAGAGAGTATTAGCCGTATCGAAGCCGCGATTGCTAAATTAAAGAGCGTTTGAAAAATAAAGGAAGAGAATGTTAAATAAGAATCGGTTTAATGAAGCGCAAATAGAAGCGATTGAACACCAGAAAGGGCCTCTGCTTGTATTGGCAGGGCCCGGTTCTGGTAAAACTCTTGTAATCACAGAGCGGACAAAAAGGCTGATTCAAAAAGGGGCGGCAGAGGAGAAAATTCTGGTGGTAACTTTCACCAGGGCGGCGGCCAAAGAGATGAAACAGCGTTTTTTAAGGGAAACTGGACAGGAGAGGACGAGGGTGCAGTTTGGGACTCTGCACACCGTCTTTTTTTCTATTTTAAAGCATGCCTATGGATACCGGGCGGAGAATATTATTTCGGAAGGGACAAAAAGGCAATTTTTACAGAATATGGTAAGAAGCCTTTCTATGGAAGCAGGGGATGAAGAAGGATTGATTGAAAACCTGGAGGAAGAAATCAGCCGGGTAAAGGCAGAGTTGCTCCCACTAGAGCATTATTATCCGGCCTGCTGCCCTACGGATGTTTTTCGGAGGATTTTTTCTTCTTATCAGGAAATGCTTCTTAGCCAAAGGATGTTGGATTTTGATGATATGCTGGTACACTGCTACCGGCTTTTTTTAGAACGAAAGGATATTTTAAGACTGTGGCAGGGGCAGTTTCATTATATTATGGTAGATGAGTTTCAGGACATCAGCCGGATACAATACGAAGTTGTAAAGCTTTTAGCGGAGCCGGAAAATAATTTGTGTATTGTAGGGGACGACGACCAGTCTATTTATGGCTTCCGTGGGGCAAGGCCGGAGCTTATGCTGAATTTTTCCAGGGATTTTCCGCAAGGGAAGAGGGCGCTTTTAAATATTAACTACCGCTGCAGCCCTAATATTTTGAAGGCTGCAGAGAGGGTAATTATCCATAATGAAAAAAGGTATCAAAAGAAAATCCTGCCGGCGCCAGAAAAGAAAGACAAGGAGGGCCTGCCTGTAGGAATTATGGAATTTGCAGGCCTGGGAGAGGAAAATAGAAGGGCGGCTTCTGATATTTTAGCCCGGGCTAAAGCCGGGCTGCCGTATGAATCTATGGCGGTGCTGCTTCGGACGAACGGGCAGGCCGGTATGGTGGCCGAGGTTTTTATGCGGTATAATATTCCTTTTTCTATCCGGGACAGAATACCAAACCGTTATGAGCATTGGATTGCCAGGGATATTTTAGCCTATGTAAGGATTGCTTTGGGAAGCCGGGAGCGGAAATTATTTTTACAGATAGCCAATCGGCCGAAAAGATACATAAGCAGGGATTCCATGGAGGAGCCTTTGGTAGAATTTGAGGGGCTCCGGTGGTTTTATGAGGATAAAGACTGGATGCTGGACCGGATTGACCGGATGGAAGCGGATATAAAGGTACTTAAAAATTTGAAGCCTTACGGGGCCGTAAACTATATCCGTAAGGTCATCGGCTATGATGAATTTTTGAAAGAATACGCAGAATACAGGAAAATTCAGCTGGAAGGGCTGTTTGAAGTGCTGGATGAAATTATGGAGGCGGCGAAGGCCTGTGAAAATTATGAGGAATGGTTTGCTCATATAGAAGCCTATGGGCAGCAGCTAGAGGTATTAAAGAAGAAGAAGGATTTCCAGAAGGAAGGGGTGGCAATCGAAACAATGCACAGCTCTAAGGGATTGGAGTATGAAGCAGTGTGGATATTGGATGCTAACGAAGGGGTAACGCCGTATCATAAGGCTTCCTTGCCGGAGGATATAGAGGAGGAGCGTCGTCTGTTTTATGTTGCTATGACAAGAGCAAAAAAAGAGCTCCATATTTATTATACGAAAGAACGGTATAATAAAGCTGTGGAGCCCTCCCGGTTTGTAAATGAAATTATGGATTCTGTTTGAAATTATTCATCCTCTTCATCAAACATCTCATCAAACTCTTCTTCATTCAAAAGCTCGTCAAAGGCGTCGGCTACTCTTTCGTATTCTTCATCGCTTTCAATATTCTGAAGATCAAGCTCGCCGTTTTCAAGCTCATGGAAACGGTAAAGATATATGTCTCCTTCTTCCTGTCCTGGTTCTACCGTTGGGAGAAGAGCGATATATCGAAGGTCGTCTACTGGGAAAATAGATAATGCGATACATTCTAATTCAGTGCCGTCATCCAGGCAAAGAGTAACCATCATCTGTTCTTCGTCGTGCTCATGTCCGCAGCCACAGCCGCAGCCGCATTCACAATCGTGATTGTGCTCGTGCATAAATACTACCTCTCTTTGTTTTTTATATTGTAAATAGTCTTCACATTGAGAGTAACAGATAAACAGGGAAAATGCAAGAAAATTTTAGGAGCCTGGATTAAGGAAAGCCTCCACGTCAGAGTGGAGGCTTCATGAAAAGCGCAGTTTTTATATCCGGGAATATCCATAAGCGTTTACTAAAGCGTCCAGCTTCTGGTTTGCTTTGCAGAACGGGCAGTCGTTGTATGGATAGGTGGTATAATTTGGTATATCGCTGTTTTGGAAAATTGTGTGTACAGGAATGCCGTTAATAGAGTTTACGGCGCTGAAGATAGCGGAGATACCCTGTACGCGGCCGCGGTAATAGTTAATACACTCTAAAGAGCGGCGAATGGTTTTTCCAGTAGTAGCGGATGCCAGTAAAAGGAGAATGTTTTTGTTAGTAATCATGGACTGATTGTTGTCGCGGAAGATCATTTGCCCATTGGAGTTGTATTCTGGAGATACAATATAAATCGTCTGATGGGTATTCATGGAGTGAATTCCGGCACGGGTCAGTTCATCTGCA
>CATKYY010000004.1 GCA_949841225.1 uncultured Acetivibrio sp.
ATTAAAATAATAAAGGGTCATATTTGTTATAGCACAAGTAAGGCTGCTCTGCATGTGGCTGAAAATAGTTATCTGATTGGCGAAGGGGGAAAGGTAAAGGGCGTATACCCTGTTTTGCCGGAAGAATTTTCAGGGCTTCCTGTGCAGGATTATGGAGACCGTTTGATTATTCCGGGCCTTGTAGATTTGCATATGCATGCGCCGCAGTATTCGTTCCGCAGTTTGGGGATGGACAGAGAGCTTTTAGATTGGCTGGAGGCCAATGTGTTTCCAGAAGAAGAAAAATATAAAGAGTTATCCTATGCAAAAGAGGCTTATACTTATTTTACAGGGGATTTGAAGCGTAGCGCAACTACAAGAGCCTGTGTTTTTGGGACGGTGCATACAAAGGCTACCATTCTTTTAATGGAGCTTTTAGAAAAAGCAGGGATAGGGGCTATGGTAGGAAAGGTGAATATGGACCGTAATTCGCCGGAATACCTGCAGGAAGAAAGCGCTGAGGCTTCTGTCCGCGCTACTCTGGAGTGGCTGGAGGAGATAGAGGGGCGTTTTCAACTGGTTAAGCCTATTTTAACGCCAAGGTTTATTCCTGCCTGTTCCGACCAGTTAATGGAACGGCTGGGAGAGATACAAAAGCAGTATAAGCTTCCTGTGCAGTCTCATTTGTCTGAGAATAAGGGGGAAATTGACTGGGTTTGCGAGCTGTGTCCAGATACCCGGTTTTATGGCGAGGCATATGCCCGGTTCGGGATGTTTGGAGGCGGCTGTAAGACGGTTATGGCTCATTGCGTATGGTCTTCGGAAGAGGAACTGGAGCTGATGAGGAAAAACCAGGTTTTTATTGCCCATTGCCCTCAGTCGAATACAAACCTTTCTTCGGGAATTGCCCCGGCAAGGAGTTTTTTGGAGTTTGGGATACCTACAGGCCTTGGCAGCGACGTGGCGGGAGGTCATACGACTTCTATTTTCAGGGCTATGGCAGATACCATCCAGGTATCAAAGCTTCGTTGGAGGCTGGTAGATGATAATTTAAAGCCTTTGACATTGGAGGAGGCTTTTTATATGGGTACTATGGGCGGCGGCGCCTTTTTCGGGAAAGCAGGCAGCTTTTTGGAGGGTTATGAGTTGGACGCCGTAGTGCTGGACGATGAAAATCTTTTCCATCCCCAGAGGCTGACGGTGAAGGAAAGGCTGGAACGGATGATTTATTTATCGGATGATAGGAACGTCTATGATAAATATGTTTCGGGCGTTCGTATTATAAAATAGCAGTATAACATGTTTTTGTCGGCGGCATATCTGCAGGTTTCGCAGAAGGAAGTCGCAGAAATGGGGGTAAAATGGTAATAGGAAAAAGCCTTCCGCGGGTAGATGCAGCGGATAAGGTAACAGGGCGGGCAAAGTATACGGATGATCTTTGCGATAAGGGCGCTTTGATTGCGAAAATCTGTCATTCTACCATCGGAAACGGGATTGTAAAATCCATTGACACAACAGAGGCAGAGAAGATACCCGGAGTTGTTAAGATAGTGACCTGTTTTGATGTGAAAGAAAAGCACTATTTTCCAACAGCCGGCCATCCTTGGTCGACAGACCCGGGACATCAGGATGTTGCAGACCGTTTGGTGTTAACAGAGCGGGTTCGGTTTTATGGAGATGATATTGCCGCGGTGGTTGCTGAGGACGAGGTGGCCGCAACCCGGGCAGTCAGGGCCTTAAAGGTGGAGTATGAGGAGTATCCGGTAGTCCTGGACCCTGTCGAGGCTATGAAAGAGGATGCGCCGAGGATTCATGAAGCATATCCTGATAATGTATTGAAGCATACAAGCATCCGTAAGGGAAATTATGAGGAGGCCTGCAAAGAGGAAGGGCTTACAAAGGTAGAGGGCTGGTATGAAACGCCAACAGTTCAGCACAGCCATATTGAAAATTTTATTTGCTACTGCTATGAAGAGGCAGGACGGCTGAACCTTGTGGCATCAACCCAGATTCCTCATATTATCCGCCGTATTGTGGGGCAGGCTTTAGGCATGGACTGGGGCAGGATACGCATTATCAAGCCGTATATTGGCGGAGGATTTGGAAATAAGCAGGACGCCTTATATGAGCCGTTATGCGCTTATTTATGCACCCAGGTAGGAGGGCGGCTGGTTAAGCTGGATGTTTCCAGGGAAGAGACCTTTGCCTGCAACCGTGTGCGCCATGCGATGAAATTTCATATTATATCCTATCTGCGGCCGGATGGAAGCTATGCGGCCAGAAAGCTGGAGGTGTATTCCAATCAGGGAGCCTATGCTTCTCATGGCCACAGCATCGCGGCAAAGGCTATGGGAGCTTTTCCACAGCTATATCCTTGTGATAATGTGGAATGCGATGCTTATACGGTTTTTACGAATCGTACTGTAGCAGGCGCTATGCGGGGCTATGGCATGCCTCAGGCAAGCTTTGCTTATGAAAGCCATACGGACGATGTATGTAAAGTCATGGGGCTTGACCCGATTGCATTCCGAAGGAAAAATCTGATGCCGGCAGGCTATGTAGACGGCTTCTCTAAAAATGAAAATTATTTTGATTCCTTTAACCAGTGTATGGATAAGGGGATTGAAGTTATGGATTACTATAGGAAAAAAGAGGAGTTTAAAAATCAGTCCGGCGATATACGCCGGGGTATCGGCATGTCTGTATTCTGGTATAATACGGCAGTTTGGCCTATTTCTCTTGAAACCTCTTCCTGCCGCATGGTGCTGAATCAGGACGGATCGGTACAAGTGCAGGTGGGTGAGACAGAAATCGGCCAGGGGGCTGACACCGCCTATGCCCAAATGACGGCGGAGGTGCTGGGGCTTCCATTTAAAATGGTACATGTTGTTACTACGCAGGATACGGATTTAACTCCATTTGGAACAGGAGCCTATGCTTCCAGACAGACGTATACGGCAGGTTTTTCCATTCGGCAGACCGGGCAGCTATTAAAGGAGAGAATCCTTCAGTACGCCCACAGGCTTAGCCGTATGCCGGAGTGCAATTTGGACATTGTGGATGGAAATGTTGTAAGAATTACGGACGGCAGAGTTTTGATGGCCTTGGGCGAGCTGGCGACGGAAGCCCTGTATAGTTTGGAAGACAGCCAGCATATTACATCAGAAAGCACCTATCAGATAAAATCGAATGCTTATTCCTTTGGCTGCTGCTTTGCAGAGGTAGAGGTGGATATACCATTTTGCCGGGCGGAGGTAAAGAAGATTATCAATGTCCATGATTGCGGCAGGCTGATTAATCCTGCGCTGGCAGAGGCTCAGGTCCACGGGGGCATGAGTATGGGAATCGGCTTTGGGCTTACGGAAACTATGTTGTACGACCCAAAAACAGCCAGAGTGTTAAATAATAATCTGCTGGATTATAAATTATCTACCTTTATGGACCATCCGCGGCTGGAGGCAGATTTTGTGGAAAATCCAGAGCCTACCAGCGCCTTTGGAACGAAGGCTTTAGGAGAGCCGCCGGCATGTCCTGTAGCTTCGGCTATCCGCAATGCAGTCTTAGATGCTACAGGGGTATCTGTGAATCAGATACCATTACGTCCGGCTGTATTGTTTGAACGGTTTAAAGAAGAAGGGCTTATTTAAGGAGGTGCAGGCGATGTATGATATAAAAGCATTATATGAGGCTTCCAGCGTAGCTCATGCAACAGAGCTTCTTTTAGCTCATCCAGAAGCGCAGGTGATTGCCGGAGGAAGCGATGTGCTGGTGCAAATCCGTGAAGGGCGGAGAGCCGGTATGGAGCTTGTCAGCATTTATAAGCTGGACGAGCTTCGGGGAGTTGAACTGGAGGAGGACGGAACCATCCGCATTGGCTCTTTGACCAGTTTTTCCCATATTACAAAGGATAAAATTATAAAAAAATATATCAACGTGCTGGGAGAGGCTGTCGATATGGTAGGCGGGCCGCAGATACGAAATATAGGAACGATTGGCGGAAATACCTGTAATGGCGTCACCAGCGCAGATTCGGCTTCCACTCTCTTTGCCTGGGACGCTATAGTAGAGCTTTCCGGGCCGGAGGGGTTGCGAAGGCTTCCTATTAAGGAGTTTTACATAAAGGCCGGCTGCGTGGATTTGCGCCCGGGTGAAATTCAGACCGGTATTTTGATTCCGCAAAAGGCTTATGAAGGATATGCCGGGCATTATACGAAATATGCTATGCGGAATGCTATGGATATTGCAACTCTGGGCTGCTCTGTTAATGTAAAATTATCGGAAGACAAGGAGACGATTCTGGATGCCCGTATCGCTTATGGCGTCGCAGGGCCGGTTCCTATGCGTACTCCGTCTGCGGAGCAGGCAGTGAAGGGACAGCCGGTTTCTAAGGAAACCTGCCGGAAATTCGGAGAGGCCGTCCTTTTGGATATAAATCCGCGGGACAGCTGGCGCGCAAGCAAGGCCTTTCGATGCCATATTGGCGAGGTAATGGCGGAACGGGGGCTGGAAAAAGCAATTAGGAGAGCCGGAGGTGGAATTTAATGGAAGGAAAACAATATCAGTTAGTTACTTGTACGATTAATGGAAAGGAAACCCAGACGATGGTAGACGTCAGGGCGTCCCTGACGGACATGCTCCGCAACGATTACAGGATGACCAGTGTGAAAAAGGGCTGCGAGGTAGGAGAGTGCGGAGCCTGTACGGTATTAATTGATGGAGAGGCTTATAATTCTTGTATTTATCTGGCTGTATGGGCAGAGGGGAAGAGAATAACCACTGTGGAAGGACTCTTAGGGCCGAATGGAGAGCTTTCGGATATTCAACAGGCCTTTATAGATGAAGCTGCGGTCCAATGCGGTTTTTGCACGCCGGGCTTTCTCATGACGGCTCTGGAAATTTTAGACAGTGGGATTGAATACAGCGACGAGGAGCTGCGGAAGCTTTTGTCCGGCCATCTCTGCCGCTGTACGGGATATGAAAACATTTTCCGCGCAGTGAAAAAAACAATGCTTCAAAGGCTGGGACGTATTTGAAAAATACCTTCCAGGGGAAATAATATAGCAAACGGTTTCGTATTATTTTGCTTTTAGAGAGGCTTGGGTTTCTGCATTTTGTAAAGTGGGGCCTGCCAGAAAAGAAGGACTGTCTTGCATTGATATGCACCGTTAAAAGAACAAACCTGCCGTTTTGTATGTCAGATTCTGACATACAAAACGGCAGGTTTGTTCTTTGCTTTGGTGTGTGAAAGCAACAAGTAGAGATGCTATTGTAGCTGGGCTTTTTGGCCTTTGGCTCCTCGTTTGCGGTTGCGTACTTTTTTTGCGTTTAGAGTCTGACCGTTCCAGTGGAAGGTTTCTGTACTGGAAGGGAGGCAGGCGGCAAAGGCGATTTGATCGTTTGCCTCCAGGGCGATTGCCTTGACTCCGCGGCTGGTCTTTTTTAGCTCGCTTACTTCTTCTAATGGAAAGCCTAGAGAAAGCTGCTTTTCGGTAATCAGAATGACCTTTTGCGCTCCAGAAAGTATATCCTTGGCGGAGAGCCTTGTAATTCCTGCGATAGTATCGCCAGGATCCAGCTTAGTGGAAGCGATGGCAGAGCGGCTGGTTTCAAATTCTGCGCCGGAAACCAGCTTAATATAGCCGTTTTTTGTTGTGAAAAGAAGCTGGCTTTCAAACAGCTCTTCAAAGGAGCTATAGATAAGTATATCTTCCTTGCCTACCTTGCAGAGATTGTGGATAAGCGTTCCTTTATCTTTGAGTTTACATTTTGGGATAGCGGAAGCCTTTACCTGATACATATTTCCCTGTGCAGTGAAAAGGCAGAGCCTGTCCGTGTTCTGCATAGAGATAATATGAGGATAATCTTTTAGCGTGTCCTCGCCAGCTCTGGACAGACTGGAAGAATCCAGGGATTTTGTGTAGCCGAAGCGGTCGATTAGAATATGGATTTCTTCGATTTTAACCTCTTCTACATAGGCTGTGTTTTCAATGCTGGCAAGCTGGGTCTTTCGTGGGTAGGCGAATCGTTTTTTATATTCTTTTAGGCGGAGCTTAATCTGACGGTGAAGCTCTTTTTTATTTCCCAGAATTTTTTCATATTCAGAGATAGAGGCCTCTAGGGAGCTGCCTTCCTCGTGGAGCTTTAGGATTTCCAGACCAATCAGCTTGGAAAGAGGCATAGCAAGGATAGCATCGGCCTGACGTTCTGTAAAGTCCAGGCGGGCGGCGGCCAGCTTGGATTTATTGGACTTAAATTGGATGTCTTTTATATCGCCTTTTATCAGGCAGGCCTTTGCCTGCTTTACTGAGGAGCTTCCCCGAAGAATTTCAATAATCAGATCAATTACGTCCGTAGCGCGAATCAGACCTTCTACGATTTCCAGCCGGTTTTTGGCTTTTTCTAAAAGGTACTGGTATTCTTTGGTATAGAGTATTTCCTGGAAGCTTAAAAATTCCCGCAGCAGGGATAAAAGGCTGAAGGTAATGGGCTGCTGATCCTTGACTGCTAAAAGATTGACGCTATAGGTATCCTCCATAGCCGTTTTTTTGTACAGGCCGTTTAACAGATTTTCTACATTCCGGTCTTTTTTTACTTCAATTACAATTCGGATGCCTTCTTTGGAGGATTCATCCCGGACGTCGTAAATTTCTTCAAAAACTTTATCCTTCATCAGCATAGCAAGACTTTCTACCAGTCTGGTTTTGCTTCCTGCGGCTGTATAAGGGATTTCTGTAATAATAATATTAGTTCTGCCGTATTCGCCCTTTTCCAGCTCTGTTTTTGCACGGATTTTCAGACGGCCCTCTCCAGATGCGTAAATTCCGGGTAGAGCCTCTTGATTAACAATAATTCCTCCCGTAGGAAAATCCGGGCCGGGGATATAACGCATAAGTTTTTCCAGAGAAATTTCAGGGTTATCCAGACAGGCAATGGCGCCGTCTATAACTTCGCCCGGATTGTGGGGAGGAATATTGGTCGCCATGCCTACGGCAATACCAGTAGTTCCGTTAATCAAAAGATTTGGAAGCATGGCGGGGAGGACGGAAGGCTCCTGTTCGCTTTCATCAAAATTTGGAAGGAATTCCACCAGCCCTTTGTCTAAATGAGAGAGCATAGTCATAGCGGCGGGAGAGAGACGGGCCTCTGTATACCGCATAGCGGCCGCTCCGTCGCCGTCGATAGAGCCAAAGTTGCCGTGACCGTCTATGAGAGGAAGGGACAGAGAATAATTCTCTGTCATATGAACCAGAGCATCATAGATGGAGCTGTCTCCATGGGGATGGTATTTACCCATGGTATCGCCGACGATTCTGGCGCTTTTTCTGTGAGCCTTATCCGGCGACAGTCCCAGCTCGTCCATAGAGTACAGAATTCTTCTTTGCACCGGTTTTAAGCCGTCTCTGACATCTGGAAGCGCCCTGGCGATAATAACGCTCATAGCATAGTCCCGGTAGGAGTTTTTCATTTCCTCTGAAAAGTCCAGCTGTATAATATTTTCTTGCATTTTACTCATATAATCCTCGTTTCTTATAGTTAGTACTCCATCTGGTCAGAAATGGGAGTACTAGACGTCAAGTCTTGCATATTTTGCTTCTTCCATAATAAATTGGCGTCTCGGAGGTACGTTGCTGCTCATCAGGGTTGTGGTAATTTCATCAGCCTCGACGGTATCGCTGATAGATACCTGGGCCAGGAGCCTGGTTTCCGGGTTCAGGGTCGTTTCCCAGAGCTGCTCTGCATCCATTTCTCCAAGTCCTTTATAGCGTTGTACGTTTAATATTTTATTTCCTGGTATTTTTTTAAATTTTTCTAATTCAAAGTCATTGAAAATGTACTGAGATTCTTTTTTATTTTTCTTTTTTCCAGCGGATTCATATTCTACCCGGTATAAAGGCGGCAAGCCGCGGTAGACCTTGCCCTCTTTAATAAGCTCTGGCATGAAGCGGTAAAAAAAGGTAAGTAAAAGGGTGCTGATATGGGCGCCGTCTACGTCGGCATCGGTAAGGATGATAATCTTGTCGTAGCGCAACTTTGCAAGGTCAAATTCATCGCCGATACCGCAGCCAAAGGAAGCAATCATGGATTTGATTTCATTGTTTAAAAGAATTTTTTCCAGAGTAGCTTTTTCAACATTAAGAATTTTTCCTCTTAATGGGAGGACTGCCTGAGTGCGCCGGTTCCGGGCTGTTTTTACAGTGCCGCCTGCAGAATCGCCCTCTACGATGTAGACCTCGCATTCCTCCGGTTTTTTAGAGGAGCAGGAAGCCAGCTTGCTTCTGGTATCTACGTCGTTTAGCTGTTTTAATACAGCATTTCGCGCTTTATCTCCGGCTTTTCTTGCATTGTAGGATTTCATGGAATTTTCCAGGATTTTTTTCAGGTCCTCTACATTTTTATCAAAGTAGCGCTGAACCTCTTGTGTAAAGATGTCGTCTACAGCGCTTTTTGCATCAGTATTGCCAAGCTTTGTTTTGGTCTGCCCTTCAAACTGGGGGTCTGGATGCTTGATAGAAACAATGGCGACTAGGCCGTTGCGGATGTCTTTTCCATCAAAATTTTCATCCTTATCCTTTAGTATGCCAAGCTCTCGGGCATACTGGTTCATAATACGGGTCAGAGCAGTCTTAAAACCTGTAACCAGAGTACCGCCGTCTACTACATTAATGCGGTTGCAATAGGCGTTAATTTGTTCAGAATAGCTTGCCGTATATTGAAAGGCCAGCTCCACTTCAATATCGCCGCTTTTTCCCTCGGCGTAAACTACTTCATTGTGGAGAGGCTGGGCGTCGCGGTTTAAGTAGGTGATAAAGCTTTTAATTCCGTCGGCTTCATGATAAGTTATGTCCTCGCTATTTGCTTCATCTATAAAATGAAGGGCCAGGTTTTTATTCAGGAAAGCCATTTCCTTTAATTTCTTTTTGATAGTTTCCGGTTTAAATTCCGTTGTTTCAAAAATGGAGCCGTCCGGGTAAAAGGTAACTTGCGTGCCAGTATCGGATTTGCTGCATTTTCCCACGGTTGGTAAAAGACCGTTTTCCAAAGCTATTGTTGGGTGGCCGCCGTTTTCGTAGGAATCCCGGTAGATATGGCCGTTTCTGTGTATTTCCACCGTCATTTTTGTAGACAGCGCGTTAACGACAGAAGCGCCGACCCCATGGAGGCCGCCCGATACTTTATAGGCGGCGCCGCCAAATTTTCCTCCTGCGTGGAGGATTGTATAAACGACCCGGACAGTAGGGATTTTTTTCGTTGGGTGTGTATCAACGGGCACGCCCCTGCCATAGTCCCGGATAGTAATGCCTCCGTCCTTTTGGAGGGTAATATCTATTTGGGAACAAAAACCGGCAAGATGCTCATCAATGCCATTGTCTAAAATTTCCCATATTAAATGGTGGAGGCCCCGGCTGCCGGTGCTGCCGATATACATGCCAGGCCGTTTTCTGACTGCCTCCAGCCCTTCCAAAACTACAATCTGACTTCCGGTATATTGTTCCATAATAACATAGTCTCCTTGCTGTAAAATTGTCACTCATGCAGTATAACATAATTGGAAATGGCTTGCAAATGAAAATAGGGGAGGGGGAGTTTTTGTATTTTGTAGCTTCTGTCCCCAGCCGGCAGCCCCGGAAGGATTCTATTGCTTTCACACACCGGGCAAAGTACAAATCTGCCGTTTTGTATGCCGTATTCGGACATAAATGTCCGCCTTCAGCATACAAAACGGCAGATTTCTGCTTTTAACGGTGCATTTCAAAGCAATAGAATCCTTCCGGGGCTGCCGGCTGGGGACAGAAGCTGCAAAATACGATGATGTAAAAATTTAAGAAAACTGTTTGTTTCATGTTTTGGGATTTGTGGTATAATGGGGAAAAAATTGGGAAATCAGGATAAATACATGGATGGAGGATTATGCTATGAAGCTTGCGGAGGCTTTGCAGGAGAGGGCGGATATAAATAGGAAGATTGAACAATTAAAGAACCGGATAAACAATAATGTATTGGTGCAGGAGGGGGAAAAAACTGCGGAAGAGCCGGAAAAGTTAAAGCAGGAATTAGATGTTTCTTTGGAGCGTTTGGCTTATTTGATTAGTCATATTAATCAGACGAATTGTGAAACCAGGGTGGATGGGCAGACATTAACGGAGCTTATTGCAAAAAAGGATGCGCTTTTGCTGAAAATTCATGCGTATAAGGATATTGTTTATGCAGGAAGCCAGACGTGCTATCGGGCAAGGAATACGGAAATTAAGATAAAGTCTGCGATTTGCGTTGCTGACTGGCAGGCAGAGATTGACAGGATGGCAAAGGAATTGCGCTTGTTAGATAATAAGCTGCAGGAAAATAACTGGAAGACGGATTTGATAGAGTAATGATTGAATGGTAGCAAAAGCGGAGCGAATGTCACGCGGCGACAGCGTAAGTCGTATGCATGGTGCGCCAAAGAGCAGGCGCGGGGTTCAATTCCTCAAGAATTGTTATGCTCCAACAGCTTACAAATGTATTGTAACAAATCATTGTTATTACCAGGCATTGACTGTTTTTGCGAGGGTGGGAACGGGGAATAGTTTGTAAAGTTCGGAAGCTTGGATTGAAAAAATTCTTGCGCTGGAAAGCGTTTCGTGCTATAGTAACACCTAAAAAAGAATAGGTGGTTGAAAGGCTTTGTGATTATCTGGATTTTCTGCAAGTATTCCGCCATAGTATCGCCTCCCGGTATGGTCTTTGGTTTTCCAATCCCAGGCGGCTTATCATTCCAAAGAGCCTATGAAACCGAAAATCGTGTTCAGCAGGGACTTCCACGATTTCTAAGTCTCTTTTCCATAGCCTAAAAGGGATTGGAAAACCAAAGACCATACCGGGAGGCGATACTATGGCGGAACCCTTGCAAAAAGTTCAGATAATTACTGAGCTTTACAAATGAGTAATTAAAAGAGTGGAAAAAGGAGGATTCTTATGAAAACCCCATTTGTAACCTTAGAGCAGGTAAAAGATATTGTAAAAACCTATCCGACGCCGTTTCATCTTTATGATGAAAAAGGAATCCGGGAGAATGCCCGGAGGCTTTATAAAGCTTTTGCCTGGAATAAAGGATTTAAGGAGTACTTTGCAGTTAAGGCAACGCCGAATCCATTCCTGCTTAAAATATTGAAGGAAGAGGGCTGCGGCGCAGACTGCTCTTCTCTGACAGAGCTTATGCTTTCTGAGGCGGTAGGCCTGACAGGCTCTGATATTATGTTTTCTTCTAATGTAACCCCGCCGGAAGAATATAAAAAGGCTTATGAACTGGGAGCTTATATTAATCTGGACGATTATACTCATATTGATTTCCTGGAGCAGCTAACAGGTATTCCAGAGACAATTTTTTGCCGTTATAATCCTGGAGGAGTTTTTGGATTGGGAACGGATATTATGGATACTCCAGGAGAGGCTAAGTATGGATTTACCAAAAAACAGCTTTTGAAAGGCTTTGTCCGTCTTAAGGATATGGGAGCGAAGCATTTTGGAGTTCATTCCTTTTTAGCAAGCAATACGGTATCCAATGAATATTATCCAGAGCTGGCTAAAATTTTATTTAAGCTGGCTGTAGAGATAAAAGAAAAAACAGGCATCAGCCTGGAGTACATCAATCTTTCCGGCGGTATTGGCGTGCCATATTATCCAGATCAGCCAGGAAATGATATTATGGTTATTGGCGAGGGCGTCAGGAAGGCTTATGAGGAAATCCTTGTGCCTGCAGGCCTTGGGAATGTTTCTATTTTTACAGAGCTGGGACGTTACATGCTGGCGCCATATGGCTGCCTGGTAGCAAAGGCCATTCATCAAAAGCATATTTACAG
This sequence comes from uncultured Acetivibrio sp., assembly GCA_949841225.1. Taxonomy (GTDB): domain Bacteria; phylum Bacillota; class Clostridia; order Lachnospirales; family Lachnospiraceae; genus Velocimicrobium. The sequence goes on from CATKYY010000004.1 coordinate 11,817, forward strand.
GGAATACGTTGGATTGGACGCTTGCGCGGTGGACCTTATGCGTCCCGCTATGTATGGGGCTTATCATCACATTAGCGTTCTTGGGAAGGAAAATGAGCCGTGCGATTATAAATATGACATAACAGGTTCCCTGTGTGAAAATAACGATAAATTTGCTATCGACCGTATGCTTCCAGAAGTTGAGATTGGCGATTATCTGGTGCTTCATGACACTGGAGCCCATGGTTATGCTATGGGATATAATTACAATGGAAAGCTGAAATCCGCAGAGCTTCTTTTAAAAGAGGATGGAAGCGTCGCGATGATACGGCGGGCAGAAACACCGAAGGATTATTTTGCTACCTTTGATTTTTGCGATGTGCTGAAAGATATGAAGGGGATTTAGAGCTTTATAAATATCTGTTTATAGGATAAAAAGTATGGAAAAAGAGCCTGACCTGCAGAGTATGAGCAGGTTGGGCTCTTTTCATTGTAAGATACAAAAGGTAAGAGAAAGCAAGGGCTTTGCTATGAAATGAAATAAGTAAGAAAAACTTACGCCGTCCTCTAAAGTTTTTTGGGGGAATACCGATATATTAGACATAAATAGGAAAGAATTAGTAAGAAAGAACCAGATAAGGTGGTGGAAAAATGAGAGTTGACGCCTATAACCAACTTACCCAGATGTATCAGGCAACAAAGACAAAACCGGCATCGGCAAAGGGCAAGGCCAGTTCTTCCGACGTATTTGAAATTTCCCAGACTGGAAAGAGCTTGCAGGCGGCGAAGCAGGCCGTAAAGGATGCTCCTGACGTAAGGGAAGATAAAATAAATAAAATAAAGGAACAGCTTGCTTCCGGGACCTATAATGTGTCTGCAGAAGAGTTTGCAGATAAGGTTTTAAACAATTATTTTAATACGATTATTTAGGAAAAGGCGGGCAGACAGTTGGCAAGTTTAATAGAAGAATTAATTGCGACTCTTAATGAGGAAAATGAGATTTATGAAAGCCTGATCCCGATTAATGAAAAGAAAACGAAGGTAATTATTAGTAATGACCTCGATGCCTTGCAGGAAATAACAGTGACCGAGCAGGAAATAGTTCAAAGGGTTTCCTCTCTGGAAGCAAAAAGGCAGGAGGTTATTATTAATATAGGGACGGTTATTAACCGGAATCCCGGAACCCTGACATTGAAAAGTTTAATTAAGCTTTTAGAAAAGCAACCCAGGGAACAGGAGCAATTAAGCATTATTCATGACAAACTTCAAAAAACAGTTCACAGATTGACGGAAATCAATCGTCAGAATCAATCTTTAATAGAACAATCCCTTGAGATGATAGAATTCAATATGAATTTTATTCAGAGTACACGGATGTCACCAGGGAATAATTACAACAAGAACGCTTCCGGCATAGATATGCCGATAGAACAGACACGGATGTTTGATGCGAAGCAGTAGCAGGTGGCAGTGTGGAGAATAAATTTTCACATGCAGAATATTGCCTGCGGCCAAAATTTGGAACAGGGCTTTTTGCCCTGCACAAAAAGAAATGCGGCGATAAAGGAGGACGTTATGGCTAATTTAATGACGAGTATGTATACGGGTGTGTCCGGCCTTCGGGTAAACCAGTATTCGTTGAATGTAACCGCGCACAATGTTGCAAATATAGATACTTTGGGTTTTACAAGGCAGCAAATATTGACGAAGGATTTCACCTATAATACGATAGGTCAGTCCTACAATTCAGCTATGCAGGTTGGACTTGGTACGGATATGACGATTATCCGCCAGGTTCGCGATATTTTTATGGATAAGGCTTACCGGCTGGAGGTAGGAAGACTGGGTTTTTATGAGGCTCAGGATGAGACGGTGCAGGAAGTAGAAAATTTATTTGGAGAGCTGGACGGAGTAGCTTTTAAAAATAATCTGTCGGATGTGTGGTCGGCGATTTCTGAGTTGGCAGAGGAACCGGACAATATTGTAAAGCGAGGTATTTTAGTAACAACCTCTCAAAGCTTTATCAACCGGGCGGCCGTTATCAGCAAACAGATGAAGGAGTATCAGGAAAATGTAAACTCCCAGATACAAGAGAAAGTAGACCGGGTAAATGAAATCGGCGATCAGATTCGGGCGTTGAATACAGCTATTCGGAGGAATGAAAGCGCCGGGCAGCAGGCCAACGATTTACGGGATTCCAGAAATTTGCTTTTAGATGAATTGAGCGGCCTGGTAAATTGCAGCTATAAGGAGGACGCTTTTGGCATTGTAAGCGTTAATATCGAAGGCGTGCAGTTTTTGACAGAGGACCATATCACCTATATGGCTACGGAGCCGATGATAAGCGAGCGGGAGCAGCAAAAGGCAGACAAGGTCAATGAGCTGGCGGATAAAATTTTAAATAATTATGGAGACAATGTAGCGGCTGTAAAGGCTTCTCCTGAATGGAAGGAATTAAAAGAATACGGAGAGCTGGACGCAAGCCTTAAAAATGGCAAGCTTTATGTGACCAGAAACGGCGTGCCGTTGATTAGCGACGGGAAAGTCGACGAGGTTTTACCAAAGCAATCCAACTTCCTGAACGTAGTTTGGAAAGGAAACGGACTGGGCGACGTATTCCGCATGACTGGGGATTACAACAGCGCGGATAATACGGACGTAGGCTCAATTAAGGGGCTGCTTGTAGCCAGAGGCGTATACGAAGCAAAATATACGGATCTTCCAAGAGAGTCTACATATCAGGATAAAGATGGAAACTGGCTGGTAAATGGCGAGGAGAAATACAAAGAGGCTCTAAAAGAGTATAACAAGACCGTGAACGCTTCGACTATTATGATGGCTCAGGCTCAGTTTGACCAGTTGATCCATGATGTGGTGACAAAAATTAATGATATTCTTTGCCCAAATATAGAGGTTTCGGACGACACTCTGAAAAACCTGATTGAGAAGAAGGGCGGTACCGTTCCTGCGGGAGGAGCTCAGGTGAAGCTGGCCGACGGCACAATAGCTTCTATTGCGACAGACGATTTATTAATGCTGGATGAAATTGGCTCTTCCACTGGTATGGATGACGATAGGACAATCGGGGAGGCTCTTTTTAACCGGAAAAGCACAGAGCGGTATACCGAGGCGACTCTTACGGATGCAGCAGGCAATGAAATTCTAGGGGATGACGGAAAGCCGATTAAGGTGTATCTATACAATAAAGAATATGAATCCAACAATTACAGTCTTTTTACTATCGATGAAATTGAAATAAATGAAGAAATTCTTCAGGATTTTTCAAAGATACCATTGAGCTACAATAAATATTCCGGGTTATTTGGCGGCTATGATATGGAAACAGGTAAGAAGCTTATGAATATCTGGGATGATAAAGGGCTGCGGCTGGACCCAAATTCCCTTACAACCTATAATTTTGCAGATTATTATGCGTCGATGACCTCCGGTATCGCGTACCGGGGCGGCTTATACAGAGGAGTTGTGGAGGACCAGCAGGTGATGGTGTCAACATTGGATGATAAACGGCAGCAGGTTGCAGGAGTATCCTCAGACGACGAGCTTACTCAGTTGATTAAATTTCAGCATGCTTATAATGCGTCTTCCAGATATATCAATGTAATTGATGAAATGCTGGAGCATATTATTACGCGGTTAGGATAATAGAAATGGAGGACTAACTATATGCCAAATACATTTTTTGGATTATCAATAGCAAAATCAGGCTTATACACTTACCAGGCGGCTATCAATACAGCAGCACATAACTCTTCCAATGCAGACACCATCGGCTATTCCCGGCAGCAAGCAATCCGCAGCGCTACAGATGCGCTTCAGATTACAGGAAGCTATGGTATGGCGGGCACCGGCGTTAATGTAAATAATATCATTCAGGTGCGGAATCTGTATTATGATGAAAAGTTTTGGAATAATAATGCGGTTTATGGAAACAACACTACAAAACAGTATTACCTGTCTAATATAGAGAATTATATGAGCGAGGTAAATATGAACGGAACTACAGCCGTATTTGATGAGATATTTACGGCAATGTCGGGCTTATTGGGAGATACAGGGAATATTACGAAGAGAACAGAAACGGCGGAAGCTTCCCAGACCTTTGCAGAGTATCTGAACTTTCTTCATGGAGGATTACAAAATCTCCAGGATGAATGTAATTTTGAAATTAAAAATACGGCGGATAAGATTAATTCTCTGGCAGAGCAGATTGCCTGCCTGAACCGGCAGATTAATACCATCGAGGTAAAGGGAGCCGTTGCCAATGACCTGCGGGATGCCCGCGCTCTTTTGGTAGACCAGCTTTCTGAGCTTGCCAATGTGACGGTGATGGAAAGAAGCGTTGGCGATGGTACGGGGATAAATCAGTATATTGTAAGGCTGGATGGAAAGACCCTGGTGGATACCTATGATTTTAATACTCTGGAGGTAATCGCTGAGGAAAGCTCCGTCAATATCAATGATGTGGACGGTATGTATAAGCTGAAATGGAGCAACGGACAGAATTTTGATCCAAGAAGCACAACCTTGGGAGGTACGTTAAAGGCGTTATTTGAAGTCCGCGACGGAAACAATAAATTGAATTTTAATGGTAAGGCTACAGGTAACAAAGGCGATACGGAAATTAAAATAACAGATGCCAGCATAAATGATTTTAATCTTTTGAATATTCCTGACAGTAAGGGAAGAATAAAGATTGGCGCCGCCGAGTATGTGTATGACAGCTTTACTGCGGAACAGGATTTGAAAACAGGAGAGATAACCTATACCTTTAAGCTGGCTGCGGGCAGTACCTTGCAGGATACCCTTAACGGAGAGCCGGCTAAGATTGGCGACAGTATTGAATATAAAGGAATTCCTTATTATATGGGCCAGCTGAATGAGTTTATTCGGACCTTTTCCAATGCCTTTAATGATGTGCATAAAACTGGGCAGGATTTTTATGGGAATAATGAGAAGCTGAATTTCTTTACCGGCAAGCATCCGGCTACAGGAGAGGATTTGGTATTTGCAGAGCCAACAAAGGACGCCAATGGGAATCCGGTGTCTCTGGTGATAGATTCTAGTAAGCAGAACAGCTACTACCATTTGACTGCCGGCAATGTTAAGGTAAATGCAGAGATTTTGAAAGACCCGAAAAAAATCGCTTGCGCAGAAGACCGGGTGAACGGCGGTATTGAGGATTCAAAGATTTTACAGGGGCTTATTGCATTGAAAACGGATGTGACGATGTTTAAACAGGGCCGTCCAGACTCTTTTTTGCAGACTATGGTAGGCGTCCTTGGCATTGATTCAAAAGCAGCTAAAAACATTATGGAAAGCCAGGACAACATTATGAGAGCTATTGATTCTCAGAGAATGTCGGTTTCTGGAGTAGACAGCGATGAAGAAGCTATGGATATGGCCAGATTTAAAAAGATATATGATCTGAATTCTAAGGTGATTTCTATTATGAATGAAATCTATAGCAAGCTGATTAATGAAACAGGCTTATAATTAGAGTAAGGAGGCAGCAATGAGAGTTACAAACCGAATGATGACAACGAATGCGTTGAATAATATTAACCGAAATAAAATTAATATGGCAACTAAGGAAGACCAGTATGCAAGTGGCCAGAAAATCCAGAGGCCTTCTGAAGATCCGGTAGTAGCGGTGCGTTCCTTAAAATACCGGACGCAGCTTACAGAGCTTACCCAGTATGTAGATAAAAATATTAAAGATGCTATGGGCTGGATGGATGTGACAGAAAGCGCCATGAACAATGTAAAGGAAATCCTGACAAATATGAGCGGCTATTGCAACCAGGGAGCTACCGATACATTGGAAAGCTATGACAGAAACAGTATTATTGAAACTCTAAAGCAGTACAAAGAGCATATTTCAGATATGAATAATACGGATTACGCCGGCCGCTATGTATTTACCGGTTTCCGTACCGATGTGCCGATGCTTTTTGAGGCGAAGGAAACGAACTATACCTATACTATTAATGAAAGCTTTCAATTTTCAGATGTGGCGGCGACCTCTTATGTAAAGGGCGGAGCCAGATATACAGCCGGGACTACGGCATCAGGATATGCTTCTCAGGCGCCGACAATGGAGAAGGCTCAGAAGATTAAGCTTACTTACGATAATACCGATGGAACTCCGCCGCCAACGATTACCTTTAAGGATAAGAATGGCAATGCATTAACTTTGGCAGGAGGACTGGCAAATCCTCCTACAATAAAAACGGTAAGTCTGGCAACGCCTGGCGGGGCGTGTTATGATGCAGGGCCGAATGAGGTTATTTATATTCCAGAAACTGGAGAGCTCGTGTTGGGAGATGATTATTATAAGGCGGCGCAGCAAGCAGAGACCATGGACGTCGAATATCAGAAAAGCGAGTTTGAGGCGAAGGATATAAGGCCGGAGCATTATTTTGCGTGTACAAGGAAGGATAATACAACAAATGAGGTAATCAATTTTATTAACCCGGATGTGCAAAAAATTCAATATGAGGTAAACTTCAGCCAGATGTTTACAGTAAATACCCTGGGGAAGGATGCTATCCCAACTAATATTTTGTCTAAGGTTGACGAGATGATTCAAAATGTAAATGCAGTATTCGACATGGATGCAGAGCTGAAGGAAGTAGAAAAGCTTATGGAAAGCGAGACAGATAAGGATAAGCTGGCTGCCCTCAGCGAGTTGAAGGAGCAGCTTACAACAGAGCAGACCTTGAAGAAAAAAATATTGCAGGAATCTTTTGCATCGGGTATTACGACAGCCCAAAAGGCAGAGGAAAAAATAAATATTGCCTGTTCTAACCATGGAAGCCGTTATAAGAGGCTGGAGCTTACCAATGACCGCTTAAGCAGCCAGAAAACAGATTTTAAGAAGATGCTGGATGAAAACGATTTGGTAGATATTGAGGATGCGATCGTCAATTATAAGTCTGCGGAGACGGTGTACAATGCTTCCCTGGCGGCCGCAGCGACAGTGGTGAAAAATACTTTGTTAGATTTTCTGTAAAATTAGGAAGGAGACGCAGGTATGCTAATACAAACAAGATGTTTTGGGGATATTGATCTGGAAGAGGATAAAATCTTAACCTTTGATAATGGCATTATGGGGTTCGAGGACTGTAAAAGGTTTGCAATTCTCTATGATAATACAGAAGGAGATGCGCCGTCGATTTCCTGGCTTCAAAGCCTAGATGAGGAGTCCCTGGCTATTCCTGTTATTAATCCTCTTTTGGTAAAGCCAGATTATAATCCGGTAGTGGAGGATGCGCTTTTAGTTCCCTTAGGCGAGCTGACACAGGAGAATATGGCAATCCTGCTTTCTGTAACAGTTCCGCCGGATATTGAAAAAATGACGGCAAATTTGAAAGCTCCTTTTATCATTAATTCAGATACTAGGAAGGGACGCCAGATTATTGTAGAAAATGCTGATTATGCAGTGAAATATAATGTTTATGAGGCTGTCCAGAAAATGAAAAAGGGGGAAAAGTGATATGCTGGCCCTGTCAAGAAAATTGAACGAGTCTATTATTGTAGGAAATGATATTGAAATTACGATTTTAGAAATAAAGGGGGAGCAGGTAAAAGTTGGAGTTAAGGCTCCAAAATCGGTTCCTGTTTACCGGAAAGAGCTGTATGTACAGATTCAGGAGTCCAACAAAGAAGCTGTAAATATAGGAATAAACCCAGAGGCATTGAAGGAGCTGCTAAAGGGCGGGAAAGAGAATAAATAGAAATAGAACGGAGCCCGGCTGGATATAACAGATATATTCGGCTGGACTCCGCATTGCTTTGTAGGAGGTTTGTTTATGGAGCCGGCGATTGATTTGTCAAAGGAATATGGCGTTGTCCTAGAGGGCGGCGGAGCAAAGGGGGCTTATCAGATTGGCGTCTGGAAAGCCTTTTTAGAATATGGAGTCAGGATAAAGGGAGTTTCGGGGGTATCGGTTGGAGCCTTAAACGGAGCTCTTATTTGTATGGGCGATTTGAAAAAAGCAGAGAAGATATGGGAAAATATTACTTATTCTCAGGTTATGGACGTAGATGACGAGCTGATGGAGGCTCTGGTGCAGAAGGATTTAAAAGGTCTGGAGCTTTGGGAGGCGGCGCGCAGGGGGATAGAAATTATAAAGAACCGGGGATTTGACGTAACGCCTCTTCAGAATTTGGTGGCAGAGGAAATTGAAGAAGAAAAAATAAGGAAATCGCCCATTGAATTTTATCTTGGCGCCGTAGATATGGCAAAGCTTAAGGGAGTTGAATTAAAGGCTTCTGAACTGCCGGAAGGGACGCTAAAAGATTATCTTTTGGCCAGCGCTTATTTTCCGGCTTTTCGGATAGAAAAAATATTGGGAAAAAAATATCTGGATGGAGGAGTAGTGAATAATGTTCCTGTGGATATGCTGATAAATCATGGTTACAAGGATATTATAGTTATTCGGATTTTTGGGATTGGAAGAGAAAAAAGGGTAAAAATCCCAGAGGACGTAACGGTTATGGAGATTGCGCCTAAAATAGATCTGGGAAATATGCTGGAGTTCAATGCTAAGAAAAGCTGTAAAAATATAAAAGCAGGGTATTATGACGGACTTCGGTTTCTTTGCGGGCTGGCAGGAGAGTATTATTATATAGATAGCCGCCGGGAAGAAGCCTGGTATTTGCAACGGCTTATTCAGGTATGCAGCCTGTACCCGGACAAGGTACTAGAGGAGTATCATATAGAGGGGATGGAACAAGGACTTTTTCTGCGGACTCTGGTTGAAAAAATTTTTCCCCAGATGGCGGCCCGCTTTCATTTGAATAAGGATTTTACCTATAAACAGCTTTATCTTTTATGGCTGGAAAGGCTGGCGAAGCTTCTTCATATCTCCCGGTTTCAGGTTTATACAGAGGAGGAGCTTTTAGCAGAGGCAAAGAAAAAGATTTTGAAAAATGAAATGTCTGAAACTTCACAAGGAATAAAAAATATGGTATACTAAGGACTAATTTTACAGGGGCGGCTAGGGTAAGCTCACTCTATGTCCCGCAGAAGGGAGAAATAATATGGCAAGAGATTTTGCAACGATGGAACCGGAAATTCTTGATATGGCAAAGCTTTGTGAGAAAAATTTTAAGATACCGCAGGAGCTTTATAGTAAATATGAGGTTAAGAGAGGGCTTCGCGACATCAGCGGCCAGGGTGTTTTGACCGGCCTTACTGAGGTTTCAGAAATACGTTCTTATACAGTAATTGACAGAGATATGATTCCCACAGAAGGTAAGCTTTATTACCGGGGCGTGGATATTGAAGATATTGTAAAGGGATTTATAAAAGAAAAGCGTTTTGGCTTTGAAGAGACGATATATTTACTTTTGTTTGGGAAGCTGCCAGGGGAGACGGAGCTTTCAGACCTTACTTCATTATTGTCAAGGTATAGAGAAGAGCTTCCCACCGGTTTTGTAAGGGATATTATTATGAAGGCTCCCAGCCCGGATATGATGAATACTCTGGCAAGAAGCGTGCTTACTTTGTATTCTTATGATAGCAGAGCGGATGATGTTTCTGTAGATAATGTATTACGGCAGTGTTTACAGCTGATAGCTCTTTTTCCAATGCTTTCAGTTTATGGTTACCAGGCATACAGCCATTATCATGATGGGAATAGTTTGTTTATCCATACGCCGGCCGCCGGCCTGTCTACAGCGGAAAATATTCTGCACTTGCTCCGGCCGGACAGTCAATATACGGAGCTGGAGGCCAAGATTCTGGACATCGCTTTAGTGCTTCATGCAGAGCATGGAGGCGGAAACAATTCTACCTTTACAACCCATGTGGTGACTTCGTCAGGAACGGATACCTATTCTGCTATGGCAGCCGCATTAGGTTCTCTGAAAGGGCCAAAGCACGGCGGCGCCAATATCAAGGTTATGCATATGTTTGAGGATATGAAGGAAACGGTTAAGGATTGGACGGATGAGGAAGAGGTAGCGCAGTATCTGGTAGATATATTGCATAAGGCGGCTTTTGATAAAAAGGGACTTATTTATGGTATGGGCCATGCCGTCTATTCTATTTCTGACCCGAGGGCAAAGGTTCTTCATAATTTTGTAGAAAGCCTTTCTGTGGAGAAAGGAATGGAAAAGGAGTTTGCTCTGTATTCTATGGTAGAGCGGCTGGCTCCTCAGGTGATTGCAAAGGAAAGAAAAATATACAAAGGCGTAAGCGCCAATGTAGACTTTTACAGCGGTTTTGTATATAATATGCTTGGGCTTCCTTATGAATTGTATACGCCGATTTTCGCTATTGCCAGGATAGCCGGCTGGAGCGCCCACCGGTTGGAGGAGCTAATCAATGAAGGAAAGATTATACGTCCGGCCTATAAGGCTGTATCAAAGCATAAGGATTATATTCCATTAAAGGAAAGGCAGTAAAGACCGGAATTGCTTTTAAAAACTGGTTGCAGCATGGAGGCTGAAAATGAAAAAAGAGATATTGAGGCTTTTAAGGGAAAAAGAGAGTTATCTGTCAGGACAGGAGCTTTGCAGCAGGCTTTCTGTATCTCGAACGGCAGTTTGGAAGGCGATAAACCAGCTCAGAGAAGAGGGCTATCAAATAGAGTCGGCTTCCCACAGGGGCTATCTGCTTGTGTCTGGACCGGACCGGGTGACGGCGGCAGAGCTTGCCAGCAGGCTTTCCGGCTGTCCTTTTGGAGAAAATATAATATACAAAGAAGAGATAGATTCTACTAACATAGAAGCAAAACGGCAGGCAGAAGCAGGAGCGGTTCATGGAACGGTAGTAATTGCTGAGAGCCAGGAGCAGGGCAGGGGAAGAAAGGGTAAGGCCTGGAGCTCCCCAAAGGGGACGGGAATTTGGATGTCCCTTGTGCTGCGGCCTGAAATAAGGCCAGAAAGGGCGGCCTGCCTTACGTTGACGGCAGCTTTAGCCGTAAGCCGGGCGGTAGAGCATGTAACCGGGCTTTCGGCACAAATTAAATGGCCCAATGATCTTGTTATAAATGGAAAGAAAATATGCGGAATTTTGACAGAAATGAGTTCGGAGATGGATTTTATCCATTATGTAGTAACGGGAATTGGTATTAATGTAAATATGGAAAGGTTTCAGGAAGAGCTTCCCTTTGCCACTTCCTTACAGATAGAGAGCGGCCGGCCGTATATCCGGGCAGAGCTTGCAGCCTGGGTGCTGCGGGAGTTTGATGCGTGCTATCAGGATTTTTTAGAAACAGGAGATTTAGAAAAGCTTCTTTCAGATTATAATGAAAGATTGGTGAATAAAGACCGGCAGGTACAGGTTATAAAAGAGGGAGAGCAGATACAGGGAACAGCCAGAGGAGTCAATTCCCAGGGGGAGCTTTTAGTAGAAACAAAAGATGGAACAGAGGCTGTTTTATCTGGGGAAGTATCGGTAAGAGGGGTCTATGGCTATGTGTGAAGAAAGGGTATTATGCGCTTCCAGCGCCTATGAGGAAAAATATTATTTGAATGAGGCTTTTCAAGGGCTTCCAGAAAATATAAAAGAAGAACTAAAAATATTGTGCGTACTGTTTACGGCTGATGTAGGAGGAATCCTTTCCCTGGTCTTTGACGAGGAAGGAAACTTAAATTTTCAAGTAGAGGTTCAAGAGGGGGATCTTTTATTTGATGAAATCGGAAGCGTTTTAAAGGTAAAGGAGGTACAAAGGGAGAGACAGGAGCTTTTAGAGGCTTTAGAGCTTTATTACCGGGTATTCTTTTTAGGAGAAACAATATGAGGATTGGGACAGTGGAGGTAAAGGGCCCGCTTGTGCTTGGACCCATGGCAGGGGTTACAGACCTGCCTTTTCGGCTTTTGTGCAAAGAACAGGGAGCCGATTTGATTTATACGGAAATGATAAGCGCCAAGGGAATATATTATAATAATAAGAATACAGAGAGCCTGCTTCAAGTGGATGAAAGAGAGCGTCCTGTAGCTTTGCAGCTTTTTGGGGCGGACCCAGATATTATGAGCGAAATGGCTCTGCGGCTTTGCGAGGAAGGACGGCCCTTTGATATTTTGGATATTAATATGGGCTGCCCTGTGCCAAAGGTAACAGGAAATGGCGAGGGCTCTGCTCTAATGAAAAAACCGAAGCTGGCTGAAAAAATAGTAGAAAAGATTGCCAGAAAGATACCAAAGCCTGTAACCGTTAAAATACGAAAAGGATTTGACAGCAAAGAAGATACCGCGGCGGAGCTTGCGAAACGGCTGGAGGCTTGCGGGGCGGCGGCGATCGCCGTCCATGGAAGAACCAGGGAGGAGTATTACAGTGGGAAAGCAGATTGGGAATGTATCCGAAGAGTAAAAGAGGCAGTAGCAGTTCCGGTTATTGGAAGCGGCGATGTATTTACCCCTGAGGCTGCAAAAAGGATGCTTTTAGAAACTGGCTGCGATGGAATTATGCTGGCCAGAGGAGCCAGGGGAAACCCATGGCTGTTTACTCAGGTAAAGGCATATCTGGAAAAGGGGGAAAAACTGGAGAAACCGGGGATTGACGAGCTGACGGCTATGATTCTGAGACATGGCAGGATGCAGGTGGAATTAAAGGGAGAGTATTTAGGTATCCGGGAAATGCGAAAGCATGTCGCCTGGTATACGGCGGGCTATCCTGAGTCGGCAGCTCTGCGCCGCAGGGTAAATGAGGTAGAAGCGATGGAAGGGCTTGAAAGACTTTTGCAGGGGTATAAAATACAGGTTGATGCATAGGGTAGAGGAGATACTGGAATGGGAAGTTTCAATAGGATGCCGGGGAAATCGGGAAGGGTAATGACCTGTGTAAGATGCGGACTGATATTTTATTATACAGGCACAGGCGATGTGATTTGCCCAAACTGCAGGGAAGCAGATAGGGAGGATTTTGACAGGGTAAAAGAATACTTTTGTAGAAACCCAAAAAGCAATATTGCAGAGATAGCGGAAGGAACCGGAGTATCTATGGAGGCTACGGAGCGTTTTTTTAGGAGCGGCCGGATAGAGATGGCAAGCGATTCCAATATCTTTACCCGCTGTGAAAGATGTCATAAGGAAATCCCTTCTGGACGGTTCTGTACCAGCTGTACCAATCAGCTTGCAGGAGATATAAAGCAGGCGTTTAGGGCCGATAGGCTGCAGGGTAGAGGAATGTATTATAGGAGAAGAGAAAAATAAACAGAAAATAGTAAAAATTCTGCTCTAATGAAAAGAACCAAGCTGGCCGAAAAAGTAGTATAGGCAGCTTCTAAATATTAAAATACGGAAGGAGCTTAACTGGAAATCAGACAGGTATTAAGGTAGATAGGAGGTTACTGGAATGGAAAAGCAAATAAAAGAAAATTCTGATGAAATGCCGGGCGGATCAGGAAAGACAAGGAGTTGCATGCGGTGCGGACTGATATTTCATTATACAGGTTCAGGACATTTGATCTGCCCAAACTGCAGAGAAGCAGATATGAAGGATTTTGACAGGGTCAGGGAGTATCTTTATGACCATCAAAAGAGTAATATTGCGGAAATATCGGAAGGAACCGGCGTATCCGTGGATATTATTGAAAGCTTTTTAAAAGGCGGGCGCATGGAGATACCCAATGATTCAGACGTGTTTATCCGTTGTGAAAGATGCAATAAGGAAATTCGCTCTGGACGCTTTTGCGCCAGTTGCGCGGCGGAGCTTACAGCGGAAATGAAGCAGGCGTTAAATTTTGATAAAGCGCAGATTGGAGTGGAGCCAGAGCGGAAAGGTAAGATGCATTATAAAAAAAGAGAAAAATAAAAATAAACAAATGACTGCCCGGAAAAGACAAATTAGTGTTCATATTAGACAAAAATAATTTTCCGGGTATTTTTTTGTTGTATTTTAAGCCAAAAAAGAGTAGTATATTCAATAGTCGGACATTTGTGTGCCGTATAAAGACAGGAGGTTTTTAAATTGAGCGATAAATTAAAAGTAGGAATTCTTGGCGGAACCGGTATGGTAGGACAGAGATTTATATCTCTTCTGGAAGGACACCCATGGTTTGAGGTGACGTTGGTAGCTGCCAGTGAAAGAAGCGCAGGGAAAACCTATGAAGAGGCAGTAGGAGAACGGTGGAAGATGATAAAGCCTATGCCAGAGGCGGTAAAGAGGATGGTTGTACATAATGTAAATGAAGTAGAGAATATTGCCTCTCAGGTAGATTTTGTATTTAGCGCGGTGGATATGTCAAAAGAAGAAATTAAAGCGATTGAAGAGGCATATGCAAAAACGGAAACGCCGGTTGTTTCCAATAACAGCGCCCATCGTTGGACGCCGGATGTGCCTATGGTAGTACCGGAGATTAATCCAGAGCATTTTGAAATTATTGAAACGCAGAAGAAAAGGCTGGGAACGAAAAAAGGTTTTGTGGCGGTGAAGCCAAATTGTTCCATCCAAAGCTATGCTCCGGCTCTTACAGCGCTTATGGAGTTCGGTCCAAGAACTGTGGTAGCGACAACCTACCAGGCTATTTCCGGCGCGGGCAAGACCTTTCAGGATTGGCCGGAGATGGATGGAAACATTATTCCGTTTATCGGCGGAGAAGAAGAAAAGAGCGAGCAGGAGCCGCTGAAGCTTTGGGGAAAAATTGTAGATGGACAGATTGTAAAGGCGGCTGAGCCAAAAATTACGACCCAGTGCCTCCGCGTTCCGGTGCTGGACGGCCATACGGCGGCAGTTTTTATGTCTTTTGAGAGAAAGCCGTCAAAGGAAGAGATTATTGAGCGTTGGGTTAATTTTAAAGGCCTTCCGCAGACCCTGGGTCTTCCTTCCGCTCCAAAGCAGTTTATACAGTACCTGGAGGAAGATAACCGTCCGCAGGTACAGCTTGATAAGGATTTTGAACATGGTATGGGAATTTCTTTGGGACGCCTCAGAGAGGATTCTATTTATGATTATAAATTTATAGGGCTTTCCCACAATACGGTAAGAGGAGCGGCAGGAGGAGCGATTCTTTGCGCGGAGCTTTTAAAGGCGCAGGGCTACATACAGAAGAAAGCATAGATAGGTATGGTGAAAAGGATGGACGAGTACTACATTGTTAAGCGCAGAGCAGTTCCAGAAGTTTTGGTTAAGGTTGCAGAGGCAGACCGGCTTTTGGAAACCGGAAAAGTGATGACAGTGCAGGAGGCAACAGAACTTTTAGGAATCAGCCGAAGTTCATATTATAAATATAAAGGCGATATTATGCCGTTCCACGACCAGGCCAGAGGAAAGACAATAACTTTCATGTTGCAAATAGGAGATGAGCCGGGAGGCCTGTCTCTGGTGCTGGGCGAGGTGGCGAAGTGCCGGGCCAATGTCCTTACGATAAACCAAAGCATTCCGGTCAATGGAATTGCCGCGGTTACATTAAATCTGGAAATCCAGCCGGATACCATAGATGTAATGGAGATGGTAGATGCCATAGAAAAAATTGACGGCGTACTGTCTCTAAAGATAATTGCCAGAGAATAATGAGGAGGGCAGATATGATAAAGATTGCAGTTTTAGGCTATGGAACGGTGGGCTCTGGGGTAGTAGAGGTATTAAGCACAAACTATGAAAAGATTACCCAGCGTGCCAGGCAGGAAATTGAAGTTAAATATGTGTTGGATTTACGGGACTTTCCAGAAGACCCGGTTCAGGAAAAAATAGTCCATGATTACAGTGTGATTGCCAAAGACCCGGAGGTATCCGTCATAGTGGAAACTATGGGAGGGGTAAACCCGGCCTATGAGTTTGTAAAAGAGGCCCTGGAGCGGGGAAAGAGCGTATGCACCTCCAACAAGGAGCTGGTTGCCAGGCATGGAGCTGAGCTTTTGGAAATTGCTAAGGAAAAGAAGGTTAATTTCCTCTTTGAGGCAAGCGTGGGCGGTGGTATTCCGATTATCCGGCCATTAAATCAGTCCCTGACAGCAGATGAGATACAGGAGATTACTGGTATTTTAAATGGTACTACCAACTATATCCTAACCAAGATGGCCAGGGAGGGCGTAAGCTTTTCTAAAGCCTTAAAGGAAGCTCAGGAAAAGGGATACGCAGAGCGAAATCCAGAGGCGGACGTAGAAGGATTTGATGCCTGCCGTAAAATTGCGATTCTTACTTCGCTGGCTTATGGTATGCAGGTGGATTATGAGGATATTTATACCGAAGGAATCTCAAATATTACAGATGTGGATATAAGCTATGCAAGGGAGATGGGCGCTTCCATTAAGCTTTTGGGGACCGGAAGGAAGGTAGGACAGAAGGTATATGCGATGATTTCGCCGATGCTGCTCAACAGCGACAATCCTCTGTTTAGTGTAAATGACGTTTTTAACGCTATTTTTGTTCGCGGGAACCTTTTGGGAGACGTTATGTTTTATGGAGCCGGGGCTGGGAAATACCCAACGGCAAGCGCGGTAGTATCAGATGTGGTAGATGCAGTAAAGCATCTGGGAACAAATATTATGACCATTTGGAGCAGCCAAAAGCTGGAGCTTGCAGATAAAGGAGAGGTTTCCCGAAGGTTTTTTGTCCGGGTGCCTTCTGCACAAGAAAATAAGGCGAGAGAGCTTTTTGGCGATATACAAGAGATTGATGCGGGCATTCTTGGTGATTTTGGTTTTACAACTCCGTTTATAACTGAAAAGGAGTATGAGGAAAAAGCAAAGGAGCTGAATGTGCGGCGAATGATCCGTATGGATTTTTAAGTGGTAAATTGATTTTGGAATGGATGTGAGAGCGGTGAAATATATTGTAATATTGGGCGATGGTATGGCAGATGAGCCAATGAAGGAATTGGATGGGAAAACGCCTCTGGAGGCGGCCAGAACGCCGGCTATGGATGCGCTTGCAGGGAAATCTCAGCTCGGGACGGCTTATACGGTTCCAGAGGGAATGGCTCCGGGAAGCGACACAGCTAATTTGTCCGTACTTGGTTATGACCCAAAGGTTTATTATACTGGAAGGTCGCCTCTGGAGGCATTAAGTATCGGAGTGCCAATGGGTGAAACAGATATAGCTCTTCGGTGTAATCTGGTCACGTTATCTGAGGAGGGTTCGTACGAAGATAAAGTTATGCTGGATCACAGTTCAGGAGAAATTTCTACAGAAGAGGCGAGAACTTTGATTGAGGCAGTTAGTCAGGAGCTGGGAAATGAAAGCTATAGCTTTTACCCAGGTACTAGCTACCGCCATCTTACCTTGTGGGACAAAGGTAAAGTAGTTAGCCTTACGCCGCCCCATGATATTTTAGGGAATAAGATAAGGGAGTATCTTCCACAAGAGGAAGCTTTGAAAGAAATGATGGAAAGAAGCTATTCTATTTTGGATGGACACCCTGTTAATCAAGAAAGAGCCAGAAGAGGGCTGAATAAAGCAAATTCCATTTGGTTTTGGGGAGCAGGTACAAAACCAGCTCTGGACGGCTTTGAAAAAAAATATGGAAAAAAAGGCGTTATGGTTTCAGCGGTAGACCTTTTAAAGGGAATTGGGGCTGGAACTGGAATGAAAAACCTTATAGTAGAAGGCGCGGACGGGACGTTACATACAAATTATAAGGGGAAAGCCATGGCTGCAGTGAATGCATTGCTGAAGGAAGGCTATGATTTTGCATATATTCATGTGGAAGCTCCAGATGAAATGGGACATCAGGGAAGCATAGAAAAGAAAATCCAGGCGATTGAGTATCTGGACCATGAGGTAGTGCAGATCGTAGTAGAGGAATTGCAGCGGGCCGGAGAGGATTTCCGCCTGCTTTTGATGCCAGATCATCCGACGCCAATTCGTCTTAGAACCCATACAGCGCAGCCGGTGCCGTATCTTTTATATGACAGCACAAAGGAGCAGAAGCGTATTGGCGCATATAATGAAAAGGAAGCAGCTTTGGCCGGTGAAGCGGAAAGAAATGGTTATTTGCTGATGAATAAACTGTTAGGAGGAAGCCATGTTAATAGTTAAGAAATTTGGAGGCACATCCGTAGGCGATAAGGACAGAATTTTAAATGTTGCAAGGCGGTGCATTGAGGATTATAAGGCAGGTCATCAGGTAATTGTGGTGCTGTCTGCTATGGGTAAGACAACGGATATTTTATTGAACCAGGCAAGGGAGATAAATCCGAATGCCTCCAAGAGAGAGCTGGATATGCTGATGACTACAGGAGAGCAGACCTCGGTGGCGTTGATGGCGATGGCTCTGGACTCTATGGGAGTGCCAGCAATTTCTCTGAATGCATTCCAGGTGGCTATGAATACAACGCCGGTATATGGGAATGCCAGACTGAAACGGATTGATACGGATAGGATTAAGCATGAGCTTTCTAATAAAAAGATTGTAGTTGTGACAGGATTTCAGGGAATTAATAAATACGACGATTATACCACTTTAGGCCGCGGGGGTTCTGATACGACTGCGGTAGCTCTTGCAGCAGCTCTGCGGGCAGACCGATGTGAAATTTTTACAGATGTGGACGGCGTATATACGGCAGACCCGAGGATTGTAAAATCTGCCAAGAAAATCGAAGAGATTACCTACGACGAAATGCTGGAGCTTGCCTCCCTGGGCGCAGGCGTACTTCACAATCGTTCTGTGGAGATGGCAAAAAAATACGGAGTGGAGCTGGTAGTTCGCTCCAGCTTAAATGATTCAGAAGGAACTGCTGTTAAGGAGGTAGTAAAAATGGAAGAGATGTTTGTAAGCGGCGTAGCGTGTGATAAAAATGCGGCCCGTATTGCAGTAATTGAGCTGGAGGACAGACCAGGAGTAGCGTTCAAGCTGTTTAACCATCTGGCGAACCACAATATTAATGTAGATATTATTTTACAGTCCGTAGGACGCGGGGGAACGAAGGACATAAGCTTTACAGTAGATGAGGATGCAGCAGAAGAGGCGGCGGCTATTATAGAACGCCACCGTCAGGGAAGCCTTCGGTGCAGCCGCGTGGAGATAGAAAAAAATGTGGCTAAGGTATCGGTAGTAGGCGCCGGCATGATGTCTAACCCAGGCGTTGCAGCGAAGATGTTTGAAGCTCTTTACAATGCCAATGTAAATATCAAGCAGATTTGTACCTCAGAAATCCGGGTTACAGTATTAATTGATGAAAAATATGTAGATGTAGCTATGAATGCTGTTCATGATGCATTTGCACTTGGAAATTTATAAAAAGGTTAGTACTACAGCGAACCTTTTGAAATTAGAAAGGCAGCCGCGCCGCCTGGGGCAACAAAAACTTTTGAAAGGGAAAGGGCAACGCTTCAACAAACTAACTGCTAACTATAACTAAGCCGTTCCAGAGAGCTGTCACGGCTAAGTTACCATAAGCAGTGGATTTTGTTTCAGTTAAAAACGCCCTGGAATATCCTTTCAAAAGCTTTTGTTGCCCCAGGCGGCGCGGCTGTCTTTCTAATTTCAAAAAGTTTGCTGTAGTGTTGTTAGAGGTGACGGTAGAATAATTATTCCTTCTCTATGAATATGTATACATTGCACTAAAAAAACTAGAAAAAAATGTAAAGTGTTGACAAATTGCACAAAACAGAGTATGATAAACCTATAAAGTTCGGAGATTATAAACTACATATTAGGGTTAGGAGGAAAGAGGATGTTGAAAAAAAGATTTTTCAAAACAGCGGCAGCTTTGATGGCAGTTTGCACATTACTTACATCTGTTAGTGCTTCTGCCTGCACGACAGTGTTAGTTGGAAAGGACGCTTCTGCAGACGGCTCTACGATTATTGCAAGAAATGAGGATTCTTCTACGGCAAATCCAAAGTACTTTGTAGTACATGAAGCTAAGAAGAATCCGGCGGGAACAAAACATGTTTCTAAGGGGAATGGATTTGTGTATGAACTGCCGGAAACGCAGTACAAATATACGGCCACTCCTGAATGGACGGATGAATTTGGCCTGTATGAAGAGGCTGGAACCAATGAGAAGGGCGTAGCGATGTCCGGTACAGAGAGCGGCGATTACAACCAAAAAGTTGCAAAGGCTGATCCTCTGGTTGAGAACGGCATTGCAGAAGATTCTATTGTTACCGTGGTTCTTCCTTATATTTCCACTGCAAGAGAAGGCGTGAAGCTGTTAGGGGAAATCGTAGAGAAATATGGTTCTGCTGAGTGCAACGGCGTTGCTTTTTCTGATAAGGATGAAGTATGGTATATGGAAATCTTATCTGGCCACCATTGGGTAGCAAGAAGAATTCCAGATAATTATTATGCAGTAGTTGCAAACCAGATTTCTATCCGCAATGTAGATTTTAAACGAACAAATGATTTTATGTGGTCTACCGGTATTCAGGAATTTGTAGAGAAAAATAAATTAAATTCTTCCAAGACTACGTTTAATGTAAGAAATATTTTTGGTACAAATGATAAGGATGATGCATCCTACAATATTTGCCGTGTATGGGATGGGCAGAGAATTCTGACTCCTTCCCAGAAGGATAAATATTCCATAACATCCAAGAAGATTCCGATGCTCCAGAAGCCAGATAAGAAGATTACAGTGGAAATGGTTCAGAAGGTTCTTACTTCCCATTATAATGGTACAAAATATGATACTTATGGAAAAGCAGTTGGTAATTACCGCGCGATTAATGTTCAGAGGACTATGGAATCCCATATTATCCAGTGGCGTCAAAATATGCCTGTGGAAATCAGCGGCGTTCAATGGATGGCTTTAGGAACCCCTGAGCATAGCGTATACGTTCCATTCTATAATGGTATTACTGATACGCCGGAGGCTTATAAAAAGGGAGAGGATATGCCAAGCAGCGATTCTGCTTATTGGATTTTTAAGCTTACCGACGTATTGACAACTCCATATTATGACACTTATATGAGCAAATATGTGTTGCCAGAATATAAATTAATTAAAGCTCAGTTGAATGCGAATATGCAGAATTCTGACAGAGTAGCTATGGAACTTTATAAGACAAATCCAGATAAATTGGCAGAATACCTGACAGAAGAGGGTATGAAGAATGCGAACTATACCTTGGAAAGAGTTACAGCTCTTAATAATCTGTTGATTCAGATTTCTACCAACGCCCGCAACTCCATGCATAATAGTAACCTTTAATATAACGTAAGAAAAGAGGCCTCTTTAAAAAGGTCTCTTTTCTTTGCTTATGACAGAAAGTATGGCTTTTCGTCCGGCCCAGGAGCTGTAAAATGCATAAATACAGGACTGGAAGCCCTTGCAATTCTTTGAACGGCGTGGTAAGCTTAAAAGAAAAAGGAGGCGTCGTTATGATTGCTGGTATAGATAGGAACGGGCAGATAACAGGGCTGTATCCTCAGTACAGTGTAAATCCAGTAAGCAGGATACAGCGGACAGAGGGCGCGGATACCGTCAATAAGCTAGACAAACAGGCGGAGTGCCAAACCTGTAAAAACCGTAAGTATGTGGATGGTTCTAATGAGGGAAATGTTTCTTTTAAAGCGCCGGGGCATATTTCTCCAGAGGCTTCAGGGGCTACGGTTCTGGCTCATGAAAAGGAACATGTGGCGAATGCCGTAAAGGAAGGGAGCCAGCCGAATAAAAAGCTGATTTCAGCAACGGTGTCCTTGCAGATGGCCGTATGTCCAGAGTGCGGGAAGGCCTATGTAGCAGGCGGAACAACGAGGACAAGAATGGCGACTTATTCTAGTAATCCTTATGACCAGGCTAGGAAAACCATAGAGGGCAGCTTTTTGGCAGGGCAGAATATTGACTATGCGGCATAGGATGGAGGATTAGAATGAGCAAGGTATATATCTTTTTAGCAGAAGGCTTTGAAGAGGTAGAGGCTTTAATGACGGTAGATATTCTGCGGAGAGCCGGAATTGATATGCAGATGGTTTCCATAACAGGACAAAAGCAGGTGGAAGGTTCTCACAAGATTAAAATAGAAGCAGATAAATTATATGAAGAAATAGACCCAGGAGAAGCAGATATGTTGGTGCTCCCAGGGGGAATGCCAGGTACGAAAAACCTGGCGGCTCATGAAAGCTTATGCAGCTGGCTGAAAGCTTTTCATCAGGCTGGAAAAGGATTAGCAGCTATTTGCGCGGCTCCGTCCGTGTTGGGAGCAAATGGTATTCTGGAGGGAAAGCAGGCCGTCTGCTATCCCGGCTTTGAAAAGGAGCTTACCGGAGCCAAGATTTTAGAGGCCCCAGTAGTAAGGGACAAAAATGTGATTACAGCAAGGGGACTTGGAACAGCTGTTGAGTTTGGCCTGGCTATTGTAGAAATGCTTGTTAGCAGGGAAAAAGCAAAGGAGATTAAGGAGCAGATACAGTATCCTTATCTGTAGCTTGAGTTTGTGCATTCTGTGGCTGGCAGCTCTGCCCAAAGGTAAAAATAGTTATCTTGCTTTCACACACCGAAGCAAAGTACAAACCTGCGATTTTGTATGCCAGATTCGGACATAAATGTCCGCCGCTGGTATACAAAACCACAAATTTGTGCTTTTAACGGTGCATATCAATGCAAGATAGCTATTTTTATCTCCAGGCAGGGCTGCCAGCAGTAGAATGTGGAAATTTAACTATATGTAAAGCTTTTTTAATCAGTAATTTTACTCCGTAGCCCGTAGAGGGCAATTAGATTTGGGATTAAAAGCAGAAAATTTAAAGTGTCCGAAATTTCCCATACCAGCTCCAGCGAGAGTACAGCGCCCAGGAATATTACGGCCAGGTATAAGGTCTGATATAGTCTTGGGCGTTTTTTTGGAAATAAGTAGTAAAAGGCTTGCTGGCCAAAGTAAAACCATCCTGTTAAAGTAGCAAAAGCAAAAAGGATAAGGCAGATGCCTAAAAGAAGATTTCCTATGTAGGGAATTTGTAAAAAGGCGGCATGGGTTAAGGTACCTGTAGAGGCAGTGCTTGCAGACCCAGGAAAACGCAACAGGTGAGTAATGATAACGAGTCCGGTAATCGCGCAGATAACAACCGTGTCCCAAAAAGTAGCGGTCATGGAGATAAGAGCCTGGGTTTTGGCTTTTGTTACCTGACTGCCGGCAGCAGCAATACCAGCAGAGCCAATGCCGGCTTCATTTGTAAATAGTCCGCGGGCAATGCCATAACGGGCGGCCGTTTTTAAGGAACAGGCTAAAAGGCCTCCGCCAATACCGGCCGCCGCAGCTTTTGGAGAAAAGGCTGTTGTTATTATGCAAAGGAAGGCGGAAGGAAGATAAGAGCGGTTGGAAATAAGAATAAACAAGCAACCG
This sequence comes from uncultured Acetivibrio sp., assembly GCA_949841225.1. Lineage (GTDB taxonomy): Bacteria > Bacillota > Clostridia > Lachnospirales > Lachnospiraceae > Velocimicrobium. Next base: position 34,997 of record CATKYY010000004.1, read on the forward strand.
AAAAGATAGAGTCCTCCCATAAGAGGAACTAATTTTACACAAAAATCCTCAATAGAAGCAGAGCCGCCGATAATGACCAGTCCGGTAAAAAGAGCGGCAAGCAGTCCTGTAACGGCAGGCGGAATCTGAAAAAGCTGGAGAGCGGCCGCCGCTATGGAATTGGACTGGGTAGTGCAGCCAACGCCAAAGGAGGAGAGAACAATACAAAAGCTGTAAAAACAGGCGAGTCCTTTTTGGTGAAGCCCATCTTCTAAAACATACATAGGTCCTCCAACATAACGGCCCGCTTCTTTTTTTGAAGGCAGAAAACGGCGGTAGGAAAAAGAAAGAAAACATTCGGCATAGGTGGTGGCCATGCCAAGAAGCCCTGTCAGCCAGCACCAAAAAACGGCTCCCGGGCCGCCAAGATAAATAGCGGTAGAAATTCCAATAATATTTCCTGTGCCAAGAGTGGCGGCCAGGGTTGTAGCCAGAGAAGCAAAGCCTCCTCGTTTTTGGGGAGAAGAGAGCCGTAAGTTTCTCTTAGTATCTGGGTCAGGAGAAACAGAGAGCCGGATGCCAGTAAGGGTTTTTCTTTGGATAAAATGTAAAGAAAGGGTAAAATACAGATGGGTGCCAAGAAGAAGGAGCAAAACAGGGACACCCCATAAAAATCCATTTAAGGAACGAAAAAAAGAAAGCATGGAGGAAACTCCTTTTTCATTAATTTATGCCTGTTTTGTTTTTATTATGTTTGCGTAATCGGGAAACTTCTCGATTACCTGAAATTCTTATAAAATATCCAGCAATTACCAAAATAATTTTTTCCAAAAGTGACATAATAATACCAAGATAAGCGGCGAGCTTATCGAATAGAAAAAGAAAAAGTAAAATGAGATTTACGGAGGTAAAAATTATGTCAAGTAATAACAGCGGAAGCAACAGAATGGAAGTACCACAGGCAAAGGAAGCTATGGATCGTTTTAAAATGGAAGTAGCATCAGAAATCGGAGTACCTTTAAAGCAGGGATATAATGGGGATTTAACCAGCAAACAGACCGGATCGATTGGCGGAGAGATGGTAAGACAGATGATCAAGAGGCAGGAAGAATCTATGTCCGGCGGAATGCAGTAAGAATATTGGAATAGTTGGAAGTTGAATTTTTTGAAGGTGTCAAAAGCAAGCTGCTTTTGACGCCTTTTTTCTTTTTTTTGGGGCTGCAGCGTTGTGTTAGGCGCAGAATATGAAAAATGCGGTAACGGAAGGAGTTTTTTCTTGTCAAAAATCATAAGGTATGATATGATGACAGTTGAGACATTTTTGAAAGGAAGATAAGGTATGGCAAAATATTTTGGCACGGATGGCTTTCGAGGAGAGGCTAATGTAGGCCTGACAGTAGCCCATGCTTTTAAAGTTGGACGGTTTTTAGGACATTATTATGGTAAGGAGCATAAAGCAAGAATTGTAATAGGAAAGGATACAAGGCGTTCCAGTTATATGTTTGAAGATGCTTTAAGCGCGGGACTGACGGCAAGCGGGGCTGATGTGTACCTGCTTCATGTTACGACGACACCAAGTATTTCTTATGTAATACGCAGCGAGGACTTTGATTGTGGAATTATGATTTCAGCCAGCCATAATCCATATTATGATAACGGAATAAAAATACTTAACGGAAGCGGCCATAAGCTGGAGGCAGAAGTAGAGGAGCTGATAGAGGCGTACATCGACAATCCTCTGGATGAGCTTCCTCTGGCTACCCGGGAAAATATAGGCAAGGTAACGGATCATTCCATTGGACGCCACAGATATATTGGATATTTAATGTCTCTGGCTACCCGCTCCTTTAAGGATATTAAAGTGGGTCTTGATTGCGCCAATGGTTCTGCTACAGCCGTAGCTAAGGGCGTATTTGATGCCCTGGGAGCCAGAACGTATGTAATCTATAATGAGCCGGACGGAACGAATATTAATTTAAATTGCGGATCTACCCATATAGAAGAGCTTCAGGCTTATGTAAAGGAAAAGGGGCTGGACGTGGGCTTTGCTTATGATGGGGATGCAGACCGGTGTCTTGCCATAGATGATAAGGGCGATATTATCGATGGAGATTTGATTTTGTATATTTGCGGAAAATATATGAAGGAAAAAGGCGAGCTTGCCAATAATACAGTAGTTACAACGATTATGTCAAACTTTGGACTTTATAAGGCTTTTGACCGCTGCGGTATTTCTTATGAAAAAACGGCGGTTGGCGACAAATACGTTTATGAGAATATGATGAACAATGGGCATCGGCTGGGCGGAGAGCAGTCCGGGCACATTATTTTCAGCAAATACGCGGCGACAGGAGACGGAGTTTTAACATCTCTTATGCTGATGGAGGTCATGCTGGAAAAGAAAACCAAGCTTTCTGAGCTTGCCAAGGACATTGAGATTTATCCGCAGCAGCTAGTGAACGTGAAGGTAGCCAGCAAGCCTTTGGCCAGACAGGATATAGAAGTGGTGGAGGCTGTAAAAAAAGCAGAAGAGGAGCTTGGAAGCGAAGGGCGTATCCTTTTAAGGGAGAGCGGAACCGAGCCTGTGCTTCGGGTTATGGTAGAAGCAAAATCCTATGACCTCTGCAAAAAATATGTAGATTCGGTGGTAGAGGTTTTAGATCGTAGAGGACATATACTTCCAGGCTAAAAAATAAGTGGAAATTATAGTAAACTCGTGTTATACTGAAAAAGCGTATAAAGCGCAAATTTAAGGAGGAAGAAGTCAAATGAGCGTACAGGTTGAGAATTTAGAAAAAAACATGGCAAAGCTTACAATAGAGGTTAGCGCAGAAGAATTTGAAAAAGCACTGGATAAGGCTTACCACAAAAATAAAAACCGTATTAATGTGCCAGGGTTCCGTAAGGGTAAGGCATCCCGGGCTATGATTGAAAAAATGTTCGGCGCAGGGATTTTTTATGAGGATGCGGCAAATGTTCTGATTCCAGAGGCATATGATAAAGCGGCTGAAGAAAGCGGGCTGGATATTGTATCCAGGCCAGAGATTGACGTAACCCAAATGGAAAAAGGAAAGTCCTTTATTTTTACCGCTGAGGTTGCTGTTAAGCCAGAGGTTACTTTGGGCGATTATAAAGGCGTAGAGATAGATAAGATTGATACAACTGTTACAGAGGAAGAATTAAATGCAGAAATTGACCGCGTAAGAGATCAGAATTCCAGAACGGTTATAGTAGAGGACAGACCTGCCCAGGATGGCGATATAACTGTAATTGATTTTGAAGGCTTTGTAGACGGCGTTGCTTTTGAAGGCGGCAAGGACGAAGATTATCCTTTGACCTTAGGCTCTCATTCCTTTATTGACACCTTTGAGGAGCAGCTGGTTGGGAAGAATATTGGTGAAGAAATAGAAGTAAATGTAACCTTCCCGGAGGATTACCAGGCGAAGGAGCTTGCTGGAAAGCCGGCTATGTTTAAAGTAACGATTAAAGAGATTAAGGTGAAAGAGCTGCCTGAGCTGGACGATGATTTCGCGCAGGATGTTTCTGAATTTGAGTCTTTGGCAGAGTATAAAGAGGATGTTAAGAAAACTCTTTCTGAGAGAAAGGAAGCTCAGGCAAAAAATCAAAAGGAAGAGGCTGTAGTTGCAAAGATTGTTGAAAATGCTTCTATGGAAATTCCAGAGCCAATGCTTAATGGACAGGTAAGGCAGATGGCGGATGATTTCGCGCAGAGAATACAGTCTCAGGGTCTTACAGTAGAGCAGTATTTCCAGTTTACTGGTATGGACAGAAATAAATTCCTTGAGACCTTAAGGCCGCAGGCGTTAAAGAGAATTCAGAGCCGTTTGGTTCTGGAGGCTGTGGCTAAGGCTGAGAATATTGAGGCTTCTGAAGAAGAAATTGAAAAGGAAATTGAGAATATGGCTTCCATGTATCAGATGGAGATTGAAAAAGTAAAAACTCTAATCGGTGATGCAGAAAGAAAGCAGATTGCTGAGGATGTGGCTGTGCAGAAGGCGGTTGAGCTTGTAACTAGGGAAGCTGTTGAAAAATAATAAAGAGAAACAGTTATTATAGTGAATAGCAGGCGTTTTGCCTGTTATTCACTTAACGTACTTTTAAAGGAGGTAAACCATGAGCTTAGTTCCATACGTCATTGAGCAGACAAGCCGCGGGGAGCGGTCTTATGATATTTATTCCAGATTGTTAAAGGACAGGATTATTTTTTTGGGGGAGGAAGTAACGGATACCTCTGCCAGCCTGATTGTAGCTCAGCTGTTGTTTTTAGAGGCTGAGGACCCTGGAAAGGATATTCATTTATATATTAACAGCCCTGGCGGTTCTGTAACGGCGGGTATGGCGATTTATGATACAATGAATTATATTAAATGCGATGTGTCTACCATCTGCGTAGGCATGGCGGCGAGTATGGGAGCGTTTTTGCTGGCTGGAGGCAAAAAGGGCAAGCGTTTCGCCCTGCCAAACGCAGAGGTGATGATTCACCAGCCGTCCGGCGGCGCCAGAGGCCAGGCTACGGATATTAAGATTGTAGCCGACAATATTTTAAAGACGAAAAGCAAATTAAATAAAATTTTAGCTGAAAATACGGGTAAGCCGATTGACATTATTGAAGTTGATACAGAGCGCGACAATTATATGTCAGCGGAAGAGGCAAAGGAATATGGCCTGATTGACAGTATCATCACCCGTGAAAAATAGGAGAAATAAAAATGGCAAATCGAGAAGAGAGGAAACAATTACGCTGCTCTTTCTGCAATAAGACACAGGATCAGGTACGGAAGCTGATTGCCGGGCCGAATGTGTATATATGTGATGAATGCATTGAGATTTGTACGGAGATTATTGAAGAGGAATTTGAAGAAAGCGAAGAGCTGGAAGAGGATATTAACCTTTTAAAGCCAATGGAAATTAAGGAGTTTCTGGACGACTATGTTATCGGCCAGGATGAAGCGAAGATGGCTCTGGCAGTAGCGGTTTATAATCATTATAAAAGGGTTATGTCGGAAAAAAATCTGGATGTGGAAATCCAGAAGAGCAACATTATTATGGTGGGGCCTACAGGCTCCGGCAAAACTTTTTTAGCTCAGACGCTGGCAAAGCTTTTAAACGTGCCTTTTGCCATTGCAGATGCAACGGCTCTTACCGAGGCAGGATATGTGGGCGAAGATGTAGAAAATATCCTGCTTAAGATTATTCAGGCGGCGGATTATGACCTTGAACGCGCAGAGCATGGAATTATCTATATTGATGAGATAGATAAGATTACGCGTAAGTCGGAAAATACGTCTATTACAAGGGACGTTTCTGGCGAAGGCGTGCAGCAGGCTCTTCTTAAGATATTAGAAGGAACGATTGCCAGCGTGCCGCCCCAGGGAGGAAGAAAGCATCCGCATCAGGAATTTATCCAGATTGATACAACCAATATTTTGTTCATCTGCGGCGGAGCCTTTGATGGCTTAGAGAAAATAATTGAAAGCCGGATTGGGAAAAAATCCATCGGTTTTAATGTACAAGCAGAAACCAGAGAGAAAAAGAATATCGGCGAGCTGCTAAAGCAGGTGCTTCCACAGGATTTTGTTAAATATGGACTGATTCCAGAATTTGTAGGAAGAGTTCCGGTGTGCGTAGGCTTAGATATGCTGGATGAGAATGCTTTGATGCAGATTTTAGTAGAACCGAAAAACGCCATTGTAAAACAGTATGAAAAACTGTTTGAGCTGGATGGAGTGGCTCTGGAATTTGAAACAGAGGCTTTAAGGGCGGTAGCCAAGCGTTCTTTGGAAAGAAAAACAGGCGCCAGAGGGCTTCGTGCGATTCTGGAAAAGGCGATGATGGGCGCTATGTACCAGATACCTTCCAACGACCAGGTAGCAAAGTGTATTATTACGGAAGCTTGCGTGGAAGGCCGGGAGGAACCGCGGCTGGAATATAAGGAGGGCTTTGAGCCAAGAAAGGTAGGAACCAGGAAATCCATAAAGAAAAAGACGGATAATGAAATTGCATAAGATGGAATTTCCGGGATAACAAGGGAAAAGGGCGGTTGTCAGACAACAGCCCTTTTTTGAAAATGCAGAAAGTAATATAGAAGCGAGGTTGCAAATGAGTAAGAAGACACATAGGATACCTGTGATAGCGCTTAGAGGGATGAATGTACTTCCCGGAATGATGCTTCATTTTGATGTTAAGAGAGAAAAAACGGTAGCGGCTGTGGAAGAGGCTATGCTAAAGGATCAAAGGGTGTTTATTGTGACCCAGAAGGATGCTTTGGTAGAAGCTCCGGTAAGAGAGGATTTGTATGATGCAGGTACGGTTTCTGTAGTAAAACAGCTGATACGCCTGCCGGAAAATGTTCTGCGGATTATGGTGGCAGGTATTGAAAGAGGGGTATTAGGAGAGCTTACGGCAGAAGAGCCTTTTTTGCTTGGCGAGGTAACGATCTTTGAAGACTATAGCATGGAGCATATTGAAGAAGTAGAAAAGGAAGCCATGCTGCGGGAAATGAAGGAGCTTATGCACCTCTACGCCGCTCTTACTGGAAATGCATTAGGCAATGTTGTGAGAAAAATCGAGGATATTCACAATATAGAGCGGATGATTGAGGAAATTATAAATAATATTCCGGTGTCTCTAGCGGACAGGCAGCGGGTTTTAGAAGAGCAGGAAGCTGTAGGGCAGTTTAACGCTCTTACGGTGATTATTGCAAAGGAAATCCAAATTCTGCGGATAAAAAACGAATTCCAGGGAAGGATAAAGGAGCAGGTAGACAAGAATCAAAAGGAATACCTTCTAAGAGAGCAGCTTAAGGTAATACAAGAGGAGCTGGGAGAAAACAATTTAATAAATGATGCGGAGAATTACCAGAAAGCGGCGCTAGAGCTGGAGGCTTCGGAGGAGGTAAAAGAAAAAATACAAAGGGAGATACAGCGTTTTAAAAGCGTAGGAGGAAGCTCGTCGGAAAGCGCCGTACTCCGGGGATATATTGAAACCCTGCTGGCGTTGCCATGGGAGAAAAAAAGCGAGGATAACCCGGATATTAAAAATGCGATGAAGGTGTTGGACAGGGACCATTATGGCCTGAAAAAGGTAAAAGACAGGGTGCTGGAGTTTTTGGCGGTACGGGCGCTGTCTCAAAAGGGGGAAAGTCCGATTATCTGTCTGGTAGGACCTCCCGGAACTGGAAAGACTTCGATTGCCCGTTCTGTGGCGGAAGCTCTGGGAAAGAAATACATCCGTATTGGACTGGGAGGCGTGCGGGACGAGGCTGAAATCCGGGGACACAGAAGAACTTATGTAGGGGCCATGGCGGGACGGCTGGCTAATGGCCTTAAGTCGGCGGGGGTGAAAAATCCCCTGATTCTTTTGGATGAGATTGATAAAACCAGCAGCGACTATAAGGGAGATACGGCTTCCGCGCTTTTAGAGGTGCTGGATTCGGAACAGAACAGCCATTTTGTCGATCATTATGTGGAGATACCTATCGACCTGTCGGAGGTGCTGTTTATTGCAACGGCAAATTCAGCCCAGACGATACCAAGGCCTTTGTTAGACCGTATGGAACTGATAGAGGTTAACAGCTATACAGAAAATGAAAAGCTTCATATTGCAAAGGAACATCTTTTAGAGAAAACAAAAAAGAAAAACGGTCTTGCAAAGCGGCAACTGACAATATCCCAGAAGGCTCTGGAAGAGATTATTTCCGGTTATACAAGAGAGGCCGGGGTCCGAAATCTGGAGCGGCGTTTGGGAGAAATTTGCCGGAAGGCGGCAAGGGAGCTTTTAGAGAGCGGTAAAAAGCAGGTTAAGGTGACGGAAAAAAATTTGGAGCATTATCTGGGAAAGCCAAAATATACAGTAAATAAGGCGAATAAACAGGATGAGATAGGTATTGTGCGGGGACTTGCATGGACAAGCGTAGGCGGAGATACTCTGGAAATCGAGGTAAACGTTATGCCAGGAAAGGGAGAATTTGAACTGACCGGCCAGTTGGGAGATATAATGAAGGAATCTGCCGTAGCAGGCATAAGCTATATCCGTTCTGTTAGCAGCCGCTGGGATATAAAAAAGGATTTCTTTGAGAAGCATGACATCCATATTCATATTCCAGAGGGAGCGGTGCCAAAGGACGGACCTTCGGCAGGTATTACGATGGCGGCGGCTATGCTGTCCGCTATTACAAAGAAAAAAATCCGGGCAGATATAGCGATGACCGGAGAGATTACATTAAGAGGCAGGGTTCTGCCTATCGGCGGCCTGAAGGAAAAGCTTTTGGCGGCTAAAATGGCAAAACTGAAAATAGTCCTGATACCAAAAGAAAATGAAAAGGATTTAGAGGAAATAGAGGCGGAAATTCTGGATGGGCTTACGATTCATTTGGTAGAAACGATGGAGCAGGTTCTTTCTTATGCCTTGATTTGAGTTTCCCTGGGCCTGCGCCTTGCGCTGCAGCGGCAGGCCCGGAAACGGTTTTGCATTATTGGCGACGCAGAAATGGAGTTAGATATGGTAATAAAAAGTGTAAATTTAGAAACGGTATGCGGCATTACGAGTAAGCTGCCGGACAATACCCGGATGGAGGTAGCGTTTGCGGGAAAATCCAATGTAGGGAAATCTTCTTTGATTAATGCGTTAATGAACCGGAAGGCTTACGCCCGTACCTCCCAGCAGCCGGGGAAAACCCAAACGATAAATTTTTATAATATTAATGATGCAATGTATTTTGTGGACCTTCCCGGCTATGGCTATGCAAAGGTTTCCAAGGAAGTTAAGGAAAAGTGGGGAAAGATGATCGACGGATATTTAAAGGGTTCGAAAGTGCTTCGGATTGTTTTTCTTTTGGTAGATATACGTCATGAGCCGGGGCAAAATGATGTGGATATGTACCGCTGGTGCCTGGAATATGGTTTTAATCCTATTGTGATTGCTACAAAATCAGATAAGATAAGCCGCGGCCAGCTTACCAGGCAGGTATCCGTCATCCGTAAAAAGCTGGATTGCGTGGAGGGAACGCCGATTATTCCTTTTTCTGCTTTAAATAAATCAGGAAGAGAAGAAATATGGGAATATATTGAGGATTCTCTTTGCTGCTTTAATGAGGAAGCAGAGTGAAAAAATATAAGGACGTTCTGGTAGGACTGGTTCTATGCGGCCTCTTTCTTTTAAGTTTGCAGCTTCTTTTTGGAACAATGTGCCTGTCGAAACTTTTTACGGGTTTTCCCTGCCCCGGCTGCGGTCTTACCCGGGCGGGGCTTTTCTTTTTCCAGGGTCGTTTTTTAGAGTCGCTGCGTATGAACGCTTTTTTTATGCTTGGTTTCTTTTTTGTTTTTGTTGGCATAGTTATGAAATTATTAAAAAAGAATAGTCTTTTTATAAACACATATGTTATAATAGTATTGGTTCTGTTCTTTATTTATTATGGATACCGTATGTACCATTATTTTCCAGAAACAGAGCCGCTTACTTACTGGAAGGGCTGTTTTTTAGAGCAGATAAGAAGGCTTCTTGAACAGTAAAACATAAAGATTGCAACAAAAAGCGAGGTAGGATGATTATGGACGAAAACAATCGTTTTAATGAAAACGCTGACAACGGCAGGTACCGCGTACCGGACTATAATCAAAGCGGTTATGGACAGGGAGAAAACCAGAGGTATGGCCAGAGCAATGCGCAAAGCTTTAGCCAGAGCTATAATCAGGATTATGGCCAGAACTATGGGGCTCCCCGGATGACGCCAGAAGAGGCGCCGATGACTATGGGAGAATGGCTGGTGACATTGATCGTATGTATGATACCATGTATTGGCATAATTATGCTGTTTATATGGGCTTTTGGAAGTACAGGTAATGTAAACAGGAGAAATTACTGCCGGGCGCAGCTTATCGTTGCAGCCATTGGAATGGTACTTATGACCCTTTTGTGGGGGATTATTGGAGGAGTTGCAGCTTCTGTGATCGGTACCTCTATGTATTAAAACTATTGCAGGGAGCTATCCCTGCAATAATTTTTCCATTAAATATGCGTAAATTTCAGAGCTGGCGTTTCTCCAGTGATTGCACACAGATACGGCTTCCTCTTCCGTAGGAAGGTTTAAATGAATTTCTATCAGCTTATTTTTTTTTTCTATGACATAGCAGTGGGCAATAAATTCTCCGTTTTTTGTATTGTAATAATTGGCCTGGGTCGACACTTCTTCCCGCAGAGAATAACGGTTGGCTTTTAAGTAATTTAAAATATCTGATTTTATGGCGTCGGATATTTCATTATCAAAAAAGCTCAGGGTTTGAGTTCCTGCAGAGGTAATGCGAAACAGGGAGCTGTTGCGAATCGTTTCCTTTTTGATAAGTCCGGTGGACTCCAGCTCATTGATGGATTGTCGGATGTTAAAATAATTGGTATATTCCTTTTCCAGAATAAAATTGGAAAGCTGGGCATTGGTAAGCGGAAAATCTACCTTGTCCAAAATAAATAAGATAATCAGCTTATATAAGGTCAATGCATCAGACATAATAATCTCCTTTTTTGGGCGTTGTATAGAGCCGTCCCTGCCAGGTATCCGCTTGTTTAAGCGCTTGGTTGATACGGTTCATAACAGCCTTTTTATGCTTGCTCCATTCTGGAGCTAATAAAAGATCTCTTGGACCGTCCCCGGTAATGCGGTGAACAACAATGTCTGGAGAAAGGATTTCCGGACATTGCACGACCAAAAGAACATA
>CATKYY010000005.1 GCA_949841225.1 uncultured Acetivibrio sp.
GTCCTCTTTTGCTTTGGGAGAGTTATTGCGCTTTTGGCGGGGAAAATAAGGCTCTTGCAGAGCCATTTATGGCGGCGATAGAGATGATACACACCTATTCCCTGGTTCATGACGACCTTCCGGCTATGGATAATGACGAATACCGCCGGGGAAGGAAAACTACCCATGTGCAGTATGGAGAGGCTATGGGAATTCTGGCAGGAGACGGGCTTTTAAATTATGCTTTTGAGACTGCGGTAAAGGCTTTTGAAAGCGGGGAGGACCCAGCGAGGATAGGACAGGCTCTTAAGCTTTTGGCAAAAAAGCCGGGCCCCCACGGTATGCTGGGAGGACAGGCGGTAGATGTAGAGGCCTGCGGCAGGGCTGTGTCAGAGGATGAGCTTATGTTTATTTATAAACTGAAAACCAGCGCTTTACTGGAGGCTTCTCTAATGATCGGAGCGGTTCTGGCAGGAGCGGAGGAAAAGGAAATCAGGGAAATGGAAAGGGCCGGGAGCGCCCTTGGCCTCGCCTTTCAGATACAGGACGATATATTGGACGTAACCAGTACGACGCAGATTCTGGGAAAACCGGTGAACAGCGATGAAAAAAATAATAAAACAACCTATGTAACGCTGAAGGGCCTGGAGGAAGCCAGGAAAGCAGTAGAGAGCTATTCTGCGGAGGCGGTCGCTTCGCTGAAGAGTATTCCGGGAAATTGCGAATTTCTGGAACAGCTGGCGCTTTGGCTGATAAAACGAGAAAAATAAAGAAGGTGCAGATTTGCCAAATATACTGGATAAAATAGAAAAGGCTAATGATATAAAGGAAATACCAGCAGAAGAGCTGGAACAGCTGGCCTGGGAAATCCGGCGGTTTCTTTTGGAGCATGTAAGCAGAACCGGCGGCCACCTGGCTTCTAATTTGGGCTGTGTGGAGCTTACGATAGCGCTCCATTTATGCTTGAATTTTCCAGAGGACAGGCTGGTATGGGACGTAGGGCATCAGGCCTATACCCATAAGATACTGACGGGGCGGAAGGAAGGCTTTGACACCCTGCGCCAATACGGGGGTATGAGCGGTTTTCCAAAGACAAAGGAAAGCCGCTGCGATGCTTTTGTAGTAGGGCACAGCTCTACTTCTATTTCGGCTGCGCTGGGTATGGCGGCGGCCAGAGATATAAAGGGAGAAAAAAATAAGGTATTTGCCGTAATCGGCGACGGCGCTCTGTCCGGCGGCATGGCTTATGAAGCCCTGAACAATGCCGCCAGGCTGAAATCAAATCTGGTTATTGTATTAAACGATAATAATATGTCTATTACGGAAAATGTAGGAGGTATGGCCAATTATCTGGCGAATATCCGTACCGACGAGGGCTACCAGCATTTAAAGGACGGGGTAGAGTCCGCTCTGCGGAGCGTGCCGAAAATCGGAAATAAGCTGGCGGATAAGGTGAAGCGCTCCAAAGACTCAATTAAACGTCTGGTGGTTCCGGGAATGCTTTTTGAGGATATGGGACTTACTTACCTTGGGCCTATCGACGGCCACAATATAGAGCAGATGGTAAAAGCCTTCCAAAATGCCAAACGGATGAACGAGGCTGTTATCGTCCATGTTGTTACAAAGAAAGGGAAGGGATACGTTCATGCAGAAAGGAACCCTTCTGTTTACCATGGAGTAGAGCCTTTTGAGATAAAAAAGGGCGTAGGAAAAAAGGGAAAGCAAGAAAGCTATACAAAGGTATTTGGGGATATTTGTGTAAAAATGGCTAAGGATAACAGCCGGATTGCCGTGGTCTGCGCGGCGATGCCTTCCGGCACGGGCCTTATGGAATACCGGAAGGAATTTCCGCAGCGGTTTTTTGATGTGGGAATTGCGGAGGAGCACGCCGTTACCTTTGCGGCAGGCCTGGCGGCCTCCGGCATGAAGCCGATTGTGGCGATTTATTCTACTTTTTTGCAGAGAGCGTACGACCAGATTCTCCACGACGTATGTATTGACAAGCTTCCTGTGACCTTTGCTTTGGACCGGGGAGGGCTGGTAGGAAACGACGGGGAAACCCACCAGGGGATATTTGACCTGTCTTATCTTTCTAATATACCGAATTTAGTCGTTATGGCTCCAAAAAACAAAGCGGAGCTGGTAGATATGATGTATTTTGCAGTGGCCTATGACGGGCCGGCGGCCGTACGTTATCCGCGGGGGGCTGCCTATGAAGGGCTTTCGGAGTTTACTGAGCGGATTTCCTTGGGGAAAAGCGAGGTTTTGTACAAGGGAAGTGAAATTGCGCTACTGGCGGCAGGTTCTATGGTGGAAACGGCGGTTCAGGTACAAAAGAAGATGGAGCTGGACGGGGTCGGCCCGACGGTTGTTAATGTAAGGTTTATCAAGCCTTTGGACGAGGAGCTTTTACTTTCTCTGGCAGACAGCCATAGGATTTTCGTTACCATGGAGGAAAATGTGAAAACCGGAGGCTTTGGCCAGCAGGCGGCGGAGCTTTTGCTGAAGAATGGAAAAACAGGAGCGGAATTTATTAATATTTCCTTGCCGGACGTATTTGTGGAGCAGGGAGATGTGGAAATCCTAAAGAAAAAGCTGGGCCTGGATGCAGACAGTATTGTAGAAAGGATTTTAAGCAGGAGATGAAGGAGCGGTTAGACGTACTCTTAGTAAAAAGAGGGCTGGCGGAGTCCAGGGAAAAGGCGAAGGCCGTTATTATGGCCGGCGATGTGCTGGTAGCGGGTCAGAGAGAGGACAAGGCCGGCAGCATGTTTGATGAAAAGGCAGAGATTACCGTAAAGGGAAACAGTCTGAAATACGTAAGCCGGGGCGGTTATAAGCTGGAAAAAGGAATTTTAGAGCACGGCGTGAGGCTGGAGGGCAAAGTCTGTATGGACGTGGGTTCTTCGACCGGAGGTTTTACAGATTGTATGCTGCAGAATGGAGCCGACAGGGTATATGCTGTGGATGTAGGAACGAATCAGCTGGCTTGGAAACTTAGGCAGGATGAACGGGTCGTTTCTATGGAAAAAACGAATATCCGCTATCTTACAAGAAGCCAGATAGGGGACGACATTGCTTTTGCATCGATTGACGTCGCTTTTATTTCTCTTACAAAGGTATTGGAGCCAGTAAGGGAGCTTTTGGCTCCAGAGGGCGAGGCTGTCTGTTTGATTAAGCCCCAGTTTGAGGCGGGCAGGGAAAAGGTCGGAAAAAAAGGAGTTGTACGGGACGCCGCCGTGCATAAGGAGGTCATTGAAAGAATTATTTCTTATGCGCGCTCTCTTGGCTTTACCGTATTGTGGCTGGATTATTCGCCGATTAAGGGGCCGGAGGGAAATATTGAATATTTGATGGAAATTAAAAAGGGAGAGGCTGCTTCTGATTTTCCAGAGGATGCACAGGCGTTGATTTCGGATGTGGTGCAGAGGGCTCATAGCAGTCTGGATAAGGGTTAGGATGAAAAAGTTTTGCGTTGTAACAAATGTAGAGAAGGATAAGGGCTATGAAACGGCCCGGCAGGTAAAAAAACTTTTGGAGGGAATGGGCAGAGAATGCCTGCTGGTCAGGGACCGCTTTCTGAAAACAGAAGAAAAGGATTTTATTGACTATCTGGACATTCCCCAGGATACGGATTGTATTATTATATTGGGCGGCGACGGAACGCTGATTCAGGCGGCGATTGATTTGTATCGTCTGAATATTCCATTTCTGGGAGTCAATTTAGGAACGCTGGGTTTTTTAACAGAGATTGAAAGAGAAAATCTGGAGCAGGATTTAAAGAAGCTTTTAGAGGCAGAAAGCCGGATTGAACGCAGGCTGTTGCTTTCCGGGACTGTTTTTGAAGAAGGAAGGCCGGAGAAAAGGCTTTCCCTAAATGATTTTGTTATAAGTAAGGCCGGGCTTTGCCGCCTGATTACTTTGGATGTCTATGTGAATGAGGAGTGGATAGATACTTATGTGGCGGACGGTCTTATTGTTTCGTCTCCTACAGGCTCTACGGGCTACAACCTGTCCGCCGGGGGCCCGGTTCTGGCTCCAGAAGTGCCGGCGGTGATTATAACGCCAATCTGCCCCCATTCTTTAAATAAAAGAAGCCTGGTTGTTTCCTCGGGGGACCGGATCCGGGTTGTCGTTGGCCGGAGCAAGGAGGCTCTTGATGATGAGGCCGTAGTGATTACAGACGGAACCTGCTGGAAAAGATTTATCAGCGGCGACAGTATTGAAATCAGTCCTGCCAAAGAAAAAGTGCAGCTGCTACGGCTAAAAGAAATGAGCCTTTTGGGGAGGCTTAGGCAGAAGCTGGGAAGAGAGCTGTGAGGCAGTTTTGTATTTTGCAGATTCTGCGCCCGGCAGAGGGCCTGGAAGGACTATCTTGCTTTCACACACCGGGCAAAGTACAAATCTGCGTTTTTAACGGTGCATTTTAATGCAAGATAGTCCTTCCAGGCTCTCTGCTAGGCGTAGAATCCGCAAAATACGGAAACTTAAAGGAATTCCTCTTGTGCTGGCGGAAAATTAGTGGTATTATGTAAAAAGTTGAAATTGAGATAAAGGAGAATAGATATGTCAGGGCATTCAAAATTTGCAAATATTAAGCATAAGAAAGAAAAAAATGATGCAGCAAAGGGCAAAATTTTTACAATTATTGGAAGAGAAATTGCAGTAGCAGTAAAGGAAGGCGGTTCTGACCCTGCGAATAACAGCCGTCTGCGCGATGTAATTGCGAAGGCGAAGGCAAATAATATGCCGAATGATACGATTGAAAGAGGAATTAAAAAGGCCGCCGGAGATGCGAACTCCGTTAACTATGAAAAGGTTACATACGAAGGGTATGGGCCAAGCGGAACGGCGATTATTGTAGTGGCGCTTACAGACAATAAAAACCGGACGGCATCCAATGTGCGTAACGCTTTTACCAAAGGAGGCGGAAGCATTGGGACTCAGGGCTGCGTATCCTTTATGTTTGATGAAAAGGGCCAGATTATTATTGACAGGGAAGAATGCAGCATGGATGCGGACGACCTTATGATGATGGCGCTGGATGCTGGAGCGGATGATTTTTCTGAGGAAGAGGACAGCTTTGAAATATTTACGTCTCCAGAGGCTTTCAGCGGTGTGAGGGAGGCTTTAGAGGCAGAAAAGATACCGATGGCCCAGGCGGAGGTTACTATGATTCCTCAGACTTATGTAGAGCTTTCCAGTGAACAGGATTTGAAGAATATTAACCGTATATTGGATCTGCTGGATGCAGACGACGACGTCCAGGAGGTATATCATAACTGGGATGAATAGGTCTAAATAAAAAAGAAAAAAGGCTTTCGGCGCATATTTTGCGTCTGGGGCCTTTTTGTATTTAAAAGGCGGATTTTCATTGATTTACGGCAGAAAAAGCTTTATTCACAGCATCTTACTGTAGAAGGGACAGTTTGGTTTCGACAAAATTTATAAAAGGACAGTTTATGTACAGAAATGAGGTTAATTATGCGGATTGGTATATGCGACGATCAAAAAGAAGTAAGGGAAATACTTTCAGAAAAAATAAAGATGCTTTATCCGGCAGGAAGCCTTGCATTTTATAATTCGGGGCAGGAGGTATTAGATGCGGTGGAGCCGCCGGATATTTTGTTTCTTGATATACAAATGCCGCGACTGGACGGAATGGAAACAGCCAGAAGGCTGCGTAAAGATAACGGCCAGATGATTCTTATTTTTGTAACGGCGCTGGAGGATTATGTATTTCAAGCCTTTGACGTTGGAGCCTTCCATTATCTTGTAAAACCGTTTAGCGATGAAAAATTTTACGAGGTGTTGGGAAAAGCAGTAGAGCAATTTGAAGAAAGAAGAACCGGACGGAATGCAAAGAAGGAGCCGCCGGATCTTATGATAACGGCAAAGGGCAAGCATATCATGGTAAATTTAGAGGATATTGTCTATGCAGAGGTATTTGACCGGAAGGTGGTTATACACACAATGGATTCGGATATAGAATATTATGGAAAAATGAGGGAGCTGGAGAAAAGGGCGGGAGATGGATTTTATCGTTCCCACCGGGCGTACCTTGTTAATTTTAATTATATTAGAAAGTATGATGCTACGGCTATTTGGCTGGAAAGAGGACAGGCCCTGATGGCAAAGCAGAATTACCGGGAGTTTGTAAAAGCCTATTTAAGATATAACCAGAGAAAGGGGCGGCCATAGGTGGAAGAGCTGAAAAGATATAGCGATTTCGTATTTTCTGCGATGCCGGTCGCAGAGATGCTTATTATAGCCGTCGGCTTTTATTGGCTGGCCGTACCTTTTATGGAAAATAAAAAGAAAGCGTTTTGCGCTGGGGCGACCTATTTACTGACTATGCTGGTTCTCTATTATATGCCTTTGCATTTGGACAGATTTCTGGCATATATGATTGGCGTTCTGACTGTTTTTTTTGTGATGTGCCTGGCAGACCGGAGGTGTTATGAGCAGAAACTTTTTCTCACGATAACGTTTTTTTCTCTGTGCCGGTTTGCCTGCGCTATAGCGGATATTCTATATGATAATTTGTATAGTCTGGCCTGGGATACGGATTATATGGCGGCTCGTCCCGATATGTGGTTTGTTTTGTATATTTTAGTGTGTATTGTTTATCTGTTATTAGAGATTGTTCTGATAAGTATCAGCGTCTGGTTTATTTTAAGAACCTATGTATTTAAGCAGGCGAATATGGCAAAAAAGGAGCTGTTTTTGCTACTGTGCCCTTCCTTTGCAGGGCTGGCAAGTTATGAAATCCTGTACTATTATCGTAGTTTTTATATAGCGGAAACTGGAAAAAATACAGGGTTTTACGATATGCTGGCGCTGCTGTATTATGCTGTATCGGCTGTCGGAATTATCCTAGTAATTGGATTGTACCAAAGTATTAAGGAAAAGCAGGAAGAAAAGCGGCAAAATGAGCTGCTTGCCGTACAAATTGACAGTATCCAGCAACATATTGGACAAGTAGAAGAGCTGTATCAGAATATCCGTAGTATGAAACACGACATGGCAAATCACATTTTTACAATAGAAAGACTTTATACCAGAAATCAGCCAGAGGAGGCAAAGGCTTACAGCAAAGAGCTGGAGATAGCGTTATTGGAAGCGGCGGGGGAAATAAAAAGCGGGAATCCGGTAACCGATGTAATTTTACAGGAGAAAAAAGGGGAAGCAGAGAAAAAGGAAATCCATTTTTATTCGGATTTTCATTACCCTGTAGAATCTGGTATTAACGTCTTTGATATTAGCGTGATACTAAACAATGCTTTGCAGAATGCGCTGGAACATACAGAGGGCGGCAAAGAGTCGTATATATCCGTACTTTCTTACCGCAGGAAAAACGCATATATGATAGAGGTAAGGAACAGCTTCGCAGGGAAGCTTCAGTGGGATGCGGGAAGCGGACTTCCTATTACGTCAAAGGAAAAGACAAAAGGGCATGGCTATGGGCTGGCGAACATCCGCAAGGCGGCTGGAAAATATGCTGGGGATATAGATATTTTGCTGAAAGAGAGGGAATTCTGCCTTAGCGTTCTTTTAATGGCGGAGGAAGAAACGAACTATTGAAGTCAGGTAAATTTATAGTGGATTTTTTGCAGGGTTAGTGATACAATAAAAAAGATAGTGTGGCGGAGATGTACACCGAGACTTCTGAAGAGGCCATTTAAGACGGTTTTTGTAATGAGCGGCAGGTATAGGAAGTGGCTTGTTCAGTTGTTTCGGCATCTCTTCCATAGATTATGTTAGATAAAAAGGAGAACCGAAAGTATGTATAAGAGTTATTCAATGGAGCTTGCTGGCAGGACCTTGACTGTAGATATAGGAAGAGTGGCTGCCCAGGCGAACGGCGCCGCATTTATGCACTATGGTGACACAGTTGTATTATCTACGGCAACAGCATCAGACAAGCCGAGGGATGGTATTGATTTCTTTCCATTAAGCGTAGAATATGAAGAAAAATTATATTCTGTGGGAAAGATTCCGGGAGGATTTAATAAAAGGGAAGGAAAGGCTTCGGAAAATGCTGTTTTAACCTCCCGCGTTATTGACCGTCCAATGCGTCCTCTGTTCCCGAAGGATTACCGGAATGACGTAACTTTAAATAACCTGGTTATGTCCGTAGACCCGGATTGCAGTCCAGAGCTTACAGCTATGCTGGGTTCGGCTATTGCAACAGCGATTTCTGATATTCCTTTTGACGGCCCTTGCGCTACAACCCAGGTAGGTCTGGTAGACGGTGAATTTGTTTTTAATCCTACGGCGGATCAGAAGGCGGTATCCGATATGCAGCTTACCGTAGCCTCTACCAGGGAAAAGGTTATTATGATTGAGGCTGGCGCCAACGAAGTGCCGGAGGACAGGATGCTTGAGGCTATTTTTGCCGCTCATGAGGTGAATCAGCAGGTAATTCAGTTCATCAATGGTATCGTAGCAGAATGTGGAAAGGAAAAGCATGAGTATATAAGCTGCGCCGTGCCGGAAGAACTGTTTGAGGCAATAAAAGAAATCGTTCCTCCAGAAGAGATGGAAAAGGCTGTATTTACCGATGAAAAACAGGTAAGAGAAGAAAATATAAAGAAGATTTCAGAGCAGTTAGAAGAAGCTTTTGCAGAGCAGGAGGAGTGGCTTCCTTTGATTGGAGACGCTCTGTACCAGTACCAGAAAAAAACAGTCCGCAAGATGATTTTAAAAGACCATAAACGTCCTGATGGAAGGGCAATCGATCAAATCCGTCCATTGGCGGCGGAGATCGACCTGCTTCCAAGAACCCACGGTTCTGCGATGTTTACCCGGGGTCAGACCCAGATTTGTACCGTAACGACGCTGGCGCCTTTATCGGATGCACAAAGAATTGACGGCCTGGATGAAGCTGAAACCTCAAAGAGATATATGCATCATTATAATTTCCCATCCTATTCCGTGGGAGAGACAAAGCCGTCCAGAGGACCTGGACGCCGGGAGATCGGCCATGGAGCGCTGGCAGAGAGAGCTTTAGTGCCTGTGCTTCCAAGCGAGGCAGAGTTTCCTTATGCAATTCGTACGGTGTCGGAAACCTTTGAATCCAACGGCTCTACTTCCCAGGCTTCCATTTGCGCTTCTTCTATGTCTTTAATGGCGGCGGGCGTGCCGATTAAAAAAGCAGTTGCAGGTATTTCAGCCGGGCTGGTTACTGGGGACAGCGATGAGGATTATATCGTGTTAACAGATATACAGGGGCTGGAGGATTTCTTTGGAGACATGGATTTTAAGGTAGCAGGAACCCATGAGGGTATTACGGCGATTCAGATGGATATTAAAATTCATGGCCTGACCAGACCGATTATTGAAGAGGCTATTCAAAGGACAAAGGCGGCGAGAACCTATATTTTGGATGAGATTATGGCAAAAGCCATTGCAGAGCCAAGAAAAGAGGTTGGGAAGTATGCGCCTAAAATTGTCCAGATTCAGATTGACCCGCAAAAGATTGGCGATGTGGTTGGCCAGCGCGGAAAGACCATCAATGCTATTATTGAGCAGACGGATGTTAAAATTGATATTACAGATGACGGAGCGGTATCTGTATGCGGAACCGACGCTGATAAGATGGCGGAGGCTGTGCGCCTGATTCAGATTATTGTAACTGATTTTGAAGAAGGGCAGATATTGGAAGGAAAGGTTATCAGCATTAAGGAATTTGGCGCGTTTATTGAGTTTGCGCCTGGAAAAGAAGGAATGGTTCATATTTCCAAGATTTCCAAGGAAAGGATTCGCCAGGTAGAGGACGTTCTTACTTTGGGCGATAAGGTTAAGGTAGTCTGCATAGGGAAGGATAAGATGGGAAGAATGAGCTTTTCGATAAAGGACGTCAAGTAATGTAAAGAATATGTAAAATTAATAGAAAAAGGGCTGTGTACACAGCCCTTTTTTGTGCAAAATCCGCCTTGACTTTCTGTAGAAAAAGAGATAAAGTTTCAAGAGGCAGCATAGAATAATTAGCAAATGAGAAATAGGTGAAAGGATATGGACACAAGGGAAAAAATTATTACGACATTAAATAAGTATTCTTTAATTTTTCATGGAATTTTATCTTGCATGATATGTTTTGTTATAGAAGCCTGCTCCCGGCATTCGGTTGGGGCGGCGGTAGATTTTTTATTTGAACGCTCCTGGATTTTTCTTTATAATTCGGCTATTATTTTTTTAACCTTCCTGGTTGTTTACCTGGTAAAACGGCGTTGCCTTTTACGGGTGCTGATAAGCGGCCTTTGGCTGTTTTTAGGCGTGGTAAACGGGTGCCTTTTGTTAAAGCGGGTAACGCCTTTTGGATATACGGATTTAAAGATGATAACCGATTTATTTGCAATGAAAAATAATTATTTTTCAACGACAGAAGCTATTTTCGCTATTGTTTTGACAGGGAGTTTTTTAGTTTTTAATATCTGGCTTTGGAAAAAAGGACCGAAATACCAGGGAAAGATGAACCGCCTGATTGCTGCCTGCGTGCTTCTTTCTTCCTTTTTGTGGGTTCCGGTTTTTACGGATGCAGCGGTAAAGCAGAATCTTTTGAGCGATTATTTTGAAAATATTGCGAAGGGCTATGAAGATTACGGTTTTGTATACGGCTTTTCTACCAGCGTGCTGGATCGGGGAATGCATAAACCAAAGCGGTATTCCCAGGCTTCTGTGGATAATGTGAAAGCGCGGGAAAAGGAAGCGTGGGAGAAGAAAAAGCTGGCTGGAGAGGTAAAGGAAAACGAGGAGAAGCCTAACATTATCCTGGTGCTTTTAGAGTCCTTTATCGACCCGTCGGAGATTCAGTTTTTGGAATGCTCCAAAGATCCGATTCCTAATTTCCATAAGCTGGAAAAGGAATATTCTACCGGATACCTGGAAGTGCCTGTAGTAGGGGCGGGAACGGCCAACACGGAGTTTGAGATACTGACGGGTATGAGCCTCAGGTATTTCGGGACGGGGGAATATCCATATAAGACAACCCTGAAGTCTCATAGCTGTGAAAGTATCGCTCACAATTTAAGCGGGCTGGGATATGGAACTGGCGTAGTACATAATAATGGAGGAAATTTTTACAGCCGCGCCAATGCTTTTTCTAAAATGGGCTTTGATTATTTTACCAGTAAGGAGCTTATGAATATCCGGGAGTATACGCCGACAGGAAACTGGCCGACGGATAACATTCTTTTAGGGGAAGTAGAAAAGCTTATGGATGCGACGCCGGACAGCCCGGATTTTATCTATACGATTACCGTGCAGGGGCATGGCAGCTATCCAGAGCAAAAGGTTCTTGAAAAACCGGAAATCCAGGTTTCCGGGGCGGAAACGGAAGGTAAAAATTATGCGTGGGAGTATTATATAAATCAGCTCCATGAAGTAGATAAATTTATTGGGGATTTGGTTGAACAGCTTTCTGCGCGAGATGAAAAAACCATGGTGGTTATGTTTGGAGATCATCTGCCTACTATGAATCTGAAAGAAAAGGATATGGCGACCGGAAGCCTTTTTAAAACAAAATATATTACCTGGAATAATTTTGGCATGGAAAAAGAGGACAAAGATACGGCTTCCTATCAGTTAATGGCAGATATGCTGGATCAGCTTGGGATTCATGAGGGTACGATATTCCAATACCATCAGTCTATGAAGGACAGCCTGTTTTATATGGATGGGCTGGAAACGCTCCAGTACGATATTTTATATGGCGATAAATATTCGTATGGCGGCCTGGATTTATACCCGGAGTCAGAGCTTACTATGGGAATTGATGAGATTTATCTTCTGGATACCCAGCCTTCGGTTGTAAATGACGAGCTTCTTTTTATAGAGGGAAAGAATTTTACTCCATGGTGCAGGGTTTATGTGAATGGAGAAAAAGTAGAGACTGGTTTTTGGAGCAGTAAACGGCTTTCCATACCGATTAGCGCGGTAACGTCGGGAGATATTTTGCAGGTGCATGCTCTGGGCTCTTCCAGTACTGTGTTCCGAAGCTCCAATGAGTACGCGTATATAAATTTAAAAGAATAATTTTGATGTTTAGAAAGAAGAACCAATATCCAATGTAGGGATATTGGTTCTTCTTTTAGGCTTTTGAATAAACAGGTTATAATTTCATATAATAAAAGGGTAAAAAATTGTTTTGAAAGGAAAAGGCGTTATGGCGGATGAGAAGAAGGTAGCAAAGGAACAGTATGAGGACGATAAGGTATCGGAGTTTGGACAGATTACTCTGGATAACAGTAAAAGCGAGCATAAGATTCATCTTTTATCTATTATCGGGGAAATTGAGGGGCATGAGTCCCTTCCGGCGGCTAGTAAAACAACAAAATACGAGCATGTACTGCCGCAGCTGGCGGCGATTGAGGACAGCAGGGATATTGAGGGGCTTTTAATTATACTGAACACGGTTGGCGGCGATGTGGAGGCAGGGCTTGCGATTGCGGAAATGATTGCTTCTTTAAGTAAGCCTACGGTATCCCTGGTTCTGGGAGGCAGCCATTCCATTGGGGTGCCGATTGCAGCGTCTACCCGGTATTCTTTTATTGTACCGACAGGAACGATGGTAATCCATCCGGTGCGGATGAATGGAATGTTTATTGGAGCGCCCTCTACCTATGAATATTTTAAGCTAATGCAAGACAGAATTGTAGGGTTTATTGCCCATCATTCTAAAATTCAAAAGGAAAGGGTAGAAGAGCTTATGCTAAAGCAGGGAATTTTAACGAAGGACCTGGGCACTATCTTAGTAGGGCAGGAAGCTGTGGAGGAAGGCGTGATTGACAGCGTCGGCGGTATCAGGGATGCTATGGAGAAGCTTTACGGAATGATTGACGGGGCAGGAAGAAAGTGTTAATATTGTAAGGTGATAAATTTTAGGAGGATATGTAATATGGAGCTTTGGGAAGCGATTGTAATGGGTCTGGTGCAGGGACTGGCAGAATTTCTGCCAGTCAGCAGCTCTGGGCATCTGGCAATATTTAAGCATATATTAGGGATTGATTTGGAGGCAGGCGGCGGCCTGATTTTTGATGTTATGCTTCATTTCGGTACCCTGGTAGCTATTTTTATTGCATTTTGGAAGGATATTAAAAAGCTTGTTGTAGAGGGCTTCTGTATTTTAGGAGCATGGTTTGCCAACGCGGGCCGTTTCTTTTCCAATTTATTCCGAAAAGAAAAGAAGGAGTACATGCCGGTAGTAACCTCGGCTTACCGGAAATTTGTTTTATTGGTAATCGTTTCAACCATTCCGACGGGAGTTGCCGGGATACTTTTAAAAGACATAATTGAACAAGCGAGCGCGACGATTGTCGTACCTGGTATCTGCCTGATTGGAACAGCCGTTTTGCTTACGATTGCAGACCATGCGCCGGAGGGACATAAAAGGCCGAATCAGATAAGCTATGGAGAGGCGGGACTTGTAGGACTTGCGCAGGGTTTTGCTACTTTGCCGGGACTTTCCCGCTCCGGGACGACCATTACAGCCTGCCTGCGGCTTGGTTTTGATAAAAATTTTGCAGTAAAATATTCTTTTATTATGTCGATTCCAGCCGTTTTAGGCGCCAGTATCCTGGAATTTAAAGATTTTAATGCGGCGGAGATGGAAACGGCAGTTATGGCAAATTACATAATTGGCACAATTGTCGCAGCGATAGTAGGCTATATTTGCATTAAGACGATGCTGGTAGTTGTAAGAGGGAAGAAATTTAAATACTTTGCTTATTATTGCTTTGTAGCAGGGGCGGCGGCAATTATTTGGAATTTTATTTAATCAGAGGGAATTAAAAGGAGTTTTTCATGGCGGCGAAAAAGAAAAATAACCATACAACAGAGACAAATCCATATCAGGACGAGATTATTCTCGTAGCGACGCTGGTAATTTCTGTTTTACTGGCGCTCAGTACCTTTAACCTGGCAGGTATTTTTGGAAAGTTTGTAAATAATATTTTATTTGGCTTGTTCGGCTTTCTGGCGTACCTGCTTCCGTAAGACTTGTTTTTTGGGGTAGCCTTTTGGGTTTCTAACCAAGGGAACCGCACGATAAGGGTAAAGCTGATTAGCAGCGCGGGGCTTATGCTGGTATTTGGCGCGTTACTTCAGTTGATTTTTGGAGGCTATAGCAAAGAAGAAAAGCTTTGGGATATTTATAAAGCATGCGCGGAGGGAAAGAAAAACGGAGGACTCGTTGGAGGCGCTGTGGAAAAGCTTTTGTGCAGCATTTTTGGAACTGCCGGTACATATGCCATTCTCATCGGGATCGGGGCTATTTTAGTTATGCTGATAACCGAGAGGCTGCTTTTTGCCAGTCTTAGGAAGAAACGGATGCAGGTCAGGCAGGAGCGTCAAAGGAGGGCAAAAGAGCAGGATTTGGCTCTTGCAGCAGAAGCGCCAGAGAAACGAAAAGCAAAGGTATTTACCTTTGAAAAAGCAAAAAAAACAGAGCCGGAGCCTGTAGGGGAGCCAATAGAGGAGCTAAGGCTGCCAGAGGAGCCGGAACAGAAACCAGAGAAAAAGTTTGGGATGAAGAAACAGGCGGCGGCCGCAAAACGGTTTTTGGGAGAAACGGTATTTCCAAAGGAGCCGACGGTACCAGAGCCTGTAAAAGAAGAGCAAACTGTGAAGGAAGAAGAGCCGGGGGTTCCTTTTTATGAAGAAGAGCTGAAAAATAAATTTCACCGGGAGCCAAGAGAGGATAAGCTGGGACAGTTGAAAATTTTCCGGGCCAGAGAAGATTTTGTAAAAGAGGAGACCGGCGGCCAGGAGATAGAGCCGTCGGAGCCTGTTTCTGTTGTATTTGGAAAAAATGGACGGCAGGAAAAAGAGCAGGAGATAGATTTGCCAAAGGCAGAACAGGAGCCTTTGGAGACGAAAGACGCTGAACAGCCACGGGAAGCAGAGAAAGAGGAAATAGTCCTGCCAGAAATAGAGGCGCAGGAACCTGTGGAGGAAATGCCTTTACCAGAGGGTAATACAACGTCAGAGGTAGTGAAACCAGAGAATTTGGAGCATACGCCGCTGGAAACGGAGCCGCTTTTGCCGGATATACCAAAGGAACAGGAAAATAAGGCGAAAGAAGAACCGGAAAAAATAGAGAAGCCGGCTTATGTATTTCCGCCGTTATCCCTTTTGTCAAAACCCCAGGGAAAGGAAACGGGCGTATCTGATGCAGAGCTTAAGGCCACGGCTGCAAAGCTTCTGGCTACCCTGGAAAGCTTCGGCGTGAAGGTAGAAATGAAAAACGTAAGCTGCGGGCCTTCTGTTACCCGCTATGAGCTTCAGCCGGCAATGGGCGTAAAGGTAAGTAAGATTACCAGTCTGGCTGATGATATTAAGCTTTCTTTAGCGGCGGCTGATATTCGTATCGAAGCTCCGATTCCTGGGAAAGCAGCCGTGGGTATTGAGGTTCCTAACAAGGAAAATACTACGGTTATGCTAAGGAACCTTTTGGAAAGCAAGGAATTTAAAAGCCATCCGTCGGATATTGCCTTTGCTGTAGGAAAGGATATTGGAGGAAATACCATTGTAACAGATATTGCAAAAATGCCTCATCTTTTGATTGCCGGAGCTACCGGCTCTGGTAAGTCCGTTTGTATTAATACGCTGATTATGAGTATTTTATATAAAGCAAGCCCGGAGGATGTAAAGCTGATTATGGTAGACCCGAAGGTAGTGGAGCTGAGCGTGTATAACGGTATCCCTCATCTTATGATTCCGGTAGTAACAGATCCGAAAAAGGCTTCCGGCGCTTTGAACTGGGCGGTTATGGAAATGACGGAGCGGTATAAGAAATTTGCAGATTTAGGCGTTCGGGATATGAAGGGCTATAATGAACGGGTTGCTGTTGTAGCAGAGGACAATGATCCAAGATACCAAAAAATGCCGCAGATTGTTATTATTGTAGACGAGCTGGCAGATCTTATGATGGTGGCTCCCGGAGAGGTTGAGGATGCTATCTGCCGTTTGGCGCAGATGGCAAGGGCGGCAGGCATCCATCTGATTATTGCCACACAGCGGCCGTCCGTCAATGTAATTACCGGTTTAATTAAGGCGAACGTTCCTTCCAGAATTGCTTTTTCTGTTTCCTCGGCAATTGATTCCAGAACTATTTTAGACGGCGGAGGAGCAGAGAAGCTTTTGGGAAAAGGGGACATGCTCTTTTTCCCTTCCGGTTATCCAAAGCCGGTGCGGATACAAGGAGCCTTTGTATCGGATAAAGAGGTCGGCGCAGTAGTGGAATTTCTTTCTCAGGAAAACGGCGGCGCAGCCTATAATGAAGAAATCAACAGTAAAATTTCAGCGGTTCAGACAGGGACGGAGGGCTCTGGAGGCGCGGACCGGGATGAGTATTTTATTGAGGCGGGCCGGTTTATTATTGAAAAGGACAAGGCTTCGATTGGAATGCTTCAGAGAGTATATAAAATCGGCTTTAACCGTGCTGCCAGAATTATGGACCAGCTATCGGAGGCCGGGGTTGTAGGGCCGGAAGAAGGGACGAAACCAAGGAAGGTTTTAATGTCCTTAGAGGAGTTTGAGCAGTATGTTGACGAATATGTATAAAGACATGAAAAACAGGGAGGGTTTGTGTGAAGGCATGGCTAATTGTAAATGAGTTTTTGCGTACAGAGAAATTTTGCCAGCTTTATACTATGTTTCAGGAAGCGGCAAAGGAACGGGGCGTTTTGCTGGAGCTAAGAACGAATGCAGAAATCCTGCCGGTGTTAGGAGACAAAGAAACGTTTTCGGACGTTTCTTTTGTGCTGTTTTGGGACAAGGATATACGGCTTGCCAAAGCTTTAGAGAACCGGGGGCTTTTCGTGGCAAATTCTTCTGCTGCCATTAGCGCTTGTGATGATAAATCTTTAAGCCACTTATTACTGGAGCAGGCGGACGTACCTATGCCCCGGACGATACCAGGACCGATGACCTATTCTAATATTGGATATAACAGCTTTGATTTCTTAAAAACGGCCGGAGAAAAGCTTGGGTTTCCTATGGTAGTAAAGGAATGCTTCGGTTCCTTTGGGCAACAGGTTTATCTGGCGAATGGAGAAGAGGAGCTTTTGGAACGGGTGAAAGGGATGGAGGGAAGGCCTTTTTTAATGCAGGAATTTATAAAAAGCTCTTTTGGAAGGGACGTTCGCCTGCAGGTCGTGGGAAAAGAGGTGGTTGCGGGGATGTACCGTTATTCTGAGAACGGAGATTTTCGGGCAAATCTTTCTAACGGCGGGAAAATGAAGCCTTATCAGCCTTCCAAAGAGGAGAAGGCTCTGGCGGTAAGGGCCTGCGAGACTCTGGGCGCCGATTTTGCAGGAGTAGACCTTTTATTTGGAGATAAGGGCCCTCTGGTTTGCGAGGTAAATTCTAACGCTCATTTTAAAAATATCTACGATTGTACCGGGGTAGATACAGCAGAACGGATTCTTTGCTATCTTGCCGGAAAGGCGGCGGGAAAATGAAGGCGTGGCTGATTTATGAGAAAAGAGATGCAAAAAAGAACCAAAGCTTTATTGAAATGCATCAAAAATCAGGGCGGGAGCTGGGAATGGAAATACAGCTTATTTATGCAGAGGAGCTTTCTATAGTTGTAGAGCAGTCGGGACTACAGCTGTGGTATCAGGGAAAACGAAAAGAAAAACCGGATTTTGCGCTGCACAGAGCCAGGAATTACATATTGGCCAGACAATTAGAAGGGATGGGCGTTCCGGTTTACAATAACAGCCGGGTGGCTTTGGCGGGCAACCATAAAGGGATTGCCTATCAGGAGGTTTCTTCTTTGTCTATTCCTGTAGTAGAAACCTGTATCTGCAAGCAGGAGCATTTGCCAAAGAAGCTGTTAAGGCTTCCGGCGGATCAAGGAGGACGCTTAGTAAAGCCTGTTGTAGTAAAGGCTGTTTCCGGCCATGGCGGCAGCCAGGTATTTTTATATGAAAACAGGGAGCAGCTGGAGGCTGTTATTTCCGGGCTGGGAAGGGATGATGCAGTTATACAGCCGCTGATTTCCGGCCCTGGGGAGGATATTCGGGTTTATGTCGTAGGAAACAGGATAAAGGGCTGCGTTTTAAGAAGGGCCGAAGGAGATTTCCGCGCTAATTTTTCCCTTGGCGGTAGTATTTTTCCTTATAAGCTTACGAAAAAAGAAGAAAGCCTGGTGGAAAAAATTTTAGGCCATTGGTATTTTGATTTTGCCGGTATTGATTTTATCCGGGATGGCGCGGGCAGGCTTTTGTTTAATGAAATAGAGGATGCGGTAGGTTCCCGCATGTATTACCAATGCTATGAGGAGGATATTTTATTTTCTTATTTAAAATATCTGAAATATATTAGGACAGCTTTATAAAGAAATTAGTATGTTTTATCCCGGCAGGTATTGAAGTTACCGGATTGCTTAGGGTATAATGTTGAAACAGAAAGCTATTACAAGATTAAAATTTTCAATCGCGGGATTTGCGCCTGCGCGCTGCTTGGCTCAAACTCGTTAAGGCGCAGAAGGCGGCGCAGGAATGGAGGAAAAAGTGAAAGATTTTAAATCTTTCACTACCAAGTTTGCGTTCGCGCGGCAACCGCAAACTTGATAGGCGCAGAAGGCGGCGCAGGAATGGAGGAAAATATGAAAACAGATATTGAAATTGCACAGGAAGCAAAGCTTGTCCATATCCGGGAGGTTGCAAAGAGGCTGGATATAGAAGAGGACGACCTGGATTTTTATGGAAAATATAAAGCAAAGTTTTCAGACAGCCTTTGGGAAAAGGTAAAGGACAAAAAGGACGGAAAGCTGGTTTTGGTAACGGCAATTAACCCTACGCCTGCCGGAGAGGGAAAAACGACAACTACGGTAGGCTTGGGAGAAGCATTTGGAAGATTGGATAAAAAGGCGGTGATTGCTTTAAGAGAGCCGTCTCTTGGCCCTTGCTTTGGCATTAAGGGCGGAGCAGCCGGAGGCGGCTATGCCCAGGTGGTGCCAATGGAAGATTTAAACCTTCATTTTACCGGAGATTTTCATGCAATCACTTCTGCCAATAACCTTCTGGCGGCTATGCTGGACAACCATATACAGCAGGGAAACGAGCTGGGGATTGATACCAACCAGGTGGTGTGGAAACGCTGCGTTGATATGAACGACAGGGTTTTAAGGAATATTGTGGTAGGCCTTGGCAGAAAAGTGGACGGAGTTGTCCGGGAGGACCATTTTATTATAACGGTTGCTTCTGAAATTATGGCGATTCTCTGCCTGGCAGAAAATATGAAGGATTTAAAGGAACGGCTGGGCAGGATTATCGTAGCTTACAGCTATGAAGGGCAGCCGGTAACAGCAAAGCAGCTGAATGCGGTAGGGGCGATGGCGGCGCTTTTAAAGGATGCTATTAAGCCGAATCTTATCCAGACGCTGGAGCATACGCCTGCAATCGTCCATGGAGGGCCTTTTGCTAATATCGCCCACGGCTGCAACAGCGTAAGAGCGACGAAAACGGCTCTGAAGCTGGCGGATTATGTAATTACCGAGGCGGGCTTCGGCGCAGATTTGGGCGCAGAAAAGTTTTTTGATATTAAGTGCCGGATGTCAGGATTAAAACCGGACGCCGTCATACTGGTAGCAACGGTAAGGGCTTTGAAATACAATGGCGGCGTACCGAAGACGGAGCTTGGCGCCGAGAATCTGGAGGCCTTAAAGAAGGGAATTGTAAACCTGGAAAAGCACATTGAGAATGTACAGAAATTTGGCGTGCCATGCGTTGTAACCTTGAACCGTTTTGTAACAGATACGGCTGCAGAGTTAGACTTTGTAGAGGGCTTTTGTAAGGAAAGAAACTGTGATTTCGCCCTTTCCGAGGTTTGGGAAAAGGGCGGCGACGGCGGTATAGATCTGGCCAAAAAGGTTATGGATACATTAGAAAATAAAGAAAGCCGCTTTGAGCTTTTATATGATAACCATTTGCCGTTAATGGAAAAAATAGAAAAGGTTGCAAAGGAAATCTACGGGGCGTCCGGCGTTACCTACGATGCGGCGGCAAAAAAAGCAATTTCTGCTATAGAAGAGCTGGGCTTTGGGGATTTGCCTGTCTGCATGGCGAAAAACCAGTATTCTCTTTCTGACGACCCAACGAAGCTGGGGCGCCCGGAGGATTTTACAATCAATATCCGGGAGGTTTATGTATCTGCCGGGGCAGGCTTTGTCGTAGCTATTACAGGCACGGTTATGACTATGCCGGGGCTTCCAAAGAAGCCGGCCGCTTTTGGGATTGATGTAAATGATGAAGGAGTAATTACAGGCTTATTTTAAGAGAAAGAGGGAGGCAATGGATGATTAAATTATTTGAGCACGGGGCATATGTGCTGAATGGAAGAGAAGTGGTAGAAGAGAGCCCGGAAACCAGGCAGAGGCTTTTAGCCCGTTTCCACGGCGCGGATCTTGCAAAAGAGGAAGCTGTAAAGGGAACGATGGCCTACCATATTTTGGAGGCTCATAACACTTCGGGAAATATGGAGCAGTTAAAAATCAAGTTTGATAAGCTGACTTCCCATGACATTACCTTTGTGGGGATTATACAGACGGCAAGGGCGTCGGGACTGGAAAAATTTCCTGTGCCTTATGTGCTGACAAACTGCCATAACAGCCTTTGCGCTGTTGGAGGCACGATTAATGAGGACGACCACGTATTTGGTCTTTCCTGCGCAAAAAAATACGGCGGAATTTATGTGCCTCCTCATCAGGCGGTAATCCACCAGTTTGCAAGGGAAATGTTGGCCGGCGGAGGAAAGATGATTCTCGGCTCTGACAGTCATACCAGATACGGGGCCTTGGGAACCATGGCAATGGGCGAGGGCGGACCAGAATTAGTAAAACAGCTGCTTTCTAAAACCTACGACATCCCTATGCCGCAGGTAGTAGGGGTATATCTGACGGGAGCCCCGCAAAGAGGCGTAGGCCCTCAGGATATTGCTCTGGCTATTATTGGAGCCGTATTTAAAAACGGATATGTAAATAATAAGGTAATGGAATTTATTGGAGACGGTATTAGCAATTTAAGCGTAGATTACCGTATCGGAATTGATGTTATGACAACGGAAACTACCTGTCTGTCTTCTATTTGGGAAACGGACGATAAGGTAAAGGATTTTTATGAGCTTCACAACCGTCCAGAGGATTATAAGGAATGCAGGCCCCAGGCCGTGGCTTATTATGACGGCATGATCTATGTGGATCTTTCTGAAATTAAGCCGATGATTGCTATGCCGTTCCATCCAAGCAATGTTTATACGATTGAAGAACTGAATGCGAATCTGACGGATATTTTGGACGAGGTAGAAAAGAATGCAAAGATAAGTCTGGATAACAGCAAGGTTTCTTATACGTTAAAGGATAAGGTAAGGGAAGGAAGGCTCTATGTGGAGCAGGGCGTTATTGCAGGCTGCGCGGGCGGAGGCTTTGAAAATATTTGCGATGCCGCCGATATTTTAAAGGGCAAATACATTGGAGCAGATGAATTTTCCCTGAGCGTATACCCGGCCAGCCAGCCGATTTTTATGGAGCTGGTAAAGAATGGACGGGTAGCCGACCTGATGGCGACAGGCGCGACGATTCGGACGGCTTTCTGCGGTCCATGCTTTGGAGCAGGGGACGTACCGGCAAACCGGGGACTTTCTATCCGCCATACCACCCGGAACTTCCCGAACCGGGAGGGCTCTAAAGTTACCAGCGGCCAGATTGCTTCCGTAGCTTTGATGGACGCCCGCTCTATTGCTGCGACGGCGGCAAATCAGGGGTATTTGACAGCGGCGACAGATATGGATACGGAATTTACGAAACCGGCGTACCATTTTGATGCTTCTATTTATGAAAACCGCGTATACAATAGCAACGGCAGGCTAAACCCAGAGGAGGAAATCAAATTCGGTCCAAATATTGTAGATTGGCCGTCTATGATAGAGCTAAAGGATAATATCCTGTTGAAGGTAGTTTCGGTTATTCATGACCCGGTTACAACAACTGACGAGCTGATTCCTTCTGGGGAGACCTCCTCTTACCGTTCCAATCCTCTTGGACTGGCTGAATTTACCTTATCCAGAAAGGACCCGGCTTATGTCGGACGGGCAAAAGAGGTAAGGGCTTTGGAGGAAAATCGCAGGAACGGCGCGGAAAATAAGGAGCTTTCGGATGTGTTTACGGTAATTTCCAGAGAGTTTTCCCAGATAGAGGAAAAGGAAGTGGAGATTGGAAGCGCTATTTATGCGGTAAAGCCGGGAGACGGATCTGCCAGGGAGCAGGCGGCCAGCTGCCAGAGAGTTTTGGGCGGCCTTGCTAATATTGCTTCAGAATATGCGACAAAGCGTTACCGCTCGAACCTGATTAACTGGGGTATGCTGCCGTTTCTGTTAAAAGGCAGGGAGCCGTTTGAGAATGGAGACTATATTTTTGTTCCAGAAATTCGGAAGGCTGTGGCAGAGAAAGCAGAGGACATTACTGCTTATGTGGTAAAGCCAGAGGGATTAAAGGAATTTTCTATGAAGCTGGGCAACTTAACAGAGGACGAAAGAACAATTATCCAAAAAGGCTGCCTAATTAATTATTATAAGGGCTAGTATAGGAGAATAAGAAAAAGGTATAAAATCTTTTGTGGAATAAAAAAGATTTTATACCTTTTTAACGTAACGGAGTCTATTTATTTTCCGTTTCCTCTTCTTTTTCTGGAATGCCTGCGTCAGCGATGATTTCCGGCATATGCTTATAGACGGCGGAGCCGCCGTCCGTATCAATCCGGTCCAAATGCTCATAATCCGTAGAAGTATTTTTCAATTCCTTGGAGGTTAGCCGGTATTCAATATAGGTGCTGACAATATAGTAAATAACAGCAAATACAGGCACGCCGATCAGCATTCCAATCAGGCCGAAGAGGCCGCTGGAGGCCAGGATGGAAAAGATAACCCAAAAAGCGGACAGCCCGGTAGAGTCTCCCAAAATGGTAGGTCCAATAATGTTTCCGTCAATTTGCTGTAAAACCAGGACAAAAATCAGGAAATACAGGCATTTTAACGGGTCGATGAAGATAATCAAAACAGCGCTGGGAATCGCTCCAATAAAAGGCCCGAAAAATGGGATAACATTTGTAACGCCCACGATTACGCTGATTAAAAGGGTATACGGCATTTTTAGGAAGGTGAGGCCGATAAAGCATAAAACGCCAATAATCAAGGAATCTACGATTTTCCCAATAACAAACCCGCCGAAAATCTTATTGCTCTGGCGGAGGGTTTCTATAATTACGTTTGCTGGACGGGTTTTAAAAAGAGCGTAAATAATCATCTTACCCTGGGCGGCAAAATGTTCCTTTTCTACCAGAACGTAAATAGAGACAATAATGCCGATTAACAGGTTTTTTACTACATTGATAACGCCGATAACGCCTGTGGCAAAATAATTAAACCAGGTATTCACCTTGGATAACAGATCTGTTTCAACCCAGTTTTCAAAATATTTGGTAAGGGTGACAATGCCCTGTTTGGCATAATCTGCAATCATTTGGTTGTTGTCCAGGGTATCGTTGACCCAGTTAGTAAAGGAATCAATATGCCCGGGCATATCTTTTATAATACCTATAATAGTAATATAAAGCTCCGGGATAATCAGGCTTCCCAGGACATAGATAAAAAAACATGCCACAACCAGAGAAAGAAAAATGGAAATATACCAAATCATAGAGGAAAGGCGTTTGTTAAGCTTTTTTTGTTTTCCCTTAGAAAGGCATAGCTTTATCAAATGGCGTTCAAAAAAACCGGCGATTGGCGCCAGCAGGTAAGCAATGACAAAGCCTATAATAATCGGCTGCAAAACAGATACTAGCCGGTTGAAAAAGCGGGAGATAGTATTCATACGGAAAAGAAAAAAGAAAAAAATAACGGCGGCGGCGATAACAAGGAAGGCGGTAAGGCCGACGGTAAAATAAGAGCGGATACCCCGCTTTTTTTGTTCTGTTTCTGAGTTATAAATCATAGTGACAGACCTCCTGTCTGGTGTAATAAGGCTTTTCTTGTTTTTGTTTTTATTATAGCAGAAAAAGAAAAAAAAACCAAGAGCCAAGGAGCTGAGTTTCCGTATTTTGCAACTGGTACGCCTGTCAAGGGGAGAGGGAGAACAGTTATTTTGCTTTCACACACCGAAGCAAAGTACAAACCTGCGGTTTTATATGCCATATTCGGACATGCTCTAAAAAAGTTTCTGTGCATATCTTAATAAAAAGAGGGAAATCGGGAGATTTTATGTTTAAGGTAATTGTAGATGCCGGGCATGGAGGCTTTGACAATGGAGCCTCCTATGAAGGAAGGCGGGAAAAGGACGATACCCTGCGGCTCGCTTTGGCAGTAGGACAGATTTTGGAGGAGAACGGAGTCGACGTCGATTATACCAGAACCCTGGATATTTATCAGAGTCCGTCGGCAAAGGCGCGAATCGCCAATAACAGCGGAGCAGACCTTTTACTTTCCATCCACAGGAACGCCGCCTATGCGCCAAATACTTATAATGGCGTACAAACTTTGATATATAATACAGGGGATGTAAAAGAACGTTTTGCAGAGAATATTAATGAGGAGCTGGCAGAAGTAGGTTATCAGAACCTGGGGACAGAGGTGCGGCAGAATCTGGCGGTACTGCGCCAGAGCCAGATGCCCGCTCTTTTAGTAGAGGCTGGTTTTATTGACAGCGACAAAGATAATGAAATTTTTGATGATTCCTTCTATGAAACAGCCAATGCGATTGCCCAAGGAATTTTAAAAACAATATAGGGGCAAAGAGACCGCCGGCAGGCGCTGCGCTTGCCGGCGGCTTTTCTTATTTTATAGGAAATTCCTTCGGGTTCCCTATAAAATAAAAAACAATTAGTTAGGATTTTTTAAGAATTCTTCAGAAAAAGATACCCAAATTAGTAAGATTTTTCTAGTAGGATATATGAAGAAAACGAAGAAGGTAAATCGTTATAAATGATAGAAAAGAATTCAGATAATGACTGAGTTTTGCAAATGTTTCACAAATGATAAAAAAGAAGGGAGAAAGCAGATGAATCAGGGAACAATAGATATTAAGAGGTTTATGAATGCAGCTACGATCCTAGGTATGCTTCTTTTGGCCGCTTTAACGGCGCTTGGATTTCAAATGGGGATTTTTCAGTCTGTAGAGAGCTTCCAGGCCTTTGTGGAAAAAAGCGGGCTGTGGGGTATTGTGCTTTTTGTAGGTTTTCAGGCGGTACAGGTAGTTATTCCGGTGCTTCCGGGTTCTTTGGGATGCGTTGTCGGCGTTGTGGCCTTTGGTCCTGTTATGGGATTTTTATATAATTACGTCGGCATCTGCTTAGGTTCTTTGTGGGCCTTTCTTTTGGCCAGGCAGTATGGAAAGCCTTTTGTGCAAAAGATTACAAAACCGGGGCAGTTTGAAAAGTATCAGAGCTGGCTGGAAAAGGGAAAACGCTTTGAAAAAATGTTTGCTATAGCAATTTTTCTTCCCGTAGCTCCAGATGATTTTCTGTGCTTTCTGGCGGGACTTACTTCTATGACGGTGAAAAAGTTTTCCGCCATTATCTTATTAGGAAAGCCGGCGGCTTTAGTTGCTTACAGCCTTACATTAACAATGGGTTTTGAACAGGCGCTTAAGTTTTTCGCCTGACAGGATTTTTAAGGAGGAGAATACAAAGATGATGTATATTAATATGCTTTCAAAGGCGCATACGGTAAAAGGGCAGGGAGTGCTTTCCGCCCATGATGAACAGGTAAGACTGGTGAAGGATTATCTTTATAATAGCTGCTTTGTTATGGAAAATGGCGGGGTGTTAGGCGAAGTTAACCATTACCACACTATTAACCTGGAGTATTTTTTTCATGCTCTCTGGGCTAAGGCCAGAGGGAAGGCCAGAGTGGGATACGTTCATTTTCTTCC
Source organism: uncultured Acetivibrio sp. (assembly GCA_949841225.1). Taxonomy (GTDB): domain Bacteria; phylum Bacillota; class Clostridia; order Lachnospirales; family Lachnospiraceae; genus Velocimicrobium. The sequence goes on from CATKYY010000005.1 coordinate 25,907, forward strand.
AGAGACTTTGGAGAACAGCATCCGTTTGCCAGGATGGATGAGAAAGGTTTTTTACTGGTATGTTATCCGGTTTTATCAGGAGATGGACGAGCTGGTAGTGGTGAATCCTTATTTTATTGGAGAGCTTAGAAAATATGGAATTTCTAAGGAAAAAGTAACCTATATTCCTAATTTTGTCTCTGCCAGGGATTTTTACCCAGAAAGGGAAAAAAGAAAGAACGAGAGATTTACCGTGCTTTGCGCGGGGCAGCTCCAGAAAAGAAAAGGGGTGCTGGAGGCGGTGCAGTTAGCCAGGGAGCTTCCTGAGATACGCTTTTTATGGGCGGGTAATTTTGCTTTCGGGAAAATTTCGGAAGGGTATGAAGAAATAAAGGAGGCGGTAGAGAACCCGCCCGAAAATATGGAATTTTTGGGACTGGTGGAAAGAAAGGAAATGCGGAAGCTTTACCAGGAAGCAGATATGTTTTTTCTGCCGTCTTATGAGGAGCTGTTCCCTATGACTATTTTAGAGGCCTGGAGCTGCCATACGCCGGTTTTGGTAAGGAGGCTGCCAATCTATCAGAACGTTTTGTTTGATTTTGCAGAAACCGGAGAAAACCGGGAGGAATTTAAAGAAAAAATAAAAAGCTGGGCAAACGATAGCCAGGCGCTTTTAAAAGCGGCGGAAGCATCCAGACAAGGAAGCCTGTATTACTCAGAAGAAAGAGTCGCCAGTTTATGGAAAGAATTTTATACGGTTGCCAAGAGACACCATTATGTTTATAATAATAGCCAGTATAAAAAACAAATGGGAGATAGGATACATGGCATACATTATTGATGGAAAAAGAATTTCAGGTGAAATTAAGGATGAAGTAAGGGAGCAGGTGGAAGCACTGAAAAAGCAGGGACGGGAAATTACTCTGGCAGTGATTCAGGTAGGCAAAGACCCGGCATCTACGGTTTATGTAGGGAATAAAAAGAAGGCTTGCGAATACGTGGGTATCCGTTCTCTTGCCTATGAGCTTCCAGAAGAAACGACAGAAAAGGAGCTTTTAGAAAAAGTAAAGGAGCTGAACCAGGACGGTCAGGTGGACGGAATTTTGGTGCAGCTTCCTTTACCTGCCCATATCTGTGAAAACAGGATTATTGAGGCGATCAGTCCGAAAAAAGATGTGGACGGCTTCCATCCTCAAAGCGTAGGGGCCTTAAGTATTGGGAAGGAAGGTTTTGTTTCTTGTACCCCGGCTGGCGTTCTTATGCTTTTGAAACGTTCCGGTATTGAAATAGAAGGAAAAGAATGCGTTGTTATGGGAAGAAGCAATATTGTAGGGAAGCCAATGGCTATGCTTTTGCTGAGAGAAAATGGGACGGTGACCGTCTGCCATTCCCGAACCCAGAATTTAAAGGAAATTGCAAAAAGAGCAGATATTTTAGTAGTAGCGGTTGGAAAGCCGAAGTTTGTCACGGAAGAGTATGTAAAACCGGGAGCCTGCGTGATTGATGTAGGAATCCACCGAAATGAGAATAATAAGCTTTGCGGCGACGTAGATTTTGAAAGGGTAGAGCCGGTAGCCGGGGCAATTACGCCAGTTCCAGGCGGAGTAGGGCCTATGACCATTGCTATGTTGATGTATAATTGTCTCTGGGCCGCAAAAAGAGAAAACGAGTGAGGAAAATGAATCGATTAGAAAAAACAGAATGGATGCAGTATAAGGATGCTGCTTTTGAAATTATGATGACAGAGAAGGGAAGCTTGTTAGACCCTTGGGAATTAGGGTTGCTTCCCGTAGAGAAAAAGAAAAATGAAATGACCGTAATAGGAAATTACCAGATTGAGGACTTCGTTCTTTATTTGGAAGCCTTTGAAGCCAGGGATGGGGCGGGGAGTCTGGTAGCGAAAAAGGAAGGCTTACATATTCCCCTTGCCTATAGCGGGAGCGTTCTTTTAGTACGGGAGTTGATTGAACAGTATGCAGAATACAAGCCTTGTTATGGGTACCAGGAACTTTTTGAGCTTATTTTTGACCGCGGCTGCCTAACTACAAATATTGACCACAGCCGCGCGATGTACCGGATTCGCCGAAACCTGGAAACTGGTCTGCGGGATATGTCAAATCCAAAAGACGCCCGTTGCATCTTGTATTTTATTGACCGTTTATTTGTAGGAAAATATAAAGAAAGCCTTCGCGCCAGGTATTTCCATTCTGTAAAGCTGGGGCTTAAAAAGCTCTGGAAGAAGCTGAAGAAATGGACGTGTATGGGAAAGGCTTTGATTTTCAGGATTTTATAGGGTATGGACTTTTTAGAATCATAAACGCCGCCGCTGTCTTGGGGAGAAAATTCAAGACAGCGGCGGCGTTTAAAACAGTGTCCAAAGTTCTTAGTTTATTCTAAGATAGCAGAAACAATATGGGCTCCCTCGCCTTCTGTATATTCCAGGCGGATAGAGTCCCCTTCTTGGTAAGTAACAACAGAGATATTTTCTGCTACGGAGACATCGTAGATGCCGCTGCGTCCCTTTAGCATAATATAGTAATGGGAATTTCCCTCAATAACGCAATCAGCGATTTTTTCAATAGTTCCGGCGACGGTTTTTTTAGCGGCGTCCAGGACTTCTGCAGATATGTGATTTTGCTTTAGCTGGGTGATATAGTCCTTTTCACAATCTGCGATGGTATCGCCAATAGCGACGATGGTATATTTTTCAATATTTACCATAGCGTATTTCTTTACTAGGCCCGCGCTGTCCTTCAGGGCAATAAAATAGGTCGGTTCATTGGAAATATTTAAAAGCAGCGGAAAAGTGGCGGTATACGCCAGATTCTGCACCTTGCCTTCGGCGGAAGCCATAGCGGAATATTCCTTTGCTCCGGCGATGGAATAATAGCGGGTTTCCGCCGTACGTTGGTTCATAAGGACAAAGCCTACCAGGGATTCGTCGCTGACTACGCTGGTAACGCCGGTATAAACCCAGACGTCATCCTCCAGCGCGATATAGTTGTAGCCTTCTGTGGTCTGGAGACAGTCCTTTTGACCGAAAATAGAGTTTAAAAAGCCGTGCTTTAAGGTTCCGTAATAGTCGTAGTAGGAGACTAAAAGGTTGGCGGAGTATACCCGGTCTACCCAGGTCGGAACGTCTTTTGTTTTGTAGTTTGTAGTTTCGCCTGTAATAGCATTTACCAGAACTACATTTTTTACGGTCTGGCCTCCAAAAAGACCGATCGTAAAATCTTTTACCGGGCATACCCAGTAAGGGGTGCCTTCTTCATCAATTTCAAAATTAATCGTATCAAAAATATAGGTTGGATAACGCAGGCGCAGGTGGCGGTAAATATAGCGGCCGAAATGCTCGGATTCTGAATATTTAATGCCCTCTGGAAGCTTAACGCATTCTGCATTCTGAGTAGCCATATCAATTTTAATATAAGCGGGAAGTCCCTGGCTTTGATTTGTAAACCATTTAAAAAGACTGGCATACTCTAAAGGCGTTACCCGGACCGGCGCATCATTTAAGTTAATCTGCGCATAGTTATTAGCTACTTCAAATTGGGAAACGTACTCTACCATACTTCCCATTTTACGCGATCCTAAAAGGGCGGCGGAATCCCTGTCTAAAAGCGGAATCTCGCTGTAGGAAATCTGCTCAATATCCTGGGCGAAATCCCTGGTTTCAATCTGTATCAGCTCCCGGTATTTTTTTGCGTTAACAATCGGGGAAGAAAGCAGGCTTCCGATGGCGTATATGGCTAAAAGAGCCAAGCTAAGAGCCAGGGAAGCTTTAAAAAAGGGATTTTTCTTTGCCGGATTTTCCAAATTCATCTCCAGATTTTTCCCATTTTGTTTCAGCTTCGGCCGGCTGCCAAAAAGAAGGGACGCTATGGTAGCGACAATACAAAGCGCAAATAAAAAAATCCAGAATTCCCTGGAATGGATATTAATAGCGGGAAGATAAATATAATAGCATATGCCGCCGATTATAAGAATCATAAGCAAGGGCAGCAGCAAAAACCGTGTAAATTTTTTCATTTAAAAGCCTCCTGTGTTTGATTTTATCCATCATACCACGAAACCTTCATAAATACCAGAGGATATTGTGCTTGAGTTTCCGCGTTTTGCAAACGACGAGCCGGGAGGAAGCAGAACGGTTATCTTGCTCTCACACACCGAAGCAAAGTACAAACCTGCGGTTTTGTCTGCCAAATTCGGACACAAATGTCCGTCTTTAGCAAACAAAACCACAAATTTGTGCTTTTAACGGTGCATATCAATGCAAGATAACCGTTCTGCTTCCTCCCGGCTCATCGTTTGCAAAATGCGGAAACTCAAGAAGATTGGCTATTGACTATAGATAGCCCGTCTCTTATAATTAATAGTTAATATGCCAAAAACCAAAGAAATAAGGCCGGCATATAAAACTAAGCGGTGTAAAATGGGAAAGGAATAGAGCGAATGAAGTTATTATTTGTTTCTCTTGGCTGTGATAAAAACCTGGTTGACAGTGAAGTAATGCTGGGGCTTATCCGCGACAGGGGATGGGAAATTACAGATGATGAGACAGAGGCGGAAGCCATTGTTGTAAATACCTGTTGTTTTATCCATGATGCCAAAGAAGAGAGCATTAACACCCTGATTGAGATGGGAGAATTAAAAAAGACAGGAAAGGCGAAGGTACTGATCGCCGCCGGGTGTTTGGCGCAGCGGTACCATAATGAAATAAAGGAAGAGCTTCCAGAGGTAGATGCCGTGATTGGGACTACAGCCTACGAGCATATTGTAGAAGCAGTGGAGTCTGCGTGGGAAGGAAAGGGCTATGAAAGGCTGGAGGCCCTTGACTATCTTCCGAAAAATGAATCTGTCCGGCTGAATACGACAGGAGGCCATTATGCTTATTTAAAAATTGCAGAAGGTTGCGATAAACACTGTACCTACTGTATTATACCGAAGATACGGGGGAATTTTCGCAGCGCGCCTATGGAGAAGCTTTTGGAGGAAGCGTCTTATCTGGTTCGGGGCGGAGTAAAGGAGCTTATTTTGGTAGCCCAGGAGACTACTCTGTATGGAAAAGACCTGTACGGAGAAAAGCGTTTACCAGAGCTTTTACGGAAGCTTTGCCAGATTTCCGGTTTGGAATGGATACGGCTTTTATACTGTTATCCAGAGGAAATTACAGATGAGCTGATTGCGGTGATAAAGGAAGAGGATAAAATTTGCAATTACCTGGATATGCCGATACAGCACTGCTCCGATTCTATTTTAAAAAGAATGGGAAGAAGGACCAGCAGGGCGGAATTGGTTTCCATCGTAGAAAAGCTTCGTAAGGAGATTCCTGATATTTGCCTTCGGACAACGCTGATTACCGGTTTTCCAGGAGAAACAAAAGAGGAGCATCAGGAGCTTTTGGATTTTGTGGACAGCATGGAATTTGACCGTTTAGGGGTATTTACTTATTCGCCGGAGGAAAATACGGCGGCAGCCAGAATGGAGGGCCAGATAGAGGAAGCGGTAAAAGAGAGCCGCCAGGAGGAGCTAATGGCGCTGCAGCAGGAAATTGCTTTTGAAAAGGCGGAGGAAACTGAAGGAACGAAGCTTTTTGCTTTGATTGAGGGTTTTCTTCCAGAGGATAACATATATATTGGAAGAACCTATAAAGATGCTCCAAATGTAGACGGTTATATTTTTGTTCAGGCGGACAGAGAGCTGTTGTCAGGAGAAATCGTTCCTGTTTATGTTACGGAAGCAAAGGGATATGATTTGATTGGTGAATTAATTCAATAAAGGGAGGGCATACTATATGAACTTACCAAATAAAATTACGGTAGCCAGGGTTCTTTTAATACCAGTATTCCTGGTATTTATGCTGGCAGAGGGAATTTCGGGGGGAAAGTATCTGGCGGCGGCTGTTTTTGTGATTGCATCCTTAACGGACGCCCTGGACGGCTATATTGCCAGAAAATACAAGCTGATTACAAATTTTGGGAAATTTATGGACCCTTTGGCAGATAAGCTTTTAGTCTGTTCCGCGTTAATCTGCTTTGTAGAGCTTGGCCTTTTGCCGGCGTGGATTACGATTATTATTATCAGCCGCGATTTTATTATCAGCGGTTTCCGCCTGGTAGCGACGGATGCCGGCGTGGTGATTGCCGCCAGCTATTGGGGAAAATTTAAGACAACGGCGCAGATGGTTATGTCCGTACTTTTAATCCTGCATTTTTCCCCATCATGGTACGGCGTGCTGGAGCAGGTATTTATTTACCTTTCTCTCGCCCTGACAATTGTGTCTCTTTTTGATTATCTTTATAAAAACAGGGGAATATTAAATACAAAGTAAAGGAAGGATTTACATGACAGCGGAACTTATCAGCGTAGGCACAGAGCTTCTTCTTGGAAATATCGTAAATACCAACGCGGCCTTTTTATCCGAGGAATGCGCGCGGCTGGGGCTTTTGGTATACCATCAGTGCGTAGTGGGCGATAATGAAGAGCGTCTTTTGGAAGCGATTCAGCAGTCTTTAGAGCGTTCTGACCTTGTGATTCTGACAGGAGGACTCGGCCCTACTAAGGACGATTTGACAAAGGAGACGGCGGCAAAGGCGGCAGGCAGGAGACTGGTTACAGATGAGCATGTAAAACAGCAGATTGCGGCGTATTTTAAGGGCCGGGAAGAGGATGTAAAAATTGCGGAGAACAACTGGAAGCAAGCGGAAGTAATTGAAGGAAGCATCGTAGTAGATAATAAAAACGGTACGGCTCCCGGACTGATTTTAGAGCTTCCAGGCGAAAAACGTATGATTTTAATGCCGGGACCGCCAAATGAGATGAAGCCGATGTTTTTAGATTCGATAGGGCCCTACCTTGCCAAGCTTCAAAAGGTATGTTTGTATTCGGAAATGGTAAAGGTCTGCGGCATTGGGGAGAGTATGGCGGAAACTATGATACTGGATTTGATTGAAGGCCAGGAAAATCCTACGATCGCTCCCTATGCAAAGACCTCGGAAGTGCATTTCAGGGTAACGGCCAGCGCAGAGTCCCCAGAGGCCGGGAAAAAGCTGGTAGATCCGGTAGTGGAGGAACTTAAAAAGAGATTCGGCGACAATATTTATACCCGCCGGGAGGAAGAAACTCTGGAGGCGGTTGTTGTCGGACTTTTGCAACGGCAGGGGAAAAAAATTGCGGCGGCGGAATCGATTACCGGCGGGCTGATTGCGGCGACCTTAATTAATGTGCCGGGAGCATCTTCTGTCCTGAATGAGAGCTTTGTCACTTATTCTAATGAAGCGAAGGAGAAACGGCTGGGAGTAAAGGCGGCTACGCTGGAGGCCTTTGGAGCTGTTAGTGAAGAAACGGCCAGGGAGATGGCGGAAGGGGTCTGCAAAGCTTCAGGAGCCGATGTGGGTATTGCAGTTACCGGTATTGCAGGACCTGACGGGGGCAGCATAGAAAAACCAGTAGGCTTGGTTTATATAGGCTGCCGCGCCGATGGAAAAACCAGGACAGAAAAGCTTCTGCTCCGGGGGAACCGACAGAAAATCAGAGATACGGTAGTTATCCGCGCCCTGGATTTTGTGAGAAGATGCATTTTATAGGAAATATTTTATAAATTCGTTCCTTTTTTACCATAAAAATGACATAAGTTTATTTTACGCTATGGGCAAAGGAGTGATTGACATGAAGATAAAGAAAGGCTATATTATATTTGGTACGGTTTGTACTCTTGCGGCAGTCAGCTTTACAGGCTGTAAAAAGGGTGGCGATATACAGGAGACTCCGGTTGTCCAAACAGAGACTCCGGCGCCAGTACAGACAGAAACGCCAGCGCCAACGCAGACAACGGAGGCGCCGCAGGAAACAGATAACCCGGAACAAAGCAATGAAAAGAAAGAAATATCCATTTATACAATTAACGACGATACCCTGGAGAGCGAGCCTGTTACGGTAGAGGTGGCAGAAAAGCTGACGCCGGAAACCGTAGTAGCGGCGGCGGTAAAGTCTTTGGAGGAGCATTCTCTGACGATTGGTATCCACAGCGTTACCCAGGAGGCAGATACGGTAATCGTGAGCTTTAAAAAGGATTCTGCGCCGGTTGTAGGCGTTGGGTCCGGCGTAGAGGAGACGATTCTGAACTGTATTTCAGACAGCTTGATCGATAATATTGACGGCTGCAAAAATGTTATTTTCCGTGCGGAAGACGGCCCGTATGAAAGCGGCCATCTTGCATTTGAAATGGATGAAGTTTATGCGAGGGAATAAATAAGGTCTTTTGGCTGTCCCATTGTCTGGCATCATTGCTTGGAATGGGACAGTTTTTTGTGCATATCAAGTTTGTGTCTACACGGCAACCACAAACTTGATATGCACAAAAAGCAGTGCAGAAGCGAGGTTGATTATGGATGAAGTAATTATTATTGGAGGCGGCGCGGCCGGGATGCTGGCCGGGGTAATAGCCGGCAGGAGAGGCTGTTCGGTGACAATTCTGGAAAAAAATGAAAAGCTTGGAAAGAAGCTGTACATTACAGGAAAGGGGCGCTGTAATCTTACGAATGCCTGCGATATAGAGGAGCTGTTCCAAAGCGTGATTTCTAATGAGAAATTTTTATACAGCGCTTTTTATGGCTTTGATAATATACAAGCTATGGCCTTTTTTGAAGATTTAGGACTTCCTCTAAAAACAGAAAGGGGAAACCGCGTTTTCCCTGCCTCCGATAAATCCTCCGATGTAATTTCGGCTTTGTCGAAGGAACTAAAACGCCTGGAAGTAAGGCTGTATTTTAACTGTACGGCCAAAGAAATTATAACGGCGGACGGAAAGGTAACAGGGGTTTTGGCTCTGGAGCACGGAGAAAAACGAATATTTTCCTGTAATCAGGTTATCTTGGCGACAGGGGGACTATCTTATCCTTCTACAGGCTCTGACGGAGACGGTTTTTTTATGGCGGAAGGCCTGGGACATTCGGTAAGTAAATGCGCTCCGGCGCTGGTTTCGATGGAAATAAAGGAGGATTATGGCAGAAAGCTTCAGGGGCTTTCCTTAAAAAACGTAGGGCTTAAGGTTCAATGGGGGAAAAAGATGGTCTATGAGGAACAGGGGGAGCTTTTGTTTACCCATTTCGGAGTCAGCGGTCCCCTGGTTTTGACAGGAAGCAGTTATCTTGCTCCTTATTTCATAAAAAAACAGGAAGCCGTTTTGCATTTGGATTTAAAGCCGGCCCTTACCGTAGAAAAGTTGGATGAGAGACTGCTTCGGGATTTTGGGAAGTTTTCTAATAAACAGTATAAAAATTCTCTGGACGAGCTATTGCCAAGGAAATTGATACCTGTTATGATCAATTTGAGCGGAATTGACCCGGAAAAAAAGGTAAACCTGATTACGAAAGAAGAGCGCAGAAGCCTTGCTCTGTCCATAAAGGATATGGTTATGGAGGTAAAGGGTTTTCGGGATTATAAGGAAGCGATTATTACCCACGGGGGAATCAAGGTAAAGGAAGTAAATCCTTCTACTATGGAATCAAAATTAATCAAGGGGCTTTATTTTGCCGGAGAGGTTTTGGATTTGGATGCAGTTACCGGAGGTTTTAATTTACAGATTGCATGGTCTACAGCATATGCGGCGGGCATGGCTGTAGCAGAAAAGAAGAAGGAAAACGATTAAAATTTGAAATTTTAACAGGCACAAAAAGCTGTGCGGAAAAGAGGTTACGTATGAGTTTTAATGTTGCGATTGACGGCCCTGCCGGAGCCGGAAAAAGTACGATTGCAAGGCAGACGGCAAAGCAGATGGGTTATATTTATGTGGATACCGGCGCAATGTACCGGGCTATGGCGCTGTTTATGCTGCAAAATGGAATAAGCGGCCAGGATACGCCTGCTTTAGAGGACGCCTGCCGCAAGGTGGATATTACTATTGAATATAAGGACGGCGAGCAGCAGGTGCTTTTAAACGGTGAAAATGTAACGAACCAGCTTCGCACGGAAGAGGTAGGAAAAATGGCTTCCAGCGTTGCTAAAAATGGAAAAATCCGGGAAAAGCTGGTAGCTTTGCAGCAGAAGCTGGCGGCGAAAGCAGACGTTATTATGGATGGAAGAGATATTGGAACCTGCGTTCTTCCAGATGCAGATGTAAAAATCTTCCTGACCGCCAGCGTCGAGGAGCGCGCCCGCAGAAGGCATAAGGAGCTGGTAGAAAAAGGAGAAAGCTGCGATATAGAAAAAATAAAGGCAGATATTATGGAGCGGGACGAGCAGGACATGAACCGGGAGATTTCTCCGTTACAAGCAGCCGAGGATGCTGTTTTCCTGGACGGCTCCTAT
>CATKYY010000006.1 GCA_949841225.1 uncultured Acetivibrio sp.
GTTGTTTTAGTTCGGATTTTGAGAAAAGAGGATATATATTTATATAAAAGTTTATTTATAAAGATGATTCCAATTATGGGAGTATTATGTATTATTGCATATTTAGGCTGTATGACTCCTTATTATAAAATATTAGGCTTAGCAAATCCAAATGATTATGCTGTTTGCCTAGCAACAGTATTTCCCTGGTATTTTATTAAAAGCTTATATGGAAAAAAAAGAAATATATTTTTATGTATTATTATTTTGGTTGTTTTATGGATAGGGGATTCAAAGGCGGCTTTGGCAGGTATTATTATTGAAATTGGTATTATTACTTCTATTGTTTTTATTAAAAAGATAAAAGAGGGAAATAAAGTACTTATATTTTTGATTCCAGTTGTACTTATGATTGGATTTGCAATATGTTTGAGTCCACTTAAAGTGAATGGATACAGTATCAGGCAAATGTTTATTGGTTTATTTACACATGTTTTGAGTGGAAATCCGTACGAATCTACTGCATTTTCTTTAGGATATAGGACAAATGCTATTATTTATTGTATAAAAGGTCTTTTTGAATCTTATTTTTTAGGAATTGGCATTGGAAATACAGGGAAGCTATTAAGAAAGCGAATACCAAATCATCTATCAAATCAGGCTTTAAGCCATATAGCACTTTCACCGCATAATGCTATTCTTGAATTTTTTTGTGATTGCGGCCTATGGGCAATTATATTGTGTTTTTATATTTATGGTATAGCTATTAAGAAATTGTTTCATGCTAAAAATTTAGATTTGTTGGATATATATTTTGTCTCATTTACGCTGAGCTTTCCTATGTGGAGTATGAGTGCATCTGGTATCTATACTATTTTTTTATTGGTTATTGTAATTGCATGGTTGTATGAGAGCAGTTTTTTATCTGCTTCAGAAAGAGAGTATATAATTTGATTAGAGAATGTAAATTTGTTTTGAAGGAGGAGAAAATGCGGTGAATATTTTATTCTATCCATTTCCACTGAAAGGAGACCCATATTGCGGGAAGCTTATGTCCTATTTGGTTGAGGATGGGCATAAGATGTATTCTTTAACAGAAGTTAAAAGAGATTTTTCTATTGTACGAAAGCTTGATGCGGCTACATTTAATTTTTTTGAAAACCTAGGAGATATTTCATATATAGAATCCATGTACAGAACAATTAAAAAAACAGGGTTTTTGATTCTTTTAAAAATCTGTGGCATAAAGATATATTTTACACTGAATAATAAAGTGCCGCATGATGACAGACATAGTGGGTTTGGATTATTCCTTATCAAATTTCAAATGAGGTTATCTGATAAAATTCTCCTTCTATGCAAAAATTCAAAGGGCATTGTAAACAGTTATATAGGGAAAAAACTGGCGGATAAAAAATATTATTATATAGGGGCTCCATTAGTAGAACAAATTAGGGACGGGTATAAGTGTACGAGGCAGGAGACGATCAATTATCTGTTTTTTGGCAATATTAAGCCATACAAAAATATTGAATTATTGGTTGATGTGTGGAAGGAATTGAAGCTGGAGAATGCTATGCTGACAATTGTAGGAAAGCCTGTCGATGAGAATTATGGAAAATCTGTTTTTGAACATTGCAGGGGGATAAGCAATGTAAATCTCCAGTTGGAGTATGTCAGTGATACAAAGCTGAATCACTTGATTCTGAATTCGGATATTGTCATAGAGGCCTTTGATTTAAAAAGCGGTATTAATTCTGCTACATTATTAAGGGCTGCGGCTTTGGACAAAACTATGATTATTACAAAAATACCACTGATATATGATTTTGGTGAAGAACTGGTATTCGCTTATGCCTATACAGACGAGCAGTCCCACCGGAAGAATTTGCAGAAACAGATAGAAAGAGTCTATAAAATAAGAAGAGAATCTCCAGAAACTTTGGAGAATATGGGGAAAAGGCTTCATGAAAAAATAGCTGAAGTTGTACCTGAGGGAAAGGTAAGGAGGAGATATTCTGCATTATTCCGGGAACATAAAGAATAAGCTTTTAGCAGCTTGGCAAAACAATTTTGTCTGGAGTTTGTTAAATACCTGCCTGGGAGCGGTTATTGGTATGGTATTGGTGCCATACACCTTGAAGCATCTTGGGTATGAGCTGTATGGATATATAGGTCTGGCTAATACGGCTGTATCTTATATTGACATAATTTCAGTTGCCTTAAACTCTATGGCGGGTAGATATATAGCAGTGAATTATCACAGGGGACAAAAGGAGCAGGCAAGTATTTATTATAGTTCTATTTTAGTTGCCAACCTGTTGCTGACTGGAATGGTGTCAGTAGTGGGATTTTTTGCTATAGATAACATAGATAATTATATTATTATCAACAGTAGTTTTGTTAATGATGTAAAGTTCCTTTTTATCTGGATTTTATTTAATTATTTCTGTACCTTGTTGTGTAACGCTTTTTCTGTTTCAACGGTTATTACAAAGAGGCTTGATTTAACTTATAAGGTAAATATATTCTCAGTTCTATTCCGGAGTGGAGTTGTTTTCGGTATGCTTGAGGTATTTGTACCTCATGTTTGGTATATAGGTTTTGCAACAGCAGTGTCGGGGGTTGTATACCTGATATTCCATGTGAACTATAAGAAAAGGGCTATTTCAGATATAGTTTTTTTACCGGGTTATTTTTCTTGGAATTGCTTGAGCGAGTTTTTGAAATATGGGATATGGAGTTCCTTTAATACTATTGGGAACATGCTCAATAATGGACTAGACTTATTGATTTCTAATTTAATGCTACAGGGGACATTGACTGGAAAAATTTCTATTGCTGAACATGTAGGGATTCTTTTTTATAGTTCAACCAAGGCAGTAACAAGCTCGTTTTACCCGGAGCAGTTGGAGAGTTATGCAAAAGGGAAAAATGAGGTTCTGATTAATCAGTTAAAAAAAGTCATGCGAATAAACAGTGTTTTATGCTCTGTGGTGATTGCTGTTTATTATTCGTGTGGATACGATTTTTTACGGTTGTGGCTAGGTGGGGCCGAGGTGGATATGCTGTTTGAACTGACAGTGATTACCATATTGACATACATTATTACAGGGGTGGTGAATCCTTTATACAATGTTTTTACCCTGACAAAGAAATTGGCATTGCCTTTTTGGGTAAACATAACAACCGGGCTAATGAATGCCACGGGCATTTACCTGTTGATAAAGAATACCCCATTAGGAGCCTATGCGGTTGTTTTAACGACGATGGTTTTAAATTGTGTGCATTTAATAGATACGCCATTATATGCAGCACATTGCCTGAAGGTCAGTTTAAAAACATTTTATTCAATTATATTTTTACATCTTGTTTGCTGTACGATAAATAGCATTACAATAAATATTTTAGATAAGTTTTTATTTACAGGTTCTAATTGGATATTGTTAGGTATTAAGATACTTATTTATGGAATGATAGCGGTATTTATATCTTTTTTAATCTTAACAAGCAGGGAAGAGAAGAAAGTATCGTTAAAAATGGGAAAGAAAATTTTTCATGGTTTGTTTCGGCTTTGAAAGAAAAGAGGAAGGATAAAAGATGATTATTACAAAAACACCATTCCGAATGTCATTTTTTGGTGGAGGCACTGATATTAAGGAATTTTATGAGGAATATGGCGGGAGCGTCATTTCAACGACGTTTGACAAATATTGTTATGTAAATGTACGGCATTTGCCGCGGTTTTTTGAATATTCCAATGCGGTTGTGTATTCTAAAATAGAAAAGGTGGCAAGGGTAGAGGAAATTGAGCATCCTCTGGTGCGGGAAGCCATGAAATTTCTGGATATGCATGAGATAAACATTACATACGATGCAGATCTTCCAGCCCGGTCTGGTCTTGGGACAAGCAGCTCTTTTGCAGTAGGGCTTCTTTATGCCTTTTATGCTCTGAAGGGAAAGTATGTGGGTAAAGAGAAGCTGGCAAAAGATGCAATTTATGTGGAACGTGTCCTGTGCAGGGAAGCTGGTGGGATACAGGATCAGATTGCTACGGCTTTTGGCGGGCTGAACCGGATTAATTTTGGGAGGGAGGAATTTAAAGTAAGCCCGGTGATTATCTCAAATGAGAGGAAAAGGGAGCTGAATGATAATTTAATGTTGTTTTTTACCGGATTTTCAAGGTATGCAGGAGAAATATCCCGGAGTCAGGTTGCTTCCACAAGGGAAAAGCATAAGGAATTGCAGGAAATGCTGGGGCTTGTTAATGAGGCGGAAAAGGTGCTTGTGGATAAGACAAATAAACTGGAAGAGTTTGGCAGGCTGCTGGATTACACCTGGAGCATCAAAAGGGGGATTACAAAAGAGATTACGAATGAGGGCATTGACCGGTTATATAAAAGGGCTAAAGAGGCCGGGGCAGTTGGTGGAAAACTGCTTGGGGCAGGCGGAGGCGGTTTCCTTTTGTTTTATGTGGAGAAAGAAAAACAAGCAAAAGTAAAAGAGGATTTATCGGATTTACTGTATGTGCCGTTTGCGTTTGAGAATGACGGAACACAAATACTTTACTATAAGCCGGAAGAATACGAGAAAAAGTAAGGGGAGATAGGGAAAATGCTGAATTATCCATTGATGTCAAATAATATTTTACATGAAGATATTGATAGCCTGATTGATTTTTTAAAGCATACAGACAGATTTACCAATGGGCCAAAGGTACGGGAATTTGAGGAGGCTTGGTCGGGCTGGTTAGGAGTAAAACATAGTTTATTTGTCCATTCTGGTTCTTCCGCTAATTTTATGACTATGGCCGGTATTCGGGAAATTTATGGAAAGGGAGAAGTCATTGTCCCAGCGATCACTTGGGAAAGTGATATTGCCAGCATTATCAGGGCAGATTTGGTACCCGTGATTGTAGACGTGGATTTTAAAAATCTGGCTATGGATACGAAGGAAATCCTAGGACGCATTACAAAAAAGACAAAGGCGGTATTTCTTTCCCATATTTTGGGTTTTAACGGACTGAGTAATGAGCTGTTAAAGGTGCTCCAGGAAAAAAACATATTGCTGGTAGAAGACGTCTGTGAATCCCATGGGGCGACTTTTAGGAACGAAAAGGGAAAAATTAAAAAATGTGGTTCTGTTGGGTTTGTTTCTAATTTTTCCTTTTATTATGCCCACCATATCAGCACAATTGAGGGTGGAATGATTTGTACAAATGATGACAGGTTTTACCAATATATGCGAATGTTCCGGAGCCATGGAATGCTGCGGGAAGCAGATGATTTGGATTTCCGGCAGGAATGGCTGAAGCAGTATCCGGAGTTGAAGGAAGAGTTTTTATTTACAGTTCCAGGGTTCAATATGAGAAGCACAGAGCTGAACGCCGTAATTGGTTTGAGTCAGTTAAGAAGACTGGATACGATTATTGATAAGAGAAGGGAAAATTACCAGTTATTTATAGAACATCTGGATTCTGAACGGTATTATACAGAGTTTGATAATGAAGGAAATAGTAATTATGCTTTTGTAGTGCTGCTTCGGGAGCCGGACAAAGAGCTGTTCCAAAGGATTGTTAGGGTGTTGTCGGAGGAAAAAGTGGAGTTTCGGCGGGGGACTGCCGGAGGCGGGAACCAGGTAAGGCAGCCTTATGTGCAAAAGTATATCCCAGGAATTTTGGCAGAAGAGTTTCCGAGGGCAGAACATATCCATGACTATGGACTTTACATAGGAAATTATCCTGGGTTAGAAGAGGAGAAGATCTTGGCGGTATGCCGTTTGCTGAATGCAGTTTAAGGATAGGAGAAGAAAGTGGAAAAACAGGATAAGATTTATGTGGCAGGCCATGGCGGGATGGTAGGTTCTGCTCTGGTACGGAAGCTAAAAAAGGAAGGGTATGAAAATATCATAGTAAGAACCCATAAAGAGCTGGATTTATCATGCCAGGAAGCTGTGGAGCAGTTTTTTGCAGAGGAAAAACCGGATTATGTGTTCCTGGCAGCGGCGAAAGTAGGAGGAATCCATGCCAATGAGGCGGCGCCGGCTGATTTTTTAAGGATTAATGTGCAGATTGAAATGAATGTGATGTGGGCCGCTTATAAAAATCATGTAAAGAAGCTTTGTTTTATAGGGAGTGGGAGCATATACCCCGTGAATTGCCCACAGCCGATGAAAGAAGAATACCTGCTTTCTGGGCCTTTTGAAAGAAAGAATGAGGGCTATGGAATTGCCAAGATGGTTGGGACAAAAATGTGTGAGTACTTAAACCGCCAATATGGGACGGATTTTATAGCGGCGGCAATATGCAATATCTATGGCCCAGGGGACAATTATAGCCCGGAAAGTTCACATGTAGTACCTGCTCTGGTACGGAAATTCCATGAGGGTAAAATACAAAACAAGGAAAAGGTTACTCTGTATGGAACTGGAACAGCTGTTAGGAGCTTTTTGTATGCGGATGATGTTGCAGATGCCTGTTATTTCCTTATGGAACACTATTCAGGAGATGCCTGCATTAATGTAGGCCATGAAAAGGGGATTTCTATCGGGGAGCTTGGAAAAATAATAAAAGAAATTACAGGCTTTGAAGGAGAAATAGCCTATGACTCTCATTATCCGGACGGATCCCCGGAAATAAGGCTGGATACCTCCCGGCTGTCCTCGATGGGCTGGAAACCGGTGTATGGGCTGCGGGACGGATTAAAAAGAACCTACGAGGATTATTTGGATAAGGAAACAGCTACAAGGCTGTAAAAGGAGATGGAATATGAGGAAAAGAGTATTGATTACGGGTATGACAGGAATGGTTGGTTCCCATATGGCAGATTTTTTATTAGAAAATACGGATTGGGATATTTATGGCATGCAAAGATGGCGGAGCCCGTTGGACAACATCATGCACTTAATGCCGCGGATTAATGCGAAAGACCGGGTTTTTGTGGAATATGGTGATTTAAATGACATGGCCAGCCTGATAAGTGTGCTGAAGGAGGTAAAACCGGATTATATTTATCATTTGGCGGCACAAAGCTATCCTCTGACAAGCTTTACGTCACCGGTGGACACTTTAAACACAAATATATTGGGCACATGTCGCTTGCTGGAAGCTGTGAGGCAGTTGAGGGGGATAAACCCGGTAATTCATGTCTGTGCTTCTTCGGAGGTTTTTGGAAAAATTCCGCCAGAGAAAAAGCCAGAGACGGGAATCCATGAAGAATGCCCATTTCATCCAGCTTCCCCTTATGCTATTTCTAAAGTGGGGACTGACCTTTTGGGAAGGTATTATGCACAAGCTTATGGTATGACAGTGGTCACAACAAGAATGTTTACCCATACGGGGCCGCGGCGTGGGGATGTTTTCCATGAATCCACTTTTGCAAAACAGGTGGCTATGATTGAGGCAGGGCTGCAAGAGCCTGTGATTAAGGTTGGGAATTTGGATTCTTTGCGTACCTATGCCGATGTCCGTGATGCAGTGAGGGCTTACTATATGATGACAACAATCGATCCGATTGCTGGTGAATATTATAATATCGGTGGGACTTATACCTGCAAAGTAGAAGATACACTTAAGTTTTTTATTAACCATTCCACAAAGAAAGAAGAAATAAGCGTAATGGTTGACCCGGCAAGGTTAAGGCCGATTGATGCTGACTTACAGGTGCCTGACTGCACGAAGTTTAAGGAACATACGGGCTGGCAACCGGAAATACCTTATGAGCAGACTATGCTGGATCTTTTAAACTATTGGAGAGAAAAAATTAAACATATGGGGACATATATTGACAGGTAGGCAGAATATGAAGAAAAGTACATTAAAAGAGATAAATTTATTAATAAAACGTTATCCGCCGCTTTCGGCAATTGAGGAGGCGTTAGAGGCGGCACTGGACTGTATTATAGAGTCCTATAAAGATGGAGGAAAACTGCTTGTTTGTGGAAATGGAGGAAGTGCTGCGGACAGTCTTCACATTGTAGGAGAACTGATGAAAGGTTTTGCTTTGAAAAGAGAGCTTAGGGAAGATACGCGGGAGGAAATTAAAAAAATGTTCCCGGAAATGGCAGAGTATTATATTAGGAATTTACAGTGTGCCCTGCCCGCCATATCACTGGTAAGTGAAACCGGCCTTACAACGGCATACGCCAATGACAATGCTGCAGATTTGTCTTTTGCCCAGCAGGTTTTAGGGCACGGAAAGAAAGGGGATGTTTTGCTGGCTATTTCCACCTCTGGAAATTCGGCAAATGTCCTCCATGCAGCAAGAATCGCAAAAATAAACGGCCTTAAGGTGGTTGGCCTGACTGGGGAGAACGGAGGGACATTAAAAGAGGCGTGTGATGTACTGCTCCCGGTTCCTTCTCAGATTACCTATCAAATACAGGAGTTTCATCTTCCCATTTACCATTCGCTTTGCTTAGCTTTGGAGAATGAATTTTTTGCAGAAGAGTGCCCCTGTGGTTCGAAAGAATAGTTTTTAGGAGAATAGGTATGGAGGCAACTATATTGGCAGGCGGTTTAGGTACCCGGTCATTGTTATTACCAACCAGGCAGGGATTGCAAAAGAGGCTGTGTAGAGAATTGGATATGCATAAGTTTAATGGATATTTAAATGAACAGTTATGGTTAAAATATGGGAATCTATATTGATGCCTTTTATTTTTGTCCGCATCACCCGGATTATACAGGAGCGTGTGAATGCAAGAAGCCAAAGGCGGACCTGTTTTTTTAGATAGCATAGGAGTTTCATATAGATTTAGGGCAGTTGGTAATATACGGTGACAAAGAAACGGATAGGGAGTATAAGGTTAGAGATGATAATAAATGCTGTTTTATTTCTTTCGAGTATTTTGTTTCTTTTGTGTTGTTTCGGCAGTTTCTTTTTTAGACTCTTACAAATAGAGGTTGTGGATAAGACGGTACATCTTATCTATGGATTTGTTTTTATGCTTAGCTTGTTTGAAATAGTAAGCTTTCCATTTTTAGTTTTAAAGAGATACTTTAATGTACTTTATATTGTATTTTTCATATTTACCTCAGGTATAGTAGCTGCTTCTGTGTATTGGTATATTAAGGGGAAAAAGGAAAAGAAAGAGGAACGAATAAAAGAGACTGCAAGAGAAAAAAAATTTTGGAAACCTCTGTTTCTTTTTATAATGATTCTACAGATAGGTATCGTTTCCTATCTGCATTATGACTGCTATGATGATGGGTATTACATAGCAGTGTCTAATGCGGCAATTGAGCAGGACATAATAGAACTGAATGACACAGTGGCTTACAGCGGCAATTATTTTTTTGAGGATTCCTGTACTAGGCCGGGGATTCAAAGTTGGGAGCTTTTGATCGCTTTCTTGTCAAAGCTGTATAAAATTCATCCGGCTATCATGACACATAGCATTTTGCCGATTTTACTTATTCCTGTTTATTATATGGCGGTATGGGAAGTGTTCAAACGGTTTACCCAAAATGGAAAGGAACGATATTTGTGTATGTTCCTTTATGCACTGGCAAAAATGTTTTTTGGAAATGGGCGTATTGATGTTTCCTATCTGGCAGCGGGAACATGGACTGGGAAAGCCGTATTATTCCATCTTATTATTCCTATGGTATGGAGCGTATGTATGGACATTTATCGGGAAGATGATAAGAAATCCTCCTGGTCTATGCTTTGGCATCTTTTTGTAGCAGGAACTGCTGCAACCGCTACAGGGCTTTATACAGTACCTATTTATTGTTTAACATTGGGGTTGCCATATATTTTGATATTGGCCTGGTCGAAAGATTTTAAACGCATGTTTAGAGTGCTGTGGAAGGCTTTTTTAAGCATGAGCGGAGTATTGGCTATCGGATTGTGTGCACTTTTGGAGATGATAAAGAAAAAGAATGTCTGGGCCAAGATATATTCCTTCGACTGGAAATGGGAAACACAATATGCTTTTCAAGGAAATATAGTATTAACGGTTTTATTTGTGATAGCATTATGCCTTATACTAAAGTTTGAAAAAAGAAAAGAAATAAAAGGAACTCTGGCAGGTTCCATCGCAGTGCTTCTATTGATTTTTTGGAACCCATGGATAGCCAATTTTCTTGCAGTGAAGGCGACAGGTGTCCCAGTCTATTGGAGAATGCTGGTGCTTTTGCCGGTTTCTTTTGCCATAGATATGGCCACAGTGTGGGCGGTAAGATGGAAAAAGGAAATGAGTGGGCTGATTGTGGCTTTTGTGGCTGCTGCTATTATCTTTAATGGAAGAGGCACGGGAAATATGATGAGCATTTATTCCGAACATGAAAATTGGTATATGATTCCCCGGGAAGTTCTGGGGGTTTGCGAAAAATTTGATTTATCAAGAAAGGAAACTATAGTGGTATTGGCGGAGCAGACAGATAATAAATTTTTTCGTCAGTATTCTTCCTGGTTTGACGTAGTGACGGGCAGAAATGACCAAATTCCGAAAGACGGGTTAGGTGCAGAATATTTTGTAATGTATGAAGATATTTTTACAGAAGGGTTGGTTACCAGGGACACTCTGGAAACATTGGATAAATTTAAAGTGGAGTATCTTGTTTTAAGAGAGCAGTTAAAAGAGGTCTGCGGTTATGAGCTTTATGACGGAACAGATACTTTCTTTATTTATCGGAGAGCATTTTAAAACAGCCGGATAAAGTGTTAGGAAGAAAAGAGAATGGATAAACGAAAGAGACAGAAGGATCATTTTAATAAGATTGCAGAAACATATTTTAAAACCAGGCGGGGAAAAAGGCAGAGGCTTCTCCATGCCTTGCTGTATAAAGAATTGTTTCATAGAGTTTCCCTGAACAAAGAGAAAATAAGGGTTTTGGAGCCTATGTGTGGTTTTGGGGAAGGGAAAGAAATTGCAGAGAGATTTTTTAAACAGAAGATAGAATATGAGGGTTTTGATTATAGTGAAGAGATTGTAGGGTGTGCAAAAAAGCTGGATCCTCAGGTTAAGATTTATGTGCAGGACGTGACTACTTATCAGTCAAAAGAAAAGTGGGATATGATTCTTATTATCGGAGGACTTCATCATGTACCAGACTATGCGGGGGGGGTTCTGGAAAATTGCTGTTCCATGTTGGAAGATGATGGGATTTTGGTTAATGTAGAACCGACCTATAATAATTTTATTTATAAAATAGCGTGTGAGTATATTTATAAGAAAAATTCAGTGTTTGATGAAGATACAGAGAGAAGATTTTCTTTAAGAGAGCTGAATGAATTGTATAAAAGAAGCGGCTTGAAAATTACCAGACAGCTCTATCCTGGGCTGCTGGCATATTTATTTTGGTATAATCCGGATGTGTTTCCTGGGCTGAATAAGGGAAAATTATCCACAGTGAAAAAGGTATTTGCAATCGATAAAAAGCTAATGTATGGGATAGTTGGAAGGAAATGTTCTGTTGCAACATTTACCGTTTTGAAAAAGGAACAAAAGAGAGAGTGATTTTATGATTTCTGCGGCTATGAGAGTTGGTTTACTCCTTGGGGGAATTGGAAATGCGGTCTATGTTTTGAAGAAAATTCAGAAGTCGAAAATTGCGAATGAAGAAGCAGTTTTTTGGGTTTGGAGTTCTTTCATTATTGTGTTATTTGCAGTTTTTCCAGGGCTGCCTATCTTTTTTGCTAGGCTTTTGGGAATTGAGTCCTCTGCAAACTTAATTTTTCTATTTTTTATAGCACTGCTGTTGGTCAGAGTATTTCAGCTTTCTCTGAAACTTTCTGCTTTAGAAAGAAAGATAGTGAAGATGAATCAGAAAACGGCCATAAAGGAAAAGGAGAAAGCAGAGTTGTGAAGATATTATTGGTGGTTCCCTGTTATAATGAAAAGCAAAATATTTTTACAGTTATAAATGGGATAGAAAAAGAGCTTGAAAAAGTAGATTATCTTGTGGTAGATGATGGATCGACAGATGGTACTACGCAACTATTGAAGGCGAATAAGATTAACTATATTTCCTTGCATGTGAACTGTGGGCTGAAGGCAGCCTTTCAGGCAGGGGTGCAGTGGGCGGTGGAACAGCCAATACATTATGATGCTGTATGCCAGTTTGACGCTGACGGTCAGCATATTCCCCGATATATTCCTGAAATGGAAGATTTGATGGAATGGACTAAGGCTGATGTGGTAATTGCTTCTAGATATAAAGATAAAAATAGACGAATTTTGCAAAATGGGGGGGTTGAGAAATGGTTTGCCAGAACAGTCCTCCAGGGACTGATTCATTTCCTGACAGGAAACAAAATCACTGATCCAACCTCAGGACTTCGTATGTACAAAGATACGGTATATCCACTTTTTGTAAGGGACGATAACCTTGGGCCAGAGCCGGATTCGATTGTGTATTTTTTAAAAAAGCAGTATCGAGTTGAAGAATTAGCTGTAAAAATGAATCCAAGAATATTTGGGGAAAGCTATCTGATTGCTCTGGAGCCGCTACGCTATATGTTTTATATGATTAGTTCTATGCTGTTTATACAGTGGTGGAGATAAAACGGATTCTTTGTTTATCTTTGCTAAAGGAAAAGGAATCCTAACAATGGTTTATTATCCAAAGTCAATGCACGATCAGATGACTTTTAAAGGGGTGGATTGTGTGAAGGTGGATTTGAGTATGTCTGCTGGGCTTTGTAAGCGAGTGTTAGCATTGCCGATGCACCCATATCTGAGGGAAGAGGAACAGAAGCAGATTACAGAGGCGGTCATGGAAGGAGTAATTTACAATGACAATTTTAGATAAAATAGCCGAGAATGCTTTAAAGTATCCAGATAGGATAGCTTATTATACAGAGAGGCTTTATGAATCAGAGATAAGGGCATTCTATTTAACGTGGAAGGAATTGAATGAATTTTCAGATAAGCTGGCGGCCTGGTTAGATGATGTATTGCGGACAAAAACACCGATTATTGTTTATGGACATAAGAGTCCCTATATGATTGTGTGTTTTTTAGCTTGTGTAAAATCGGGACGCGCATATTGCCCGGTTGATATTTCTGTGCCATTGAGCCGTGTGGAGTCTATTATTAATGAAGTGAAACCGGAAATAATTCTTACTACAGAGGAACTTCCGGTAAAAAAAGAAAATGTTGTAAGTTTAAAAGATATTTCTGCTATTCTTCAAAAGGAACAAAAAATTATTGACAGAAAAAAATTTGTTGCAGCAGAAGATATATTTTACATTATTTTTACCTCTGGAAGTACAGGGACGCCTAAGGGAGTTCAGATTACAAGGGATTGTCTGGATAACTTTATAAATTGGGGAAAAACATTGGGAAGCGGCTTGAAAGCTGAAAGGCATTATACTTTTATAAATCAGGCGCCATTTTCTTTTGACTTGTCTGTTATGGATTTGTATCTATCCCTGTACGCGGGAGGAACTCTTTGGGCATTAGATAAGAAGATACAGAATAATATGAAGCTGTTACTCCAGTCTTTTGAGAAATCTGGCGCAAATGTATGGGTTTCTACGCCTTCTTTTGCTGATGTATGTTTGAGTGATAAAAAGTTTTCAAGAGAAATTTTACCTGAATTAGAATTGCTCTTATTTTGTGGTGAAACTTTGACAAATCAAACTGCAAAGCGGTTACAGGCCGCGTTTCCTAAGGCAGAAATAGTAAATACCTACGGGCCAACGGAGTCTACAGTGGCAGTTACTGAAATTAAAGTGACGCCAGGGGTAAATGAAGCATATAGTCCGTTGCCGGTAGGAAAGGAAAAGCCAGGAACATGGATTTTGATTATGGATGAAAATGGACAGGAAGTACCAGAAGGGGAAAAAGGAGAAATTGTAATTATTGGAGATTCGGTTAGTCTTGGTTATTGGAATAACAGGAAATTAACAGAAAAAGCCTTTGGAAAAATAGAAATAAATGGAAGAGAATATCGTTTTTACCGTACCGGAGACAAAGGTTATAAAACCAATGGGCTATTGTTTTATTGTGGAAGAATTGATTTACAGGTGAAGCTACATGGCTACCGTATTGAAATAGAAGATATTGAAAGCAATATTATGAGGCTTTCCTATATCAGACAGGCCGCGGTTATGCCTGTTTATCGTGAAGATGGGGGGGTAAGAAGTCTGACTGCTTATGTTTCGACAAAGGAGCAGGTGAGAAATTCTTTTGAAGCTTCACAAACAATACGTTCTGAATTAAAGCAGTTTTTGCCTGATTATATGATTCCTAAAAAAATAGTTTTCCTGGAAGCTTTTCCTATGACTAATAATGGCAAGGTAGACAGAAAGGCGCTGGGGGGATTAGTACAATGAGCTTTTTTTCAGGGTATGAATTTTTTGTATATTTGATAATGTTATTGATTCCGGCAGTGATACTGGGATTGAAGGAAAAGCCATTAAGGATATACCGTATAAGTTTGACTTTGTTTTTTATTTGGATGGTCTATAAAGACAGCCCAATGGAGCTTGTATATTTGGCAGTATATGTAATAGGAGCCAGCTATCTTGTAAAAATTTACTTATTTTTTAGAAAGAAATATGAGAAAAATGTCTATATTTACGGTCATGCAGTATTTTTTGCGCTGCTTCCTTTGGTTTTAAGCAAAGTGGGCGGGTTATATGGTAAAAATATTTTTGGTTTTTTAGGAATTTCGTATATTTGTTTTCGGGTTATACAGGTTATTATTGAAATATATGATGGTGTTATTAAAGAGATAAATGTAACAGAGTTTTTAATGTTTCTTGTATTTTTTCCGGCATTGGCCTCTGGACCAATTGATAGGAGCAGACGTTTTAAGACGGATAATGAAAGAATTTATTCCAGAGAAGAATATGCAGAATTACTAGAAAAGGGAGTATATAAGCTTATTTTAGGAATGTTTTATAAAATAGTTTGTTCTGTATATTTTTATGAATTGCTGATGGATGTTTTTGCAGGAAGATACAGGCCGCAATATATCATTGGATATGCGTATATATATGGGCTATATATGTTTTTCGATTTTGCTGGATATAGCGCTATGGCAGTAGGAACTAGCTACATATTAGGAATAAGAATGCCGGATAATTTTAATAAGCCGTTTTTGAGTACTGATATGAAAGATTTTTGGAACAGATGGCATATTACATTGTCAGTATGGCTTAGGGATTTTGTATTTACTCGTTTTATAATGGATTCTGCTCGGAAAAAAAGATTTAAAAACAGGCTGAATAGCGCGGCGGCAGGATTGATGTTGAATATGGCTCTGATGGGCGCGTGGCATGGCTTAGAGGCGCATTATATAGCCTATGGTGTTTATCATGGTATTCTTATGAGCGGGACGGAAATTTATCAGAAAAAATCTAAATTTTATCAAAAATATAAAAACAAAACTTGGTATAAGGGTGTTTCATGGTTTTTTACTTTGAATATGGTAATGTTTGGATTCTTGATTTTTTCCGGGCGAATAAATGAAATCTGGAGCGTTGCAGTCCGATATTTGTAATTAAAAAGTAATATATGAGAAAGGTGAGCTGAAAGATTGAAAATTTTAATTTTCAATAATGCACAAAAAGCCGTGCAGAAATGAGGGAAAATATGGAAGAAAAAGTATTAGAAATGCTTGCAGGAATTTGTGAGGATGAAATTGTAAAGGAAAATAGAGAGGTTGGATTATTTGAAACTGGATTGATAGATTCATTGGCGTTTGCTGAGCTGCTAATTGGAATTGAAGATAATTTTGGTGTTTCTCTTGCTCCGTCTGAAATAGACAGAAACGATATTGATACTCCGCAGAAAATAATTGATTTAATCAAGGAGAGAATGTAAAGATGAAAAGGGCAGCTTCGCTAATTATTGCATTAGTGTTGTTTATTATAACCTGCTTTGGAACGGCCTTTTATTGTAATGCTGTAATAAGTGAAAAGAAAGAGGAAATAACCTATTACAATACGGATTTCAGAAATTTTTCTAAAGAAGCTTTGGAGAAAGTTTTTGGATCAAATAGCATCCCAGTATTTGGCTCATCGGAGCTAAGCGCTTTTGATGAAGTGGCGTATCCACCTAGCCTATTTAAAGGTGGGAATTCGGATTTTAATATGGTATTAATAGGGAGAGGAGGCACGCAGTGCTTACATCATGCGATTTCACTTGGCGCAGTGTCTGATGTTATTCCTAAGAAAAAAGTGGTTTTGATTTTGTCTCCACAGTGGTTTACTGATACGCATCTTAGTTCTGAAGTATACGCCAGCAGGTTTTCAGAAAGAATGTATAGTGGTTTTTTGAAAAATCCAAAAATATCTTATGTTACCAAGGAGAAGGTGACAGAGAGAGTGAAAAGCCTTCTGGCGTCAGATCCAAAGCAGTTGAAGAGAGTGGATAAATACGAAAAAGTATATATGAAGTACAGCGTTAATCCAATATTACAGACAGAAGTAAGAATATATGACTCTTTTATGAATTTTCGCCAAAATTATACGTTAAGTAAGGAAATAAAGGATTTGCAGCTTATTGATAAAACACAAGAATCTGTTAAATCGGAGAGTATAAATTTTGATGCTTTGATGAAAAAAGCTGTGGAAGCAGGAGAAGAGGCCTGTACCAATAATAATTTTTATATTTATGACGAATATTATGATACTTATATCAAGGAAACAGAAGAAAGCAAGAAAGGAGCTTCAACAGGAGGCAGCTATTTGGTTTCGCCTGAATATGATGATTTGCGTCTTTTTTTGGCCATATGCAGGGAAACGGAAATTGAACCTTTGATTATAAGCATACCAGTAAATGGGAGATGGTATGATTGGACAGGGTTTCCTAAAGAGAATAGGGAAGGATATTATCAGAACATTAGAAATATTTGTACAGAGTATGGAGTAGAACTGGCGGATTTTTCAGATAAAGAGTATGAGGAATATTTTTTAAGCGATATAATGCATTTGGGCTGGAAAGGTTGGGTGTATTTAGATGAAGCAGTTTATAGGTTCTATAAAGAATAATGGATGGTTAGCGGTTGGGCTTAGAGGTATTGCAATTTGGATTATGATGGTTGCAATCCTGCTCTATTTGTTGAATACAGATCTTTCTACAGCGCCTGTTTATATTTATAATCAGTTTTGATACAAAATTATACAATAGAAAATACTTATGTTCGTTGTAATTTTTGTGATTGCGTACTATAATGTACCTGTTTCAAAAAGGAGGATTTACAAAAGACGAGGTAAACTACTATGACAACACGGGAAGAGGCCCTGGCCTATGGCCTGTCTTTTCCTGATACCTATCAGGACGCGCCATTTCATGATGAGAACTGGCAGCTGGTGCGTGTCTGTGGGATCAGGAAGGCATTTTTGTGGACGTATGAGAGAGATGGATATATTAATTTAAACGTAAAAGCAGATCCTGGGTGGCGGGATATGTGGCGGAGCGCTTATGCCAGTGTGATACCAGGCTGGCATCAGAACAAAGAGCATTGGAATACGGTTATTCTGGACGGCAGTATTCCGAAAGAGGACATTAAAAGAATGATTGCCGAAAGCTACGATTTGGTGACGGACAGCCCTACAAAGCGGATTTATGAGGCGGTAAAACGGATACCGAGAGGAAAAGTTGCTACTTATGGACAGATAGCGCAGCTGGCAGGAGAAAAGAAGATGTGCCGGGCGGTTGGCAACGCCCTTCGCAAATGCCCGGATTCTGAGGATATACCATGTCATCGCGTGCTGAATGCAAAAGGCGAGCTGGCTAAGGAGAGCGTCTTTGGCGGCGTGGGAGTGCAGGAGGGCCTGCTTTTGGAAGAAGGGGTCAGAGTAGTAGATGGCAGGGTGGATTTGAAAAAGTATGGAATAGAGTGAGGAAAAACGATATGAATAAAGATTTTTTATTTGAAATGCTGGCAACGCCATCCGTATCAGGAAATGAGATTGCGTTGGAGCGGAAACTATATGATTATGTAAAGGCTTATGCGGACGAGGTAAGGACAGATGAAATCGGAGATGTGATTGCTGTTCTGAATCGGGAAAGCTCTTGCCGGGTGCTTTTGTGCGGACATGCCGATGAAATTGGATTAATGGTGACGGCGGTTACGGAAAAAGGAATGTTGAAGGTGACAAAAATCGGAGGCATTTATCCTTCTACTTATCTGGGGCACAAGGTGCGGATTATGACGGAGCAGGGGATTATATACGGCTCTGTTGCAGTGACCAGGGATTTGAGCAAAAAGGCGGATTTGCGGCTGGAGGATCTGACAATTGATATAGGGGCAAAGGATAAGGAAGACGCTTTGAAATATATAAGCCTTGGAGATACGGTTATCTTTGATACTGATTACCGGGAGCTTTTGAATGAATGTATTAATGGAAGGGCGCTGGACGACAGGGCAGGGGCTTTTATTGTTATGGAGGCGGCCCGCAGGGCAAAGGAAAAGGGCTGTAAGGTCGGTGTTTATGCGGCGGCGACTGTGGGAGAAGAAACGACCAGGAACGGAGCTTTTTTTGTGGCCGAGCGAGTGAGGCCGACGATGGCCATTGCAGTAGACGTGACTTATGCAAGCGATTATCCGGGAACGGAGGAAGCCACAACAGGGGATATACGGGTTGGCGGCGGTCCGGTGCTGGTGAACAATCCGTCCTGCCATAAAAAAATGCAGAAGCTTTTGCGGGAGGCGGCAAAAAAATGTAATGTGGCAGTTCAGACGGAGGCGGCGAACGGAAAAACTTATACCGATGCGGATACGATCCATACATCAGGACAGGGAGTGCCGATAACCCTGGTTTCTATACCGCTGCGTTATATGCACACGCCGGCAGAGCTGGGAAGCTTAAAGGATATAGAAAACTGTATTGAACTTTTGGCGGAGTTTTTATGTGGACTGGAGGAAGACGTAAATTTGAAATGGTTTTAAAAGAAAATTAAATTTAGATATAATAGTAAGTATAAAAATTCCTTTGAAATTGTGCATGCTGTATAAAATCAAAGGAATTTTTTCTGCAATGAAATAACAGTTTGCCTAAAATAGACCGTCGGATATAAGGGTTTAGAACTCGTTCTCTATTCTAAAGTGTGAAAAATGATGTTAAATTTATCACAGAACTGTTTACTTTTACATCTGTGTTTTCCGGGAGAGGATGAGTGTCTTTATGAATCAGGGACTAATTGCTATTATCATTACCGTATTTATTATTATTGGGGCAGTTAAGACAAGAAGATGCGTAGAATGTATGCTGCTTGGTTCCTTTGTGGCCGCATTTTTTGCTTTTGGACGGAATTTTCTTGGCGGCTGGACAAATGTGCTTCAGGAAATGCTGGCGGAGGAGGTATGGGTATTCCTTGTATGTCTTTTGTTTGGAGCGTTGATTGCACAGCTGACGGCTTCCAGAGGAAGCTTCGGATTTTCTAAATATCTGGCAAAAATCTGCAACAGCAATAAAAAGACGTTTTTAACTACTTATATTATGGGAATTTTAATATTTGTAGATGATTATTTAAATGTATTGTCTATTGGAGCCTGCATGAAGAAAATTTATGATGATAAAAAGCTTCCAAGGGAGTCTCTGGCATATATTTTAAATTCTACGGGAGCGCCTGTGTGTGTAATTCTTCCGATTTCTACCTGGGCGGTTTTTTATTCCAACCTCTTTTTTGACCAGGAGAGCGTAAGAGTCCTTGGAGTGGCGACTCCGATGGCGGCTTATATCAAGGCGGTACCGTTTTGCTTTTATCCTCTGATAACGCTGTTGTTTGTATTTTTATTTGCAATAGGTATTATGCCGAAGCTGGGACCGATGAAGAAGGCTTTCCGGCGTGTGGAGGAGACGGGAAAGGTTTATTCGGATTTTAGCAGAAAATATAACCATGAAACGGTTTACAGCCAGGATGCAGATGGAAATATCTGGTATTTTCTGATTCCGATGGGCGTTTTGGTGGCGCTTGCGGTGTTTACTGGAGATATTCTGGTGTCGGTGGTGATAGCTCTTGTTGTTTGCTTCCTGATATACATACCAAGAGGCGTTTTAACAGTAGATGAGTTTATGAACAATACAATTCAGGGCTTCAGCGATATGCTGCCGGTGCTTACTATGCTTCTTGTAACCTTTGTTTTAAAGGATATTTGTGGTACAATGGGAATGACAGAATATATTATTGAAAAGGCGGAGCCATTTTTATTCCCAGCGGTATTCCCGGCTATGGTATTTGTTTTGGGGGCTGTGCTGGCATTTACAACCGGCTCTGACTGGGGTATGAGCTCTATTATTACGCCGATTGTATTTCCGTTGGGAGCTGTGCTGGGGGCAAGCCCGGTCCTGATTATGGCGGCGGTTATTTCAGGGGGAACCTTTGGAAGCCATGCGTGCTTTTATTCCGATGCGACGCTTTTGGCGGCGCAAAGCGCCGGAATTGACAGTATGGAGCATGCGATGTCGCAGCTTCCATATAATGCGGTCGCCTGCGGTCTTTCTATTATAGGATTTATTATAACAGGTATGATAATGTAAGTTTGAGGAGGGATTCGTGTGAGTGAAAGATTTGTAATTACAGTGAACAGGCAGTTTGCATCTCACGGACGTGAAATTGCGAAGCGGTTAAGCGAGATTTTGGGCGTTCCCTGCTATGACGGTGAAATGATACAGGAGGCAGCGGAGGAGCTGTCGATTCCTGAGCATGTAGTAGAGCAGGAGGAAGAAACAGCCGTGCGGCAGCCGCAGCTGGCTACCAGGATTCCTTTTGCTATGGCGAGAAACAGCAGCAGTACGCAGGACGATATTTTTGAGGTACAGGCGGAGTTTATGAAGCGCGTAGTGAAAAAGGGAAGCTGCGTGGTAGTGGGCCGCTGCTCGGATTACATTTTATCCGACGAGCCGAACGCGCTTCATATTTATATTTTTGCAGAATATAAAGCAAGGCTGAAATATTGCATTGATGTGTTGGAGCGTTCTGAGGAGGGAGCCAGGAGAACCCTCCGGGAAGTAGACGCTATGCGGGATTCCTATTCTATGCAGTATTCGGGCTACTTGGCTGAGGATAAGGAATATAAGGATATTTTGATTGACAGCAATACTATGGGAGTAGAAAAGACCGCTCAGTATCTGGCAATAGCGGCGCGAATGAAATTTGGACTGGACGAAAATTTCAAGCCGGTTCAAGATTATGAATCTGGCGAAGAGAGGTAAAACAAAGAAAAGAGAAGAAGAAAAAAGAACGGCTCCGGCAAAAACTCTGCCGGAGCCGTTCTTTTTTTGATTAAATGAATTAATCCATTTTTCTCTTTGCAGCTCTTTCCTCCAGAGCCTTTAAAGTAGCCTGCGGGTCTTTGAACTTGCTTAAGAAAATCATGGCTGCTATAATATATGGTTTATAGCTGGCTTCTTTATATAATGGATTTCTGTAACGGTCGAATACGCTTGCGTCAACTTCGCCTTCGTCGCAGCTTACGCCGGTGATGTCTGCCGGAAGACAGTGCATGTAAAGAGCTTTGCCGTCTTTGGTGAGCTTCATCATTTCTTCTGTGCAGGCCCAGTCTTTATGGTCTGCATTTTGAGCTAATAATTCCTGCTCAAGCTTCTTTACGCCGTCCATATCGCCGTTTCCATATAATTCGGTACGTTTTTCCATAGCGGCGAACGGAGCCCAGCTCTTAGGGTATACAATATCGGCATCCTTGAAGGCTTCTGCCATGTCGTTGGTTTTTGTGAAGGAGCCGCCGGATTTTTCAGCGTTTTTCTTTGCTACTTCTTCTACATCGGACATGATTTCATAGCCTTCTGGATGAGCTAAAACAACATCCATACCCATTCTAGTCATCAGGCCTACGATACCCTGCGGTACGGATAATGGTTTTCCATAGGAAGGAGAGTAAGCCCATGTCATGGCGATTTTTTTACCCTTTAAATTTTCTACGCCGCCGAATTCGTGGATAATATGGAGCATGTCGGCCATAGCCTGGGTAGGGTGGTCAATATCGCACTGTAAGTTTACCAGAGTAGGACGCTGCTCTAAAATGCCGTCTTTATTTCCCTGCTGTACAGCTTCGGAAACCTCATGCATGTAGGCGTTGCCTTTTCCTATGTACATATCGTCGCGGATGCCGATAATGTCAGCCATGAAAGAAATCATATTTGCTGTTTCACGAACGGTCTCGCCATGAGCTACCTGGGATTTTCCTTCATCTAAGTCCTGAACCTCAAGACCTAACAGATTGCAGGCGGAAGCAAAGGAGAAACGGGTACGGGTAGAATTGTCGCGGAACAGGGAAATACCCAGGCCGCTTTCAAATACCTTGGTAGAGATATTGTTTTCTCTCATAAAGCGGAGAGCGTCTGCAACGGTGAAGACAGCTTCTAATTCATCGTCGGTTTTTTCCCAGGTAAGGAAGAAATCGTTGTTGTACATTTCTTTAAAATTTAATGCGTTCAATTTATCAATATAATCCTGTAATGTTTTCATAATAGAAAATCTCCTAATCTTTTTATAATTTAAATATTATTTACAATAAGCAGTTGGAAGAGCGGCATAAACGGCAGCGCAAGTTACCAAATCCTGTTTCCATGTCATCTCGTTTGGAGCATGAGCCTGAGCCTCAGCGCCTGGACCGAAGCCTATACAAGGAATATTGTTACGTCCCATAATGGACACGCCGTTTGTTGAGAAGGTCCATTTGTCGGTTAATGGACGGGACTGGCGCATTTCAAGAGTATCCGGGGCGCCGATCCGTTTGTCGCCGTACAAGCCTGTATAGGCGGCTTCTAAAGCCTTTGTTACCTTGTGATCCTTTGGAATCGCCCAGGTTGGGAAGTAGCATTCGATTTCATAAACGCATCCGGTATAGGAAGGACGGTCGTAATTGTACATAGATACTTTTACGTCGTCCCCATATTTTTTAACGCTTGGAAGCTGGCGGATTTCCTCCAGGCAGCTTTCCCAGGTTTCGCCAAAGGTCATACGGCGGTCCAGGGATACGGAGCAGGAGTCCGCTACAGCGCAGCGGCTTGGGGAGGTATAGAAAATCTGAGAGGTAGTAACGGTTCCTCTTCCCAGGAAACGCGCTTCTTCCCAGTCCTTGTTGTATTCTGGCTCAAGCATTTTTACAAGCCCTTTGATTTCAGTTCCTTCCTTGGCATCATTTTCATTTAATGCGCGGATGTCCTGTAAAATATCAGCCATTTTGTAGATGGCGTTGTCGCCCCGCTCTGGAGCGGAGCCGTGGCAGGAAACTCCCTTTACATCTACGCGGATTTCCATACGTCCGCGCTGTCCTCTGTAGATACCGCCGTCGGTAGGCTCAGTGGAAACTACGAATTCAGGGCGTACCTTATCCTCGTTAATGATATATTGCCAGCAAAGGCCGTCGCAGTCCTCTTCCTGAACGGTTCCGACTACCATGATTTTGCAGCCTTCCGGGATTAAATCCATGTCCTTCATGATTTTAGCGCCGTAAACTGCGGATACAATACCGCCGCACTGGTCGGATACGCCGCGGCCTCCGATTTCCGTTTCATTTTCATAGCCTTCATATGGGTCGAAATCCCAGTTGTCAATGTTTCCGATACCGACGGTATCAATATGAGCGTCATAAGCAATAATCTTATCGCCGGTTCCCATATAGCCGATAACGTTGCCCTGTGGGTCAATCTGCACTTCATCGAAGCCTACTTTTTTCATTTCAGCGGCAATCGTGTCGATATGGGCTTTTTCATCGCAGCTTTCGCCAGGATTTTTAACGATAGCGCGTAAAAATGCAGTCATTTCCTTTTCATAGCCCTGAGCGGCCTCTTTCACCTTATTATAATCCATTTCAATCCCTCCAAAAATTATTTATACCTTAATTATTTATACTGTTTTCCGCCCCAGACGATTTCCTTGTAGCGGTCAGGGTCGGTGTCGCCTTCGGTAGAGAAGAGGAGTACCTTGGAGCTTTCGTCAAGCTTTAAGGCTTCCTTCAATTCTTTATACTCCGGCATTGTCATAATGGCTGCCAGAGTACCGAAAGGCGCAGCGCCGGACTCGCCGGAAACGACCTGTGGGTCCCCCTTCATAGGAGCGCTAAGCATACGCATACCCATTGCCGCCGCCCAGTCAGGCGTAGCAACAAAGGTATCTACATGGTTCTTTAAAATATCCCAGGAAATAGTATTCGGCTCGCCGCAGGCAAGACCCGCCATAATGGTCGGCATATCGCCGTCTACAATCTGCTCAGAACCGTCGCCGACTACTGCTCCCTTATATAGACAAGCAGCCTCATCTGCTTCGACTACAACAACAATCGGCGGGTTTTCCGGGTATTTATTTGCAAAGTAGCCCTGTACAGCCCCAGCAAGAGAGCCTACTCCTGCCTGAACAAATA
The DNA here is from genome assembly GCA_949841225.1 of uncultured Acetivibrio sp. Lineage (GTDB taxonomy): Bacteria > Bacillota > Clostridia > Lachnospirales > Lachnospiraceae > Velocimicrobium. The sequence continues at coordinate 24,269 of CATKYY010000006.1, forward strand.
CATGGGTCGGCCGTTCGCAGCCAATTTCGGTAAGCTGCTCGGAAGCTTCCATAGCCATCGTGCCATAGCCCTGCATAATCCAGGCAGGAATTTCTTCATAACCCTTCCAGGCAGTATCCTGGACAACAACGCCGTTTGGCGTTTTAGCGGCGGCGGAAGCGGCCATACGGACGCATTCGTCATAATTTACTTCTTCAATCGTAGCGGCAGCCCCTTCTGCCTGTATATTTTTTAGCCGCGTCTGGGTAGAGCCCTTTGGCATAAAGACAACGGATTTCTGTCCAAGCTTGTTAGCGGCCCAGGCAACGCCCCGGCCATGATTGCCGTCGGTGGCGGTGAAAAAGGTTGCCTGACCGAATTCCTCCCTTAATTTTTCAGAGGTCAGTACGTCATAAGGAAGCTCGGAAACGTCTTTTCCGGTTTCCTTTGCTATGTATTTTGCCATAGCGAAGGAGCCGCCCAGTACCTTGAAAGCATTTAAGCCGAACCGATAGGATTCGTCCTTCACATAGACCTCTTTTAACCCCAAATACTCTGCCATGCGAGTAAGTTTTGCAAGAGGCGTTTTAGAGTATTGTGGAAAGCTTTCATGGAATGCCCGGGCTTTTTGTACTTCCTCCACAGCCATAACAGGGAGAGAAGCATCCTCTGTTTTTGGCATTGTATTTTTTGCCCATTTAATTTCCCTCATAGGAACCTCCTCATAAATTATTTTTATATTTAGAAAGGTTTGGCAGCTATTCTTCTCAGGAGAGCCTTTGAGGATAACTATTTGTCTCAGCTTCACGTCCTTAAACGTTTTTTGAAAACCAGTTAAAACCAGACGTAGAAACGAGACTGCCAAACCCTCTGTAAAAAATTATTTGTTAATATCGATATAACTGTACAAGGTATATTTGGATATACCGAAGTACTTGGATATTTTGTCGCCGGATTTGGTGATAAGAAAGGCTCCGGCGTCGTTTAAAAATTTAATGGCGGCGATTTTATCGTCCTTGGTCATCAGAGCGGCCGGCCGGCCGACTAATGCTACGGACTGTTCAATCAGATCGTCTAGTAAATCATTTACATTCTGTGAAATTTTAGCAGGCTCGGAAGCGGCTTCCGGCTGCTGGCAGCTAACAAGCGGCTTTAAGGCGTTTTCCAGAATTAAAAGGTTTGTAATATCATAGTTAATTGACAGGATATAACGGATTAGGCCTTCATCGTTGCGAAAATACATTGTGCTGGATTTTAGAATCCGCCCGTCAGCGGTTTTCGTCAGGTAGCCTATGCGATCCTTTAAGCTATCCGGTTCCTTTTGAAGAGCCTCCAGGACAACACGGGACGGGCCGTCGCCGATTTTTCGGTGGCTGACGTGTCCGTTTTCAATATGTACAACCGAGTGCTCCAGATTTTCGGCGGACAGCTCATGAATAACAATTTCACAGTCCTCGCCGAACTGTCCAGCCAGGCCGTGAGCCAGCTGCTTTAAAAATGTAATTGATAATACCATATAAAAACTCCTTCTCGCGCTAGAAATTGTTTATTTATACTTCAATCATATCACAAAAAAATCACAAGTCAATAGAAAAATACAAAATTTTTTAGGTAAATAAAATTTTTTTGTAAATTTTGTTGATTTTTTATAATAGTAGTGATAGACTATAGTTACAAAACATGTGTGGGGAATTATTGAAAAATAATTAAAAAAGGAGAAGCAGTTATGATTTTAATTGGCAATGGAAGGCTTCTTACAAGAAATGAAGAAACTCCATGGTATGAAAATGGGGCTGTTCTTGTAGAAGGAACCAAAATTAAGGAGACAGGGGCGACAAAGGAGCTCAAGGAGAAATATCCAGAAGCAGAGTTTGTAGATGCAAAGGGCGGCCTTATTATGCCGGGCTTTATCAATGCCCATGAGCATATCTACAGCGCGATGGCAAGGGGGCTTTCTGTAAAGGGATATGATCCAAAGGGATTTTTAGACATTTTAGATGGTATGTGGTGGACGCTGGATCGCCATCTGACCCTGGAACAGACCAGAAAGAGCGCGGCAGCTACCTATATTGACAGCATCAAAAATGGCGTTACTACAATATTTGACCACCATGCCAGTTTTGGCTCCATTGAAAACAGCCTGTTTACCATTGCAGACGAGGCGAAGCGGCTGGGAGTCAGGACCTGTCTTTGCTATGAGGTATCCGACCGGGACGGCGAGGATAAAATGAAAGCTGCAGTAAGGGAAAATGCAGAGTTTATCCGGTATGCCGCAAAGGATACCACAGATATGGTAAAAGCTATGATGGGAATGCACGCCCAGTTTACTCTGTCGGATAAGACCCTGGAGCTTTGCAGGGAGAATACGCCGGAAGGCGTCGGCTGCCATATCCATGTGGCGGAAGGGATTGAGGATCTCCATGACTGTCTGGGCAAATACGGAAAGAGGATTGTAAACCGCTTATTTGATTTCGGGATTTTAGGGCCGAAAACTCTTACAGCCCATTGTATTTATGTAAATAGCCAGGAAATGGAGCTTTTGAAGGAAACGGATACGATGGTAGTACATAATCCAGAATCTAATATGGGAAATGCCTGCGGCTGTCCTCCAACGATGGAAATTTATAACAGAGGTATTTTAACCGGGCTTGGAACAGACGGCTATACTCATGATATGACGGAGTCTATGAAGGTAGCGAACGTACTGCACAAGCATCATTTATGCAACCCGAACGCTGCCTGGGCGGAGGTGCCTGGTATGCTGTTCACAGGGAACGCAGGAATTGCAAACCGTTACTTTGAGGCGCCTTTGGGCGTATTAAAGGAAGGAGCGGCGGCGGACGTTATTGTTGTAGATTACGACCCGCTGACGCCAATGGACCATACGAATGCGAATGGGCATATTCTTTTCGGGGTGACGGGTAAATGCGTAGCAACTACAATGATTAATGGAAAAGTGCTGATGAAGGATCATGAGCTTCTGCATATTGACGAGGAGAAGGAAATGGCAGAATGCAGGGAAGAAGCGAAGAAGCTTTGGAAAAGTATTAACGGATAAGGGGGATATAAGTAATGGGTGACAAAATGACGCCAATTCCATTTGGAGAATTGATGAACTGGGTATTTTCAGAAAAGGAACAGGAAAAAAAGGTATTTGGTATCCGCAAGGCTTTTACAGCAGGAGAAAAAAAGCTTTCTTTATTTGACGAAAAGCTGGAAACGCCTTTTGGTCCGGCAGCAGGGCCTCATACGCAGCTAGCCCAGAATATTATTGCTTCTTATTATACTGGCAGCCGTTTTTTTGAACTGAAAACAGTACAAATTTTAGATGGAGAGGATTTGCCGGTAAATAAGCCGTGTATCCTGGCAGAGGATGAATGCTATAACTGCGAATGGTCCACGGAGCTCTATGTACCGCAGGCTTTTGACGAGTATGTAAAGGCATGGTTCGCCCTGAAACTTATTTCTAAGGAATGGGGCCTGGGCAGCGAGGATGGCTTTATTTTTAATATGAGCGTAGGCTACGATTTGGCGGGCATTCAGTCTGAAAAGGTAGATAAATTTATTGAGGGACTGAAAAATGCAGAGAATACGCCAATCTGGAAGGAATGCAGGGAATATGCCCTGAGCCGTCTGGACCAGTTTAAAAAGGTGGATAAAGCGTACATAGAAGGAATTTCACCAAGAATCTGTACCTCAGGTACTCTTTCCACTCTTCACGGCTGCCCGCCGCAGGAAATTGAAAGAATTGCTTCCTATTTGATTCAGGAAAAGGGGCTGAATACATTTATTAAATGCAATCCAACCCTTTTGGGGTATGAAAGAGCCAGAAGGATTATGGACGAAATGGGCTATGATTATGTAGCTTTTGGGGAGTTTCATTTTAAGGATGATCTGCAATTTGAGGATGCCGTTCCAATGCTTGAAAGACTTCAGAGGCTGGCGGAGGAAAAGGGCGTAAGCTTCGGCGTTAAGCTTACAAATACCTTCCCGGTAGACGTAACTAGAAACGAGCTTCCTTCTGAGGAAATGTATATGTCGGGGAAATCCCTGTACGCTCTGACTTTAGCGGTAGCAAAGAAGCTTACGGATGCCTTTGATGGGAAATTACGGATTTCCTACTCTGGCGGAGCAGATTTTTTCAATATTGATAAAATCTTTCAGTTTGGTATCTGGCCGATTACCATGGCGACAACGGTGTTGAAGCCGGGAGGATACCAGAGGTTTACGCAGATTGCCGAAAAGCTGTATAAGGAAGAGTATAAGGAATTTTCCGGCGTGGATGCAAAAGGACTGACAGCTTTATTAGAAGAAGCCGTATGCGACAGCCACCATACGAAGCCGGTAAAGCCGCTTCCAGTACGCAAGATGAAAAAACAGGTTCCGCTTTTAGACTGCTTTACAGCCCCTTGTAGCGAGGGCTGCCCAATCCACCAGGATATTCCGGCTTATATGGAGCTGGTGGAACAGGGCAGGTATGAGGAAGCCCTTACAGTGATTTTAGATAAAAATCCGCTTCCATTTATTACCGGAACTATTTGCAGCCACCGTTGTATGAGCCGCTGCACCCGTAATTTTTATGAGGAACCAGTACATATCCGGGGAGCGAAGCTGATAGCGGCCCAAAAGGGAATAAAGGCAGAGGATCGGGTTACATGCAAAGAAGATACTGGCAAACGGGCGGCTGTAGTCGGCGGCGGGCCGGCTGGTATGGCGGCGGCATATTTCCTGGCAAAAGGCGGCGTGAAGGTAACTGTTTTTGAAAAGCAGGAAGGCCTTGGCGGCGTTGTAAGGAATGTAATTCCTGAATTCCGTATTGCTATGGAGGACATTGAAAAGGACGTACAGCTTTTAAGGAAGCTGGGCGTTGAGATAAAAACGAATACAGAGGTTACAGAGATTCAGGCTTTAAAGGCTCAGGGCTATGATGTAATAGTACTGGCTATTGGAGCAGAAAAGAAGGGCCAGATAAATATAGAAGGCGCGGATGTAGTAAATGCCCTTACCTTCCTTGCAGACTGCAAGTCGGATTTGGACAGCGTAAAACCTGGAAAAAATGTAGTAGTTATCGGCGGCGGAAATACGGCTATGGATGCGGCCCGGATGGCAAAACGGGCGCCTGGCGTAGAGCAGGTGGCTCTGGTATACAGAAGGACGAAGCGGTATATGCCTGCCGATGCCCAGGAGCTGGAGCTGGCTATGGAGGACGGCGTAGAATTTCTTGAGCTTTTGGCGCCTTTGAGGGCAGAAAACGGCGTTTTAGCCTGCCAGGTTATGAAGCTTGGAGAGCCGGATGAAAGCGGCCGCTGCAAACCGGTAGCAACGGAGGAAATCAAAGAGGTTCCGGCAGACCTTATTATCGCAGCCGTAGGAGAGCAGGTAGACGACGCTCTGTTTAAAGCAAACGGTATTCAAACGGGAGAGAAAGGCAAAGCTGTCGTAAATCCGCTGTCTCTGGAGACCAGCGAGGCAGGCGTGTACGTTGTCGGAGACGGATTGAACGGTCCGGCTACCGTAGTAGAGGGTATCCGGGATGCAAGACTGGCAGCCGATGCGATTTTAAAGGCTCTGACAGGGAAAGAGCTGGAGAGCAGTAAGGAAGCTGTAGCGGCAGCAAAAGCCGGAAAAGCGGCGTATGAAAAGGCGGTAGAGAAGAAAGCAGCTCTGGCTCATGCTGATTCGGATGAAAAAGACGGCGAAAGATGTCTTTCCTGCAATACCGTATGCGAATGCTGCGTGGACGTTTGCCCGAACCGCGCCAATATAGCGATTGAAATGGAGGACGGCAGCGTGCAGATTATTCATGTAGACCGGATGTGCAATGAATGCGGTAACTGCAAGAGCTTTTGTCCGTATGCATCCGCTCCGTATAAGGATAAGTTTACTTTATTCCATACAAAGGAAGATTTTGAAAATAGCGAAAATAATGGTTTCCTGGCTCTGGGAGAAGGAAGGGCTTTGGTACGCCTGGGAGCTTCTGTAAAAGAGCATGATATAAAGGCATCAGATGGACTGGAGGAAGGCATTAAAAAGCTGATTTTAAGAGTATGGGAAAATTACAGTTATCTTTAAAATATTAGTTGTTCAGACCTCCGGCCTGGTAATTCTGGGCCGGAGGCGCTTAAAACATCCCGGAAGAATACAAAGCGGCGGTTAAAATGATAAAAATTTAACAAATGTAAGCCTCTATTGAAAAAAAGGCGCAGAAAGGAAGGCGGGACATGAGTATACTTCTGAAGGGCGGAACCGTTGTATCGGCAAATGGAAGCCGGCAGGCGGATATTTTGATAGAAGGAGAAAAAATAGCGCGGATTGGCAGCCGGCTGGACGCCAAGGAAGCGCAGGTAATAGATGTGGCTGGGAAGCTTTTGTTTCCTGGGTTTATTGATACGCATACCCATTTTGACCTGGATAACGGCGTATTTATGACAGCGGATAATTTTGAAACCGGAACTATGGCGGCGGTGGCAGGCGGGACGACGACCGTTTTGGATTTTGCAACTCAAAATAAAGGAGAAACGCTGGAGGAGGCTCTGGAGAACTGGCACAAAAAGGCGGATGAGGAGTCTTCCTGCGATTATGGCTTCCATATGGCGATTACTGACTGGAACGCTTCTGTAAAAGAAGAAATTCCCGTTATGACTAAGGAGGGCGTAACCTCCTATAAGCTCTATATGGCCTATGACAGCCTGCGCGTCAGCGACAGCGAGATTTACCAGGTACTGAAGGCTGTCGCTGCAGAAAATGGGATCGTAGGTATGCATTGTGAAAACGGAGACCTGGTAAATGAAGGAATTGCCGAGGAAAAGGCGGCCGGACATTTTAAGCCGTCTGCGCATCCGGCGTCCAGACCAGATACGGTAGAGGCAGAAGCCATATATCGCTACATGGCGATAGCTAAAATAGCGGGGGCTCCGGTAAATATTGTACATTTAAGTACAGAGAGAGGATTGGAATTAATTAAGGCGGCCAGGAAGGAAGGGCAGAAGGTTTATATTGAAACCTGCCCTCAGTATCTTTTGTTAAATGATGAAACATATTCCCTGCCAGATTTTGAAGGCGGGAAATATGTTATGTCTCCGCCGTTAAGGAAGCCGTCGGATCAGGAGGCTCTTTGGCGGGCATTAAGAGAGGATACGGCAGATACCATAGGTACGGATCATTGCAGCTTCCGGTTCCAGGGACAAAAGGATTATGGGAAGGATGATTTTTCTAAAATCCCAAATGGAGCTCCGGGGGTAGAGCATCGGCCCGCTCTGATATACCACTTTGGCGTAAGGGAAGGGAAGATTACAAAGGAACAGATGTGCCGTTTACTGGCGGAAAATCCGGCGAAGCTTTTTGGCATGTATCCGCAGAAGGGAGTCCTTTTGGAAGGAAGCCATGCAGATATTGTAGTTTGGAATCCTGAGCAGGAATGGGTTATAGAAGCGAAGACGCAGGTACAAAATGTGGATTATACTCCATATGAAGGAATCCGGGTCGCTGGCAGGCCGGAAATGGTATTTTTACGTGGAGAAAAGGTGGCCGAAAATGGAGAGGTCTTAAAAAAGAACCGCGGGACCTATGTCCACAGAGGACCTTGCGAGTATTTTTAAACAAACAGATAGTCCGGGGCTGTCTTTTAACAGCTTCAGAATATAAAAAAAAGAATGGAGGATTATTATGTCAAAAACAGTAATCAATGCAAGTAAAGCACCGGCGGCAGTAGGGCCGTATGTACACGCAGTTAAGGCAGGGGACGCCGTATACACTTCGGGACAGTTGGGCCTTGACCCGGAAAGCGGAGAGCTTTTAGAGGGAATTGAGGCTCAGACAGAGCAGGCGTTAAAAAACCTGGGAGTTGTACTGGAAGCGGCAGGTTTGTCCTATGGAAATGTTGTAAAAACAACGGTTTTCCTGGCAGATATGAATGATTTTGCTGTTGTAAATGGAATCTATGCAAAATATTTTACCGGAGAAGCTCCGGCGCGTTCCTGTGTTCAGGTGGCGAAGCTTCCAAAGGGAGGCCTGGTAGAGGTTGAAGCAATAGTGGCAGTATAAGGGCGTATTTATAGTTTATGGGAATGTATAATATAATTTAGGGGAAGATACCATGAGTAAAAAAAATTTACAAAAAGCAAGTTTATTTGATTTAAATGGAGTGCCGGCATTAGGAGAGGCTTTTCCTCTGGCATTGCAGCATGTAGTGGCTATGATAGTGGGCTGCGTAACGCCGGCGATTATTATCGGCGGCGCGGCGGGCCTTGAACCGGCGGAAAAAATTATTTTGATTCAGGCAACTTTGGTGGTGGCGGGGCTTTCTACCCTAATCCAGTTGTTTCCTCTCGGAGGAAAGCTGGGGGCGGGGCTTCCGATTATTATGGGAACCAGCTTCGCTTACCTTCCAAGTATGCAGGGAATTGTTGGGAGCTATGATTTGGCTACTTTATTTGGAGCTCAGATTATCGGCGGTATTTTTGCGATTCTGGTGGGAATATTCGTAAAGAGATTGCGGCAGTTCTTTCCGCCGCTGATTACTGGTACGGTTGTGTTTACTATTGGCCTTTCTTTATACCCTACAGCAGTGAATTATATGGCCGGAGGAGCTTCCAGCCCAGAATATGGTTCTGTGAAAAACTGGCTTATTGCATTTTTAACCCTTGCTGTTGTAATTATTTTAAATCATTTTGCAACGGGGATTTTAAAACTGGCATCGATTTTAGTGGGTATGATTGTAGGATATATCGCGGCGTTGTGCGCTGGTATGGTAGATTTTTCAGGCGTAGGAGAGGCGAGCTTTTTTGCTGCGCCGCAACCGCTTCATTTTGGAGTAAAGTTTGAGATTTCCTGTATTATTACCTTGTCTATCCTGTTTGTTATCAATTCCATCCAGGCGATTGGCGATTATTCAGCTACAACTAACGGCGGTATGGGAAGAGATCCAGAGGATAAGGAGCTAAAGGGCGGTATTACAGCTTATGGCGTTACGAATATCCTGGGAGCGGTACTTTGCGGGCTTCCAACCGCTACCTTTAGCCAGAATGTCGGGATTGTAGTAACAACAAAGGTTATTAATAAAGTAGTTTTCGGGATGGCGGCGTGCATTATTGCGCTGGCGGGACTTGTGCCGAAGTTTTCAGCTCTTCTGACTACGATTCCTCAGTGCGTGCTGGGCGGCGCTACGGTTTCTGTATTTGCTTCGATTGCTATGACAGGTATAAAGTTAATTACTCAAAAACCGCTGACCTATCGAAGTACTTCTATCGTAGGGCTTTCTGTAGCTCTTGGAATGGGAATTACCCAGGCTTCCCAGGCATTGGCTAATTTCCCAGCGTGGGTTATGATTATTTTTGGAAAGTCTCCAGTTGTGATTGCAACGATTTTAGCCGTTTTCTTAAATCTTGTGCTTCCGAAGGAGAAAGAGGCTTAATCCTGTAAAATTAGAAAAATAATGGGTTTCCAGTTGATTTACTTCTTTTGCCTTGTTATAATTGAAATTATAAGATGAGCGTTTTTTATAATATCAAGAAAGCGAGGAAACTATATGGGTTTGAGAGCAGGAGGCAAAAAAAGAGAAAAAGAAAGAAAAAAGGAAGCGACCATCCAAAAAGAGATTGAGAAAGTCGTTGTATGGATGATGGTCACATCCCTGGTAATCATAGGTGGAATTTCCTGCTATTTAAATTATTCTTCTACCATGAGCAGCCTGGAGCATTCTATGGAAGTACTGGCAGAAGAGGCGGCGGCTCATGTGCACGCGCAGCTTCAGGCGTCTATGAACCAGGCGGAAATTCTTGGAACGATTCAGCGGCTTAGCAATGATACTGTGCCGCTGGAAGATAAAAAGGCCCTTCTGGATACTTATATGAAGGAGTACGAATGGCAGAGCGTTACCATTCTTGGCAGGGATGGAAGAAGTATTTTTGATGATTCCATTGATCTTTCCGACCGGGACTATTTTCAAAAAGCGATGGCGGGAGAAACGGCGATAAGCGATCCGCTTTTAAGCAGGGAAACCGGAGACAGGGTAATTAATTATGCGGCGCCTCTTTGGAAAGACGGAAAGCCGGGAACAGAGGTAGTAGGAGTTGTACGTTTTACGAAGGAAGCCAAGGCGTTTTCGGATTTGATGGCGAAGATAAAAATAAGTAAAAATGGCGGTTCCTACATAACTAACGCTGTTGGTACTACGATTGCCAGCTATGATTATAATCAGGTGGAAAACGAGGAAAATACCATTGAAGAGGCAAAAACAAATAAAAAGCTGAAAAGCGTTGCAAAAATGGAACAAAGAATGGTAAATGGTGAAACAGGATACGGCTCCTACCGCTATGGCGGAAAGAGTAAGATTATGTCCTTCACCCCTGTCGGCATAAATAACTGGAGCGTTGCAGTGGCGGCGCCGGCGCTTGACTTTACTGCTACCACATTTATTGGAATGGGTATTACGATTGCAGCAACCTTAATTGCAGTGGCGGTCGGCCTGCGTTTGGCACGAAAGCTCGGCGCTGGCATTGGGCAGCCGATTAGCCTGTGTGCGAAGCGGCTTACCCTTTTGGCTGAGGGTGATTTGGATACGCCGATACCGGAGATTACAACAGAGGATGAGACAAAAATCCTGGCTGATGCGACAACCGCTATCGTGGTCTGTTTACAATCTATTATCGGGGACATGTCTTATGTACTGGAAGAAATGGCGGACGGCAATTTTGCCATTAAAACCAAGGCCGGGGATGAAGTTTATGTTGGCGAATGCATGAAGCTTCTGGTAGCAGTGAGGAAGCTGAACCGACGGCTGAGCAGTACTTTAAATCATATTAAGGAAGGCTCTAAGCAGGTATCAGTAGGGGCTTCTCAGTTGTCAGAAAGCGCCCAGAGCTTGGCAGAGGGCGCTACCGAGCAGGCCGGGGCAGTAGAAGAGCTGCAGGCTACAATTAGCGATATTACCGGACAGGTAGAAGAAAATGCGAAGATAAGCGTTTCAGCCGCTAACATGGCAGAAGAGGTTTCCAAGGGCGCGGAGATTAGCAGCAGGGAAATGGAAGATATGACGAGAGCCATGGAAAGAATCAGCGAAACCTCTCTCCAGATTGGAAATATTATTGGTGAAAT
>CATKYY010000007.1 GCA_949841225.1 uncultured Acetivibrio sp.
TCGCTTTCATAATATTCTTCTACCAAAACCAGTTTTTCTCTGGAAAAAGCCAGAGTTTCTGGAAGACAGGAAAAAAGCTCTTCCTTGGTATTAACTTTAAAGATACCCCGTTGCCCCTGAGAATCTACAGGCTTTATTACATAGGGCGGTTCTAGGGTAAAAGGAACCTGTTTTCCAGCTTCGTCTAAAAACTCCCTATTTTCTGAAAGAAACAAATAAGCCGCTGTCTTTATACCAGAGTTTTTCAGGACTTTTTTCATAAAGTATTTATTTGTAACAGTCCGGGCCTGTTCTGGGGATAAAAAGCCTGGCAGGGAAAGAGCTTCTGAAACCAGGGAAGCCGTAAGGACAGGCTGATCTGTTCCGAGGGTCATAATACCGTTTATTTGGTGTCTGCGGCCAGCCTCTATACAGGCTGGGGCGTCAAAGGTACTGACAGGCGCATGGACGTCCGCGGCAGCTTTTGCCGGGGGATTTTTTGTGTAGTCGGCTAAAATGGTATAAATAGAGCGTTCCTTTGCTCGTAAAAATCCATGAAGCTGGCAGTTGGAGCCGCCAAGTATCATAAGTTTTGGCGTAATTTCTTTTATTTCATACAAGGGACAGTTCTCCTTTTCAAAAAATTCTGTTATGGAAACCAGGGGCGTATAATGGCAAAAAAGCTTCCAGAATAAGAGGGCCAGCTTTCGCAGGCTATAGCCGCTTTTACCATAAGGGCGGCCAGGTTTTTCATAGGATAAATTAGCTGTTTTTAACGGTTTGCCGTTTATCCCTTTTTGAAGGGCGGCGGCTGAAAAATAAAAAAAGCCGCCATGAAAAGAAGCAGTATTTTGAGCGGTTTCCTGCGTCATGATGCGGAAACTGGACACTTTTGTTTTCTGATGCTGAAAAAATAAATGAGAAAATAGCTGATCCCTAAGACAGCTGCCGAGCTGCCGGACAGGCTTTTCTTTTCTGTTGGACGCAATGGCGTAAACCAGATCGAAACCCTCTGAAAGCTTTTGGTACAGAGAAGGAAGTATATCGGCGGGATGCTGCAGGTCGTCGTCCATAGTGATAACGGCCTCATGGCGGCAGGCAAAACGAAGGCCGCATAAAATAGCGGCTTGCTGGCCATAATTTTTTTTTAAGGTAATTAAGGTTACATAGCTCTCTTTGCAATGCTCCTTCAAATAAGAGGATACGGTATCGCTTCCACTATCGTCAATAAGATATATGTGGAAGGGACAAAGCTCTTTTAAGGTAAGGTGAATCTGTTCCAGGAGAAGCCTTACTGACAGGGTAGATCGGTAAACCGGAATAATAATGCCCAACCCTTCTTTTTTTTCTTCCGCCGTCATAGCCGCCGCCCCCAGTTTAAAAGAATTTCGCAGATTTTCTCCTGCTCTTCCTTTGTAAGGCCGGTATGCAAAGGAAGCCTTAAAAGAGTTTCATAAGCCTTTAGGCTTTCTGGCAGGTTTTTTGGCTCATAGCCCAGCCGCCGCCCCATAGGAGAGGCATGGAGCGGGACGTAATGAGTCCTGGCGTCTATGCCTTTAGAATATAATAGGTTTTTAGCTTTTTCCATAAGGGAATGGCTGGAAAAGCGAAGGTAATATAAGTGGCCGTTTGGCGTGCAATAATCAGGAATCTGCATTTGGGCAGCCAGACCCTTTTCTTCTAAAGGCTTTAATAGATTAAGATAAGCAAAGAGCCGTTCCCGGCGGTAAGCTGTAATAGTAGAAATTTCCTCCAGTTGAGAAAGCAAAAGAGCGCAAGATAACTCATTTAAGGGAAGGCTGGAGCCTGGTAACTGCCAGGTGTAGTAATCGCAGAGTCCCTTAAAAAAATCCTGCCTGTTTGTACCATGCATTTGATAAATTTGGGCCAGGGCATAGAAGTCTTTATTTTTACAGAAAAAAAGCCCGCCCTCGCCGCAGGCGATATTTTTACTATTGTGAAAGCTGATACCAGAGAAGTCTCCCTGGATTCCCAGGGGTTCTTTTTTGTAATAAGAACCGAGGCTTTGCGCCGCATCTTCAATTAGAAACAGGCTGCGTTCCCTGGCAAAATCACGGATAGAGTCATAATCGCAGGCAATACCGGCATAATCGACAGTAATTAAAGCTTTTGTTTTTGCGGTTATGCGTTTCTCTATTTCAGAAAGGCAGATATTCTGGGTTCTGGGATTAATATCGCAAAATATGGGGATTAATCCCTTTTGTAAAGCCGCGTTGGCAGCAGAAGGAAAATTGAAGGAGGGGAGCAAAATCTCGTCTCCCGGTTTTAGGGGAAGGAGAGCCAGGGAAAGTTCTAAGGCAGAAGAGCAGGTAGGCACGAAAAGCAGGTTTTCCTGACCTAAAAGCCGTTTAAGCAACAGGAAGGCCCGATTAGAAAAAGCGCCTCCGGTAGCAAGGGAGCTTTGCAGGCATTCATTAATATATTCATTTTCTTTTGCTCCATGAAATGGATAGTAAAATGGAATTTTCATAATTTCCCTCGTCTCTGTACGGCTTTTTGTGCAAAAAGCTGTTTGCTGTGATTCCCCGGACATGTTACAATGATTATATTATAAAAAAAGGAGGCGGTTTTTTGAAGGAATTGAATTGCCTGGGCGATATGTGCCCTATTCCAATGATGAAGCTCAAAAATTGCAGTAAGCTGCGTCCAGGAGAAAAAATAAAGCTTATTACCGACCATAGCTGCGTTGTAGAGTCGATTACCGAGTATTGCAGGAAAAATAAACTTTCTATTGAAACAGTAGAGCCGATGAACGGTATTTGGGAGCTTTATATAGAAAGAAATTAGCATATGTTTTTATTCACGTTGTGGATAAGGTACTGGACGATTTCTTTCTGGGCGGCTCCCAAAGAGCCTTCTTTTGTTTTATATATAGAATGGATGTCATAATTTAAATTAAAATCTGGAATTTCTATAATTTGGAGCTCCTTCATATAAACCTCTTTTTTAATTGAAATATATGGTAAAAAGGCCAAGCCGTGCCCTGCGATAACAGCGCTTTTTACGGCTTCCGTCGTATTTAGATGATAGCTGTTTTGAAAATGCTCAGCAGGAAATCCGGCTTGCTTTAGATAATTATATACCAGCCGGTAAGAGCTAAAATTTTCATTCAGCATAATAAGGGGATGCCTTTGGAGATCTGCTATGGAGCGGATGGATTTGGTATTATAACCGGTTTTTGACACCAGGTGAATTTTGTCAACAAAGGCCTCGGTACAGCTTATATCTTCTTCTTTGCATTCTCCTACGATAAATCCAAGCTCCGCCTGCTCGTTCCTTATTTGAGCGATTACTTCATTGGAAGGAAAACCGTTCAGGGAAAAAGAGTAATCAGGAAATTTTTGGTTTGCTTTATATAAAATGCAAGGCAGGGCGTAATCGCAGGTAACTGGGGAGGCGGCGATTCGGAAAGTAACCTTGCAGGCTTTCAGGTTATCAATTTCTTCACGCAGATTGTCATAGCTTTGCATAAATTGCAGTCCGTATTTTTGCATGATAACGCCGGCCTTCGTGAGCCGGATGCCCCGATTCGAGCGTTCAAACAGTTTTACGCCAAGCTCCTCTTCCAGACGCTGCATTTGAAGGCTTAGAGCCGGTTGTGAAATATGGTTAGCCTGGGCGACTTTAGAAATACTTTTTTCATTGGCAATTTTACAAAACATGATTACATGTTCTAATAACATATTTCTCCTCTCCCTCATTTCTGCACAATTTTATTTGTGTATCCTAATTTTAATAGCAGCATTATCTATTATTATATAGCATTAGAAAAATTTATACAACTATCCTTGGGTTTGTATATTGAAACGGCATACAGTATAAGAATGTTAAATAGTCAAAAAAATAACAATGTGATATACTTAAAGTTGTAGTAAAGCGTTATAATCCTTAAAAAGCAAGTAAGGAGGTATTTTAATGCCAGAAAATGTAGGTGAAACTAAAACTGCACAAACATCTACAATCCGCAGAAGCGGCAGCAGACGGAAAAAGAAAAAGAACCAGCTTCCGATTGGCTTTGCGGTATTTGTGCTGATTGTGGCCCTTGGATTTGCTCTTGGCCTACTCTGGCGCTGTACTGGACCTTTGGATGCTGCTTCGGATTTATTTTACAGAAGTCCCGCTTTTGTTTTACTGCCTCTTTAAGGGACCCATGTATTACCGGATCAACGTCTGTTACCAGAGCGGTGCTGATTGCTTTAGCCATTACAACCATTGGATTTACTGCAATCAAATATGGCGCCTTTGTAAACGGCGGCTCTATTCCGGGTCAGGGTTATATTATGCCAATCAGCGTAGCGACGGCTGTGGGCGGTATTATGTTTGGTATCGGTATGGTTATTGCCGGAGGCTGTGCTTCAGGTACGCTGATGCGTGTAGGCGAAGGCTTTGGAATGCAGATTTTAAGCTTATTTTTCTTTGTTATCGGTTCCTTAATTGGTGCAAACCATATGGGCTGGTGGACCCTTAACTTTAACGCAACCGCACCTAAGATTTTCCTGCCGGACGTATTCGGCTGGGCCGGAGCTGTGATTATACAGCTGGCTATTATTGGGCTATTGTATATCGCAGCAGATTTGTATGAAAAAAAGAAAATGGGAATTAATGAATAATTTAAAAAACAGGAGGAATTTATTATGGCAGAATTTACAGTTGATTGTTTAGGAGAAGCTTGTCCGGTACCTTTGATGAAGGTTCAGAAACAGATGGAAAAGGCAGCGGTTGGCGATGTTGTAATCGCTCAGATTGACCACAGCTGCGCTATGAAGAATATTCCTGAGTGGGCAAGAAATAATGGACATAATGTAGAAATCGAAGAAGTAGACGACGGCGAATGGGAAATCGTAATTGAAAAGACAAACTAATAGAGACTGAAAGCGGGTGTTCATAAGTTGAAGGCTTTTTGGGATAAGGTAAGTAAAAATCCTTACTACATTAAAATTTTCAAAAATCCATTTACATATGTGACCGGAGCGGTGCTGTTGTCTATTTTCCAAATTGCCATTTTTGCAAGTACAGGTTCTCCATGGGGAGTTTCCGGTACCTTTGCAAATTGGGGCGCATGGCTTTATCGTCTGGTAGGCGGAAATGTAGACAAATGGTATTATTTTTCCAGCGAAGGGGCTCAGGCAACCTTAAATAACGGAATTTTAAATCATACAGGCTCCTGGCTGAATTTCGGAATTATTGCGGGAGCATTGCTGGCAACCCTTTTGGCTTCCCAGTTTAAATTTAAAAAGATTAAATCCTTAAAGCAGGTAGTGGCTGCGGTTCTTGGCGGTCTTTTAATGGGCTACGGCGCAAGGCTGGCCGGAGGATGTAATATTGGAGCGTTATACTCCAGTATTGCTTCTTTATCTTTATCCGGCTGGGTATTTGCATTTTTCCTGTTTATCGGGGCATTTATCGGAAGTAAACTGTTAGCAAAATTCTTTATGTAAAGTGGGATTGATTATGGAGAAAAAAATAGAAAAATATGACGTTGTCATTATTGGCGGAGGCGCTGCAGGCTTGACGGCGGCTATTTACTGCGGACGCGCAAGATTAAGTACATTGGTAATTGAAAAAGCGCTGGTAGGCGGTTTAGCAACCTATACGAATGAAATAGAGAACTATCCGGGATTTCCAGAAGGTTCTACAGGCCTTGGGCTTATGGAGCTGTTCCATAAGCAGGCTAAGAAATTTGGCGTTAAATTTAAACTGACGGATGTGCGCGGAGTACAACTGGAAGGGGATACAAAGGTAGTCGAAACCTTCCGCACCAACTATGAGTGTAAGTCGGTTGTTATTGCTTCTGGCGGAAAGCCAAGGCTTACCGGCGCTCCGGGCGAGGCAGATTTCTTATATGATAAGGGAATTTCCTTCTGCGCTACCTGCGATGCAGCAGCAAATACAGGGAAGACGGTTATGGTAATCGGTTCCGGTGATGCGGCTATCGAAGAGGGTATGTTCCTTACGAAGTTTGCAAGCAGGGTTATCGTAAGCGTTATGCATGACGAAGGTAAAATGGACTGCAATGAGATTGCTAAGGGCGAAGCTTTGGCAAATCCAAAGATGGAGTTTATCTGGAATACCATGCCGTATGAGTTCCGGGGAGATACAGAGCATTTACGCAGCGTAGCTCTCAAGAACACAAAAACAGAGGAAATCATTGACGTGCCGGTAGATACCTGCTTTATGTTTATTGGTTATGTGCCGAATACGGAGATTTTCAAGGGAATTATAGACATGACAAAGCAGGGCTATGTCCTTACCAATGAAAAAATGGAAACCAACGTCCCAGGCGTATTTTCCGCGGGCGATGTAAGAGAGAAGTTCTTAAAGCAGGTTTCTACAGCGGTAGGCGATGGAGCTATTGCCGGTTATGCGGCTGAAAAGTATATTGCAGAGAGTGAAATTTTTGAAAACCAGATTATGGATAAGTCGATTCCGAATATTACTTATATCTGGAATGCGGTTGTTCCTGAGAGCCGTGAATTGCTTCCTGTCTTTGAGGAGTTTGAGAAGAAGCATGAAGGCAAGGTAAAGGTAAATCGTATTGATGTATATAAATCCAATGGTCTGGCAGTAAGGCTTGGCGTAAAGGACGTTCCTTGCGCGGTAGCGATTAAGGACGGACAAATCGCCGGCAAGCTGACAGAAGGCTTTAGCGTAGAAGCGCTAGAGAAACTTTTGGGATTATAAGGACGATAAGAGCGGCTTTCAGATACTAGAGGGAAATCTGGTATCTGAAGGCCTTCTTTGCTATAGCAGCTATAAATATAAAATTAAGCGGACGGATTGTCGCAGAAAGGCAGATTTAAAGATATGATAAAAACGATTATTTTTGATATTGGAAACGTACTGGTGGATTTTTGCTGGGAACCTTTTTTCAGAAGCTTTGGTTTCCGGGAAGAAATACTTTCAAGAATTGCCAGAGCTACCGTACAAAGTCCAGATTGGGTAGAATGCGACAGAGGCGTGTTGACGGAAAAGGAGCTTGTGAAGCGTTTTATTGAAAACGACCCGGCTCTGGAAAAGGAAATTAAGGAGGTAATGAAGAATACAAAAGGAATTATACGTCTTAGAGAGTATACAATTCCCTGGATAAGGGAGATGAAGAAAAAGGGGTATCAGATACTGGTGCTGTCTAATTTCTCAGAAAAAGCAGAAAAAGAATGCGCGGAAGATATGGTATTTATGAAAGAGATAGACGGCGGTATTTTATCATATCAGGAAAAAATGGTAAAACCGATGCCGGCAATTTACTGGACTCTTTTAGAAAAATATGGGCTTAATCCAGAAGAATGCGTATTTATAGACGATATGCCAGAAAATGTGGCGGCGGCAGAAAAAGCCGGAATCCGCGGAATTCTGTTTAAAGATTGGATGCAGGCGAAGGAGAGTCTTTTGCAGCTTGGTATAAATTAATCCTTCTGAAAAGAGAGACGAATAAAGAAACTTTATGGCGCCGTATGATAGAATAGGATAACGGCGCCATTATTATAAATTTTTCCCCTTTTGGAATTGTGCGCCTGCGAAAGGCGGGCTTATTAATTTCTCCGGGAATTTATGCGAAAGTAAGAGAGAGCTGCTTTTACGCAGCCCTCTTGGGTCTTAATTAGATACAAGGAAATTGATGCAAGATCAGTATAACATATATATCTTATTTTTTCATTAGAATAAAGTTATGAAAATACTAAAAGAAGTTTAGTGGTTATTTTTGTCACAGATTGCGATAGTATTAATTTGTGAAAGCTTAAGGAAAATTTAATATATCTCAATACCCGCTTTGTTATAATAATGCCTAAAAGGCCGAAAAAGGATGTGAAAAAATGGAAACCAGAGTACTGGTAGTAGATGACGAGCAAGAAATTGCTGATTTAATAGAGCTTTACTTAGCCGGAGAAGGCTATATAGTGCGAAAATTTTACAATGGCAGGGATGCGAAAAAGTGTATCCGGTCAGAAAAGCTGGATTTGGCTATTTTAGATATTATGCTGCCGGATATTGATGGAATAGAGCTTTGCCAGGAGATTCGGGAAAAGTACAATTATCCGATTATTATGTTAACGGCAAAGAGCGAGGAAATAGATAAAATAAGGGGTTTGAGCATGGGTGCGGACGATTATGTTACAAAGCCCTTTAAGCCGCTGGAGCTGGTAGCCAGGGTGAAGGCTCAGCTTCGGAGGTTTACGAAATATAATGTAAACAACGTTCAGCCAGAAATGGAAATTGCTGTGGGGGGTCTGATTTTGAATATAAAAAACCATGAGTGCAGGCTAAATGAGGAGTTAGTAAATCTGACTCCTACAGAGTTTGATATTTTAAGAATTCTATGTGAAAACCGGGGGCAGGTAATAAGCGGGGACAGGTTGTTTCAGGAGATTTGGGGAGAAAAATATTTTTCTAATAACAATAATACAATTATGGTGCATATCCGGCATTTGCGGGAAAAGCTGGGGGAGACGGCGGAGAATCCGAAATATATAAAAACGGTATGGGGCGTAGGGTATAAAATTGAATAGGAGCGGCCATGAATGAACGATTTTTGACAGATTATAAAAAAAGGATGTGGAGAACCCATTTTGCTGTTTTAATCTGCGCGATTTTATTTTGCGGGGTTGTAGTTCTGGGGATTAGCTGGATGGATACGGTTAATGACGGACTGATTATTGATTTTATCAGCGCTCATATTGGCTGGCGTTTTGCTCACCGGTTAACTAAAATGAATAAAGTAGTTTGGATGCTTATTAGCGTTTTTATTATTTTTGCTGTTAGCTGGGTTGTTGTGGAGCATTATGAAATGAAGAGGCTTTTAAATGCTTTGGGTACGGTTATGGAGGCGTTTGAGGAGGATGATAAAAAGATAATGCTGGGGAAGGGCTTCGGAGAGTTGGAGAGCGAGCTGAATTACCAAAAGCTGGAACGGGTCAGAAGGCAGGAAAGGGAACAGTTGGAAGCTCAAAAAAAGGCGGATTTGATTACTTATCTTGCCCATGATATAAAGACGCCGCTGGCATCCGTAATTGGATATTTGAACCTTTTGTCGGAGGCGGCGGATATGCCGGAGGAGCTTCGCAGAAAATATACCAGAATTACGCTGGATAAGGCAGAGCGGCTGGAAGAGCTGATTAATGAATTTTTTGATATTACCCGTTTTAATTTATCGACAATTCCTTTGGAATTGGAACAGATTGACTTATCCTTTATGCTGGCGCAGATTGCCGATGAAAGCTATCCTCTTTTAAAGGCGGGCGGAAGATGGGCCAGAGTGGAGGCGGAAGACGGGCTATATATTTTAGGAGACGCTAATAAGCTGGCCAGGGTATTTCATAATATTTTGAAAAACGCCATTGCCTACAGCTATGAAAATACAGAAATTTTTATCCATGCAAGAAAGGAAAAGAACTGGGTGCAGATTGATTTTAGCAATCAGGGAAAGGTTATTCCAAAGCAGAAGCTGGACATGATATTTGAAAAATTTTACCGGCTGGATATGGCCCGTTCTACAAAAACAGGAGGAGCCGGTTTAGGACTGGCTATTGCCAAGGAAATTGTAACGGAGCATAAGGGGACCATTTGTGTGGAAAGTAACGAGGAGCGTACGGTATTTACAATCTGTCTTCCGGCGGATTTAGATTAAATATTCATGAATACAATAGTATTTAAGTAAGGAGGTATATTAATATTGCAGGTATATAATATAGCGGGCAGAAATCTTAGCGAAGTAGAAGAAAAAACGATAAAGCATTTTAGATATTATTATAATGATAAGAAGTGTTTTGCGCTAATAGGAGACTATGTAGTTGTTTTATTATCGGATGATAATGCTAACAATCTGGAGAAGCTGAAACAGGAAGCGTTAGATAATACTTCTCAGTTATTGAATACTCCTCTCGATTTTACCACATATGTTATGGACGACTTGTTTGGGCTGGTAGTAATGAATTATGGAATATATGCGGTAAGCCCGGAGCAACTATCAGAGGAAGAGATTGCAACAGGTAAAATGAATCTTGCTACGGCTCTTACTGTAAGAAGCTTATGCCTGGAAGCATGTGAAGCGGGTAAAATCATTGCCATAAATGACCAGGAGCTAAAAAATTTCTGAAGAGTAATAAAGAAAAGTTAAGGAAACGCTAAGAAGAAAACACTAAAATAAACCATTCTTATCTGATATGATAGAAGTCAGATAAGGATGGTTTTTTATTTTATAGGAAATTCCTTCGGATTCCCTATAAAATAAAAAGCAATTATCGCACTGCGGCGGAAAAGAAATATGCCACTAAAGCGACCCGCCGCAGGCGGAGAATCCTGTAAAGCAGGATTCTTTATTCTAACGCAAAAGTGATGAAAAAGGTGGGTTACAGATGAAGAAGTTTAAGGTTATTGTAGGCGGCGTTTTTATTTTTGCATTGGCGGAGCTTGGTATGTGGAAAGGAAATGCTCTGATACAGAGGCTGGATAATAAAATTGTAGTATATCAGGAAAAGCTGGACGGATGGATGGGAAAGGAAAAGAAAGGAGAGAAACCAGAGGAAAGAGAAGAATATCCAGAGGAGCTTTCGGAACTTTTGGAAAGCAATCCTGAGACAGAGGATTTTGTAAAGGATTATCCAAACAGGGAAAAATGGGATAAGGAGGTTCAGCTTACAGAAGAAGAAAAGAGCAGTAAGGCGCCTTTGTTTCTTCAATGGGACAAACGGTGGGGTTATGCTTTTTATGGGGATAAAATGCTGGCGATTAATGGTTGCGGCCCTACCTGCCTTTCTATGGTTCTGGTAGGGCTAAAGGGCGATACGGATATGAATCCTAAGGCGGTAGCGGATTATAGCGCCAGAAAAGGACATTTGACAAAGGATTCGGGAACGCAGTGGAGCTTTATGACAGAGGGAGCCAGGGGGCTTGGGCTAGAAGCGGAGGAGCTTCCTTTGGATGAAAATAAAATTATTGGAGCTTTGGAAAGCGGACATCAGATTATTTGCAGCATGGGGCCCGGAGATTTTACTACTACAGGGCATTTTATCGTTATCTATGGGAGAAGGGATGGGAAGCTTTTAATCCATGATCCTAACAGTAAAATAAGAAGCGAGATGGAATGGGAATATGAAGATATTTATGGACAGATAAAAAATTTGTGGAAATATAGTTAATTATAGAAAAATTATATAAAATTTAAACTTTTTTAATAAATTACCTCTATTGCAAAGCAAGCATGGACAGGTATAATAGTAGGAGGAAGGAGATGATATAAGTGGAACAAAATAATGAATTAGCAACGAAAAAAATAAGTTCCCTGTTATTGAATCTTGCGATTCCTGCTATTATAGCTATGCTAGTAAGTATGCTATATAATATGGTAGATCGTATTTATATTGGTAATATGGAGGGTGGAACGATTGGCATGGCCGGGCTGGCAGTGGCTGTGCCTATTATTACGCTTATACAAGGCTTTACCCAGTTATTTGGGACTGGGGGCGCGCCGCTGGCTGCCATTATGCTTGGGAGGCAGGATAAGGAGGGGGCAGAACGGACTATGATGGCCTCTTTCGCAGCGTTAGTGGTATCGGGTATTTTACTGACAGTAATAATTGAGGTTTTTAAAGAACCTATTCTTTTACTGTTTGGAGCGGACGAGCTGTCATTGCAGCCGGCTATAGAGTACATTCAGGTTTATGCATTGGGAACGGTATGTGTGCAGATTGCCCAAGGCATGAATCCTTATATTAATACCCAAGGTTTTGCTAAAATGGGCATGGCAACTATATTAATTGGAGCTGTTTTAAATATTATACTGGATCCTGTTTTTATTTTTGGAATGAATATGGGTATTACCGGCGCAGCGGTAGCTACGATTATTTCTCAAGGTATTTCTGCCGTATGGGTTTTATATTTTTTGATAAAAAAATCGCCAATGAAGCTGAGAACAAAATTTCTGCCGCCTAAGCTTTCAACCATAGGATCTATTGTAATGCTTGGTATTTCGCCCTTTGTCATGAGCGCTACGGAAGGGCTGCTACAAATATCCTTTAATAATCAAATGTCTCTTTATGGAGGCAGTATGGCGGTAGGTACTATGGCTATTTTAATGAGTTTGTACCAAATGGTGCTGCTTCCTTTAACGGGGATTACTCAAGGGGCGCAACCGATTTTATCTTATAACTATGGCGCCAGGAATTATGGCAGAGTGAAAGAGGCATTTCGCCTTTCTTTTAAAGTATGTCTGATTTATTCTATTGTAACATCAGGAATTATTATGTTGTTTGCTTCCAGTTTTGCCAGAGTATTTTCTAAGGATATAGATACTATCCGCTATGCAGCCTGGGCAATCCGCATTTATTTATTTGGCGGTTTGATATTTGGCGCGCAGATAGCATGTCAGCAATCTTTTATGGCTTTAGGCCAGGCAAAGCGGTCTTTGATTATGGCATTGCTTCGTAAGGTCATTTTGTTGATACCGTTGATTTATATACTTCCTGTAATGTTTGGAAATTCCAGTATGGCTCAGGCTATGGCAGAGCCGGTTATGGATTTGCTGAAGGATGGGGGAAGAACTTTTTGCGTTTTACTAGCAGAGCCAATCGCTGATATATTGGCGGCGACCGTTACAAGTTTAACCTTTTTACAATTTTATAAATCAAGTTTACAGGATGTGCTGTGATTAGCAGCTCATAGAGTTTGTTTTTCCTTATAAAACGAGGGATGGTTTTCAATAGATTGGGAAATAGGCGGTTTTATGGGGAAAATACAAACTTTATGGGTTGTTGACCAGCATATTTTTTTATTATATGCGCTATTTGAAAAATATGGAAACTCAAGCGGGCCAATAAGTTGTAAAAAACGGAAGATTATGTTAAGATTGAACATATACACTTATCTGTACAGGAGGGTTAATAAGATGAAAAAGGATAAAGGTGTGCTTGGGACAGGGATATTTTTGATAGCTATGCTTTTAGCAGATGTATATGTACTTAAAAATGTGGATTCAGCAGTAATTTTTATCGTGGTTGGAGCTATAACTATTGGAGCGGCATATCTGGTTTTTGATAGAATATATGCCTTGTTTCTTAGGCAGCAGGAGGAGAAGGAAGCTTTAAAAGCTTTTGTGGAAGCTCATTACAAGGAAGCAGATAAAGCAGATAAAGCGAAGTATCTGGTATTAAAAAGGACGCAGGAGCTTTTAGAGGAAAGATTATCTAAAATAGAAGAGGCAGAGCAGCAGCTTCAGGATGCTTTTGGACAGCTGGTTCAGGAGGAGAATAAAAATGCAAAGTTTATTGTAAAATATAACCGAGAGGATATGAAAAGACTGGCGGCTTTATCAAGAGAAGATACAGAGAAGCTTCTTGCTGCCATAGACCGGTTATCGCAAATAAATTCTTCTTTAGAAATTGCACAGGCCTTGGAGGGAATGAATAAAAATTTGGCTGCGTTGGGTGGAAGGACGAATGATTTTAGTAGGATAATGGAAGAAGAGCCTGTCGCGCCGGAGCCAGATTTAAGCGGCCTAGATGAGCAAATGCAGCTGGGTGATATGGATGAAATAGAGACGCAGTTAGCAGACCTGGAAGAGGAACAAAGTAGGGAAGAAGAACCTGCCGGGCCGGAGCTGGATTTAAGCGATCCAAATAAGCAGATGGGACAGGACGATATAGCGGCGTTGCTGGCAAGTATGGAAGCGGAAGAAAGCAAAGAAGCAGAGGAAGAGCCGGCAGTGCCGGAGCTGGATTTAAGCGATCCCAATAAGCAGATGGGACAGGACGATATAGAGGCGTTGCTGGCAAGTATGGAAGCGGAAGAAAGCAAAGAAGCAGAGGAAGAGCCGGCAGTACCAGAGCTGGATTTAAGCGATCCCAATAAGCAGATGGGACAGGACGATATAGCGGCGTTATTGGCAAGTATGGGGGTCGGAGAAGACAGTACAGTGCAGGAGGAGGCTTCTGCGGAGGCAGCTTCTTCTTTAGAAGAGAGTTCAGGCGATGCGAATAAGCAGTTAAGCCCGGATGAAATTGCAGCCCTATTTTCCTCTTTAGAATAAGAGGAGTGAAAAGGCAGGTAACAAAGTGGACTATATAATTATTGATTTGGAATGGAATCAATGCCCGACGGGCAGGGACCAGGGAGAGAAGGATCTGGTTTTTGAAATTATTGAAATTGGAGCTGTAAAGCTGGATGAAAACCGAAAATTAAAGGGCAAATTTCATGGCTTGATAAAGCCGCAGGTATATCGGGAGATTCATCAGAAAACGTGGGAGATTATCCATATAGATAAACAGGATTTGGAACAGGGCGAGTCTTTTGAAACAGTAGTAAAAGACTTTTTCGCATGGTGCGGTGAGGATTATCGCTTTGGAACCTGGGGACCGATGGATTTAATTGAGCTTCAGAAAAATATGGAATATTTTAAAGTGGAAGGAGCGTTTCAAAAACCCTTTTTTTACTATGATATTCAGAAGCTATTTGCTCTGGAAACAGAAGGGCGTAAAAATCCGCATACCCTGGAATATGCTGTAGATTATTATGGTTTGGAGCATGAAGAAGCTTTCCACAGAGCTTTGGCAGATGCACAGTATACAGCCAGGGTATTTCAAAGAATGAATGAGGGAATGATAAAGCGGTATTTTTCTATTGACTATTATCATAATCCGAAAAGCGAGGCAGATGAGGTTTATGTAGACTATGGAAATTATTCTAAGTTTATATCAAAAGAGTATGGAAGTAAGGAAGAGGCGTTAAAAGACAGGAAGATAAGGAGGCTGCAATGCTTTCGCTGTGGTTCCACTGTACGGAAAAGAGTTAACTGGTTTAGCAATAGCGTAAAGAAAAATTATTATTGTCTTGGTTATTGTCCAGAGCATGGGTATTTGAAAGGAAGAATCCGCGTCAACAAGACAAAAGAAGGACGGTATTTTGTAGTAAAGATTGTTAGCCAGCTAAGTAAAGAGGGGGCAAAGGAAATTCGTAAAAAATATAAGGAGCTTGAGCTTTAAAGCCGGGATTGTTTGCAAAAGGCGGAAACGCAGGAAATCTTTTGTATACAATTCTATACCTAAAGCTCAGAAAGAACCCCAAGCAAGGTTTTCTATATGCAGCACAAATGCGCCCGCGTTTTCCTCTTGCACTAAATATCGGATATGCTATATTATAGATAGAAAAGGGAAAGCCACAGAAGCGGCTCTACCCCCGAACAATAATTTTTTACCTCATAAGAGACAAGCCGTCACTATTGCGAGTAGTGGCGGCTATTTCTTTTGATGAATTTATATCTGTTAATGTATTCATGTATTTTAAATGAAACTTTCTTAATATATCCAAAGCTCAGAAAGCCCCCTTAAAAGCAAGGTTCCTTTATTTTTAACGGAAATCAAAGGTTTTTCGTTTGGTTTTTCTATTTGCTTTAAAATAGAAATAGCCTCCGGCTCCTAATAAAAGAAAGATAATTATAATAATCAACGGTTTTAGATTCCATTTTTCACCCGCATGGACGGTCTTGCTGTTAACTGCTCTGGGCTCTTCTGCGGCAGTCAGTTTTGGAAGTTCTTTTTGGGTAAAAATAATATTTGTGGAGCCAACAGTTTTTCCGCCATAGGTATAGGTTACAGAGCCAATAATATTGTCGCCCTCTTTTAATTCTACATTAGAAAAGAAGTTAACTTCCCGTTTTGCATCTTCAAAGCCGGCGGATTTTGGAAGGAAAACGGTTGCGTTGTCCCCAAGCTTTAACGGAGAGGCTAAAGGATCAAAAAAGGGACTGTAGCGGGTAAAGAGAGCTTCAGAATTCTCTGCAGGGCTGATTTCCTCCTCATTTATACGATATTGGGAGAAATTTTGAAAGCCCCACTCAAACAAGCCTGTAGTGTCGGTATACTCATTTTTAGGCGAGGTAGGACCGTTTGCCCGCATGACAACGCAAATAAGGGTAACATCGCCTTTTTTTGCAAAAGTTACCAGAGTATTGCCTGCCTTTGTAGTGTAGCCTGTTTTTCCTCCAATGCAATATTCGTATTCAAAGGATGGGTCATTTAGCATTTTGTGGTGGTTAGTAAAAATATTTTCATTTTTATGCTTATTGGTAGGCGGTATGGAATACCGGGTAGTCGCCGTTATTTTTTGAAAAATTGTATTTTGCATAGCCGCCCGGCCAATAAGAGCCATGTCATAGGCCGAGGTATAGTGTTTATCGTTATGCAGGCCATTAGCATTGGCAAAATGGGTATTTTGACAGCCTAGTTCTTTCGCCCGGCTGTTCATAAGCTTGGCAAACTCTTCCACGGAGCCGCTGATATGCTCTGCAACGCCTGTAGATACCTCGTTAGCGGAGGCCAGCATAATGGCGTAGAGACTTTGCTCCATAGTAAGCTTTTCACCTTCGTCAATGCCAATATGGGTGCTTTTGTATTCCAGGTTAAAAACGGCATTATGGGAAAAGGTTACAATTTCATTTAAAGAGCAGTTTTCCAGAGCTAAAAGAGTCGTCATAATTTTTGTGATGCTGGCCGGGTATTCCTCTTTATGCGGATTTTTTTCATATAATACTAAACCCGTGGAGGCGTCCATTAAAACGGCCGCTTCTGCATCAACAGAAGGACCCTTTGGCCATAGATTTTTATTTGCTTTTTCTTTTTCAGCGGCATAGGTATAATTTATATTAGAAAGCAGTAAAACTGCGGACAAACAAATCGAAAAAAACCGTTTCATAAATAACCTCATTTCTGCACTGCTTTTTGTGCATCGTAAGTTTGTGGAAGCAGCGCGGCCACAAACTTAGAAGTGAAAGATTTGAAAAAATCTTTCGCATATAACCTCATTTCTGCACTGCTTTTTGTGCATCGTAAGTTTGTGGAAGCAGCGCGGCCACAAACTTAGAAGTGAAAGTGTTCCCTCAAATATTTTATCGTATTTTTACGGCTGCTGCAAGGGTTGCTTTCTTTTTTTATTCCGAAGCATACGAAAGAAGCTTTGCAGCATTTCAGAGCATTCTTTTTCTAACACGCCGGGTATAATTTCAACCTGATGATTAAACTGAGGCATTTGAAGCAGATTCAGTACGGAGCCTGCACAGCCGGCTTTGGGGTTCATGGAGCCGATGACGACGCGGGGAATCCGGGATTGGACGATAGCTCCGGCGCACATCTGGCAGGGCTCCAGAGTGATATACATGGTACAGCCTTCCAGCCTCCAGTCGCCTAAAATGCGGCTGGCTTTATTAATGGCGATAATTTCGGCATGAGCCAGCGTATTTCCTTTTGTATTTCTTTTATTATAGCCTCTGGCAATAATTTTATTTTCGTGTACGATGACGCAGCCGATGGGAACCTCTTCTAAGGCATAGGCCTTTTTAGCCTGACGAAGGGCTTCTTTCATATATTTAATATCCATAAGGGACTCCTTTTTGCAATTAGCTATAGTTTATGCTATATTATATAGTAACATCTATAGAAAGAGGCCGCAATATGCAAATATACGGATTTAATAAGACAACGCTTCTTGATTATCCAGGGTGTCTGGCGGCGGTAGTATTTACCGGCGGCTGTAATTTTTGCTGTCCGTTCTGTCACAATGCCTCTTTGGTTCTCAATTCGCTAGGACAGCCGCTGATTTCAGAAGAGGAGGTTTTGGCAGTTATGGAAAAAAGAAGAAAAATCCTGGAGGGCGTTTGTATTACCGGAGGAGAGCCTACTTTGCAGGCGGATTTACCAGAGTTTATTTTGAAAGTAAAAAGACTGGGGCTGAAAGTAAAATTGGATACGAATGGTACGCGGCCGGAACTTTTACGGGAGTGGATAGAGGAAGGGCTGCTGGATTACATTGCTATGGATATTAAAAATACAAAAAAGAAGTATCCTTTGACTACGGGACGCCCTCAGCCGGAGCTGGAAAAAGTAGAGGAAACGGTAAGGATTTTAATGAACGCCGGAGTAGATTATGAATTTCGCACAACAGTTGTAAAGGAGTTTCATACTCTTTCAGATATGGAAGAAATCGGACATTGGGTGAAAGGGGCGGCGCACTATTACCTGCAGTCCTTCAGGGATTCAGAAGGGGTTATTTGTTCCGGGCTTCATGCCCATACGCCGGCTGTTTTGAATAAATTTCGGGAAAGACTGGAAAAATTTGTCCCGCATGTGGAAATAAGGGGGCTTTAGAGTTGATGAAGGAATGGTATAAAACGGAGCGTTTGATTTTAAAGGTTTTAGATGAGGGGCAGGGAAGAGCGGTTTGTGAATTTTATAAAAGGAATCAAAGATATTTCGAGCCTTTCGAGCCGGAGCGTCTGCCTGGGTTTTATACAGAAGAATTTCAAAGGAAAAATTTAGAAGTAGAGTATCGGCAGTACAAGCAGCATCGCTATCTTAGGCTTTATTTGTATGAGCTTTCAAATCCTGGCCGGATTGTCGGCTCTATTTGTTTTGATAGTATCAGGATGGGCAGCTTTCAAAGCTGTACTGTAGGGTACAAATTGGATGGGGAGTATCAAAAACGGGGATATATGCTGGAGGCTTTGGCCTATTGTCTTCATAATATAATTTTTAAGGAATATGGCCTTCACCGGGTGGAGGCTATGGTAGTGCCGGAAAATATAAGGTCGATTCATCTTCTGGAGAGGCTGGGATTTGAGAAGGAAGGAGTTAGCAGGGATTTTGCAAGACTGGGAGGTATTTGGAGGGATCATATAAGGTATGCGCTGATAAATTATAATTCGTATAGTTAAGGAAATACAGAATATCGGAAATGCTTCATTTTTATAAGCATTTCCGATATTTTTAGATTTATGCCAGAAAACATTTTTTTTAACAAACGCTAAAAAGAAACCGGTACAAGCCAGTAGCCAAAGTCCCCATATTTTACAGGGGAGCTTTTAGTCGTCTTAAATTCTGAGAATCCAAATTTTTCGGCAATAGCTTTTTCGCGGGTAGAGTAAATACCAGGCACGCCCAGCTGGTAAAAAATATCAGGTTTCATAATATCGGGGTCTTTGGAGGCTTCTGCTGCAGAAACCTGGGAGTTTACCATCCATTTTGCTAAAATCAGATGCCGGTAAGAGCCATAGCCGTGAAGTAAAAAGCTATTTTGCTTTAACCCCATATAATCTATAGAAAGATGATTTATGTAGGCCGGGTCAATTAAAAGATAGTTTGTGATAGTATTTAGGGAATCTGGCGCGGGAGTTTCTTCTATCTGGGTCGTTGCCTGGGCCTTTATGGTATTGTCTTGTTCTTTTATTTCTCTGATTTCCTGCGTCTGTTTATTTTCTTGTGTTTCTTCAATTTGTTTGGCCTCTTTTATATTCTGGGGTTCCGTAGGTTTCCAGGTTTCTCCGGCTACAGAGAGGCTGTCAGAAGAATCGGAGCCTATTGGTATTGATGCTTCTTCTGTATTAGAAGAGGTATCTGGCGGATTGGTTTCTACAGGTATTTGGGACTCTTTGGCAGGAACGCTGGCTGGCGGGACAGGTTCTGTTTCTGTATCGGCGGCAGAAAGGGTTTTTGGTTTTTCTGCTTCAAAGGAGGAAGGAATAATTGGGATGTCGTCCCATTCTGTTCCTAAAAGCCGGGTTGGAGAAATTGAGATAATAATACCGCCAATCATAGAAAATGGAAGGTCGGAGTCCAAGACCTTGTCCCAGGAGGTAACAATCTGGCAGTCTCCAACAGAATTTTTTACAGTCAAAGGGCAGAGAGGAAGCCCAATAATCTGATGGTTTTTCCGATAGAATAAATAAGTATCTAAAACCGTGTTAGAAACGCTTAATAATTTTATATGTATTGTAATTTTACACTGGTTGTTTCGGGTTTCTATTCTTGCATAGCCGATGTTATTTTTCTTTATTCCGTTTTCATAACAGTAAAGATAAGAGATAAATCTTTTATAATCTGACATAAGCAAAACTCCTTTCGTTACATCATATTCATGAGAAAGGAATTTATGTGCAAAATAAAAAGAAAAAGAAGGATACGCCAAAATTTAATGAATGCAGACCTTGCTGCGTTAGAGTGCGTTTGAAAACCCGCTCTGCTTAAATTTAGCGTATCCTCCTGAAATAGAGTTTACTTTTTTAGAGATTCTTCTTGTAGCTTATCAAATTCTGCCATACATTCATCTACAGTAGCGCCATTTAACAGATTTCGTACAATCAGGCAGGTATTTCCCCATTGCTCTACCTTCATATTTGCGTTAGAACCAAGGACGTAAACATTATCTTGTATTCTGTCATTTAATGGTTTTAGCGCAGGGATACAATCCACTTCAACATTTTTAGAAGGGGAAATTACCTTATTGGTATTGGCATACAGCTGAAGAGCTTCATCTGAAAGAATCGTGTTTAATATATTTTTTGTATCCTCTAAGTGCTCTGCATTTGCAAGGATAGCGTATCCTGTCAACGATACGACGGGCATCTGGCCCCGGCTGCTAGGAAAACCAATAACCTGGAGATTAAAGTCGGGCTTTCCATATGCAGTTTCAGAGTTTGCAGCTCCCCAGTAGGCCATTACAATCGGCGTTTTTTGAGCCAGGAAATCCGGCCCTTCTCCTTCGATTGCTTCATAGGTATAGGCTGTTTTTGCATCAATATAGCCCTTATCAATCATTTCCTGGAGGTATTCAAAGCCGGGACGCATATAATCACTATATTTGCTTTCCCCATTATTAAGAGCTTCGATTTCCGCTTCTGTATTTCCTGCATTGTATAAATCGGCGTAAGCCTGGGCAAAGACAAAATTTTCCAACCACCAGCGGTTTGCGCCAATCGGAGTTTCAATTCCATTTTCTTTAAATACCCGGCAGCACTCCAGAAGTTCTTCTGGGGTATTAGGCAGCGGGAGGCCATATTGATCAAACATATCTTTGTTGACAAACAGTCCGTGAACTACAATTTCTTGTGGAACAGCCACCAGCTTTCCATTAACCGTATTAGCTATTTTTACAACATCTCTCAGGTTTTTAGCATTTTCAAGGCCAGATAAGTCAAAAAGCCTTTCTTCTTCTCCTAATATTTGAATACTATCCGGGTTTAACAGATACAGATCGTCCATATTATTGCGGGCCCGGTCAAGAACTACGTCGTCGTAGGTTTTTTCCTGATAATTTTCAGCCGTGTACGTTCTGTATTCTACAGAGGCGCCGGATTTTTCTTCTGCTAAGGCGATGGTCAGGTCAAATGCAGTTCTTGACAAGTTTTCTGCATCTGGATTGGATTTTTCCATGGGGCCGAATAAGTTGACAACTGCAGCGTCCTTTTCTATGTCTGCTACCAAATTGCCGTCGAGCTCTGCTTTTGCTCCGCAGGCGGTTATGACAAGGGCTACAATCGCTGCCAGAAAAAGAGAGGATAATTTTTTCATAGCATCAATCCTTTCGTTGTATGCATTGATTAACAGTTTTCTTTAACAATTCCATATCAATAGGCTTGGATATATGAACGTTCATGCCGGAATCCAGGGCGTCTTTTACGTCTTCTGCAAAAGCGTTTGCTGTCATGGCGATAATTGGTATTTCTTTTGCATCCTTGCGTTCTAACGCCCGGATTGCCCTTGTTGCTTCATAACCATTCATAATTGGCATTTGGACGTCCATTAAAATGGCATCAAATTCTCCAAGGGAAGAATTATTAAAACGTTCCATGGCTAATTTTCCATTTTCCATGATTTCACAGGTTACTCCCTCTAATTCTAAAAGCTCTGATAAGATTTCCGCATTAATTTCATTATCTTCAGCAACAAGAAGATGAAGTCCTTCCAAACTGTTATTTTCTTCATTTTCTAATGAATTATGGCTTTCTTCCTGTCCTGCTTGTATTTCAAGAATTTTTTCTTTAAATGCAGATACGAAAAATGGTTTTGCAAGAACGCCGACGCTTCCTGCCTGGAGCGCTTCCTCTTGTATTTCAGCTCCATCGTAAGCTGTTAAAAATAGGATTGGAGCCTGAGATTGCGTAGCTTCATGAATTTTTCTGGCTGTTTCAATACCATCCATACCAGGCATTTTCCAATCCAGCAAAATCATATGGTAATATTCTCCTGTGCTGCAGGCATTCTGAATCATCTGAACGGCGTCTTCTCCCCGGAGGGCTGTGTCTACGAAAACTCCGGTATCCTTCATTAGAACCTGAATGCTTTTGCAGATTTCTATATCGTCATCTATTGCTAAGATACGAGAGATCCCGCTTTTTTCCCAAAATTGCTTATCTGTCTGCGATTCTGGAATGCGAAGCTCTAGTTCAACTTTAAAAATACTTCCTTTATCAATTTCACTGGAAACTTCTATGGTTCCTCCCATCAGCTCTACGATGTTTTTTGTAATGGCCATACCAAGTCCGGTGCCTTGTACTTTGTTTGTAGTGCTGTTTTCAGCTCTTGTAAATGCATCAAAAATAGTTTCCAGATATTCTGGCGTCATGCCGTAACCGTCGTCCTCCACTTCAATTCGTATATGCTCGTACTGGCTGGAATATTGCTTAAGGCCAATGATACGGAACCATATATTGCCGCCTTCTGGAGTGTATTTTACGGCGTTGGAAAGAAGATTAATCAGAATCTGGTTGATTCTTGTTTCATCGCCTACCAGATATTCGTGGTTAATGTCTGTTACAGAAACGTGAAATTTTTGTCCTTTGGATTTTGCCATTGGGCGGATAATGGCATCTACAGAGGAAACCAGATTATTTAAAGTAAACTCCCCAATGGTAAGGACAACTTTTCCGCTTTCAATTTTGGAAACATCTAAAACGTCGTTAATCAAGCTAAGCAGGTGCTGGCCGGAGGACGTGATTTTTTTTGTGTACTCCCTTACTTTCGCAGGATTATCAGCATCCTTAGCTAACAGGGTTGTAAAGCCCAGAATTGCGTTCATTGGCGTGCGGATGTCATGGGACATATTGGAAAGAAACATAGTTTTGGAATTACTTGCTATTTGAGCTGCCTGCAAAGCTTCTGCTAATTGTCTGTTATGTATCTCCCTTTCTTCTTCTTGTTCTCTCCGAATTCTGTTTTGCTGTCTGTGATTGAGGTAGTATAAGGTGCAGCAAAGGAGAAATGCTGCCAGCATAACAAAAATAACAATAAAAATATTCTGGTTTACGGTTCTTCCTTCTTGTTGAATTGCCTCTATTGGCACGTAACCAATCAGGTAGATAGCTCCGTCGTTAACCGCCCACATATAAATTAGAGACTCTTTTCCCTGAATGTCATGGTAAAACATGATGTTTTTCCCGGATTTTATATTGTCGTCTACCTGTGCTTGAAGTTCTTTTTCAAGAATATTATTGGCCCGGTAGAAATCGTCTAAATTTAAATGCCCGGCGTTTCTTTCGCCCATTCCTTTGGGCTTTAATACGAGTCTTTCACTTTTAGCATCCATAATGTACAGCATTGCTTTGCCATTATAGAAGCCGCCTGGCAGCGCCTTGTCAAAAGAATCATAAATATATTCTATATAAAGGGAAGCGGTTTCACGGTCTTTCTTCATAACAGGACATTTTATTGTATATGCCCAGGTTCCCAAATTGTTTAGATAAGATTTGGAAATCGGGAGGCCATCGATTGTCTTTCCAGATGAAAAGTCTAATTTTTCCTCTGAAAAGCTTTCACCTGTGTTGGAGATGCCTTTGGTTTGTCCGTATGGTATTAAGGATATTTTTACCATGGAATGGTTCTGGTTGTAGGAACGGATTAAGCTTTCTGGATCTGCGGCTCTTGAAACCTCCTGTGCAATGAGCCTTTGGAATTCTGCTTCTTTTGTTAAAATTGCTTCAATCGTGCCCCTGACCAGGCTTAGGCTTTCGTTTAGGTTGTGGATTGCTGAAGAAGACATTTCAGCAGATATTTTCCTTGCCACGGAAAATACAACAGTTCCTAAAATACAAAAGACTAAGATAATGGAAAGAAGTAAGGGAAATCCCTTATTTGCATTGTTTTTCTTTTCTTTCATAATTAATTCCCATTCTGCCCCCTTTACCTTTTTGGTATTGCAATATCTATTTAAGAATAAAAAAAAGCCCCAACCCAACGAACCAAACGTCGTCAAACTAGGACTTATAAGTGCGCGATCAGGGGCTCGAACCCTGGACACCCTGATTAAGAGTCAGGTGCTCTACCAACTGAGCTAATCGCGCTCACTATTCTTTTGTGTGGTTCTGTGTTTTTATATTTCCTGAACGCAAGAACTATGATACCACGCTTGAAAAGAAAATGCAAGCCTTTTTTTGAAAAAATTTAAAAAATATGTTATAAACTTATTTTTTACTTTTTTTCTCTGATTTTTTGATGATACCGGCAACCTCATCCCAGGATTTTTTTAATTGGAGAGCTTTTTTGTTAAGCTGGGGATTGTTGCGGAACATCCGTTGGAGACGCCGCTGCATGGAAGACATAAAGTTGCTCCTAGATATTATTCGCTGTTATTTTTATTTTATGCAAAACATCAAAGAAAGTGTTTATTTTTAAAAAAATCTGCCGGCGGCTAAAATACCTTTAATGGTGAGCCGCCAGATAATAGATAGGCTTTCCTTCAGCAGAAAATTTTTCCTCATATTCTGTCATAATATTTCCTTCCATATATTGGCTGTGGTGAAGGTCGTAGGCTTTACTGTCCAAGGTCCAGCCGGATTCCTCAATTTGCTCCAGGGAGAACTCAAAAAGAGGGCGGTTATCTGTTTTAAAAAGGACTTGTCCGTCCAAGGTTAAAATCTGGCTGTAGCGCGTAAGAAAAAAGGAGGAGGTAAGGCGTCGCCTGGCATGACGGTCCTTTGGCCACGGGTCGGAAAAATTAAGATAAATTCTGGCTATTTCCTCCGGGCCGAAAACCTCGGCGATGGTTTCTGCATCCATTCGGATAAATAAAAGATTGGCAGGAGGGTTTTCTTTTATTTTTTCTAATGCGCGAATTAAGACGCTGGAATATTTTTCTATGCCTAAATAGTTGATTTCTGGATGAAGCCTTGCCTGTTCAATAATAAACCGGCCTTTTCCTGTGCCGATTTCTATATGGATAGGGTTGGTATTGTGGAACAGGCTTTGGAAGACGCCTTTGTACTGGGCAGGCTCCTGAACCACAAGGGGACTGGAGGCGATGGCCTCTCTGGAGCCTTTGATGTTTCTAAGTCTCATAAAAACCTCCAATATAAATTTAATATGGGATTATTATAAGTGGAAGATAGGTAAAAAGTCAAATGTAACAAAAAAAAATGAAAAAAATGGATGTATTTTAAAAAATTGCGTCTGGATTTTTCTAAATAAGGGGATTATAATTAAGTGATTTTAGAAAAACTTGCTTTTTGGTTCAGGAAAAGAGGTGCGGGATGGAGAAAATGATTCGGCTTTTAAATGAAATAGAAGAAAAGGCTAACAACATAGTTGAAGGAGCGGCAGAAAAAAAAGCGGAGCTTTATGAAGGGTATCAAAAGGAGCTGCAGGAACTGGACGAGACCATGGAAAAGGCATCCAGGGAAAAACTGAATAGGCTTCAGAAAGAGATGAATGAAGAGATAAGCAGGGAACATGAGGTGTTTGTAAAGTCTCTGAATGAAGAGCTTCAGAAGCTGGAGAGCAATTATCGCAGGAACCATGACAAGTTGGTAGAGACTATGTTGGAAAGAATAACAGGAGTGTAAGCCTATGGGTGGGATATTAAGCTATAGCGGTATTGTGACAAAGGCAAGGGCTATGGAATCCCGACTGCTTTCCAGAGAGGATTATGAAAAGATTTCGGCTATGGAGAGCGTGGCTGATTTTATTGGCTTTTTAAAGGGAAGACAAGGGTATCGGGAGCTGTTTAAAGGCCGGGAGGAAAATTCTTTTCACCGGAATGAAATAGAGGGATTACTCAATTATTCTCTTTATCAGGACTATGGCAAACTATACCGCTTTTGCAGCCAGAAACAAAGGGAGATTTTAAAGCTTGTATTTTGGCGGATGGAAACGGATTATCTGAAGGAATGCCTTCACCGGATTGCAGGAGGGAAGGGCTGGGAGAACCTGTCTGAATTTACAGCCTTTCTGGAGCGGCATTCAGAGGTAGATATGGAGGCCGTGCGGCAGGCGGAGGATGCCGAAGGTTTTGTCGCCGCCCTAAAAGGAAGCGCTTATGAGAGGGTGTTCCGTGAATTAGAGGAGCAGAATCAATTAAAGCTTCATCCAATGGAGGAAAGATTAGATATTTACTGTTTTATCCGTATTTGGAAGGCTATTGAGAAGAATTTTAAGGGTAAGGATAAAAAAGCCCTTATGGACGTATTTGGAAAGCAGATTGATTTACTTAATATTTTGTGGATATATCGAAGTAAAAGGTATTATGGCAGCATAGAGCCGGAAGAACTGCCTGCCTTAATCCCTGTGTGTTATAAGCTTCACAAAGAGGAGTTTAAGGAGCTGGCAGGCTGTTATACGGTGGATGAGTTTCTCCATGTGCTGGAAGGAACCTATTATTCGGAACTCAAGGAAGAGGCATCCGTGGAGCAGTTTTATAAGGACAACCTGGAACATGCCTATCGGGAAAATTGTAAAAAATACCCGTATTCTATGAGCGCGGTCTATAATCTTCTTTACCACAAGAGCAGAGAGATTGACCGTCTGACAACGGCCCTGGAGTGTATCCGGTATCAAATGGATTCTAATATGGCGATTGAATATATTTTGCAGGAGTAACAGAGAAATTTGTGTATTTACAAAAGTTTACAGGAGGTGGAGAGGTTTGATTGAAAGGATGAAGTATTTGAATATCACCGGGCCGAAGTCTGATTTGGACCGGATGATTAATGCTTATTTAAGTAAGTATGAAATTCATCTGGAAAATGCCATGGCAGAGCTTAGTAAGGTACAAGAGGTACGTCCTTTTTTGGAGGCTAATCCTTACAGGGAGATTCTAATGAAGGCGGAAGCAGTTTTAGAGCGGATGCCAGAAAGGGATTACGAGGGAATCCCTGAGATGACGGATGAAGAGGCCTTTTTAGCTATTAATAAGGCGGTGGAAAGTATTCAGGCTCTGACAGATGAAAGAGAAAGCCTCAAGGAGCAAAAGCAGCAGCTTTCAAAAAAGGTGTCTCAGCTGGAGCCTTACCGGATGATGGAGTATGATTTAAGAAAAATTCAGGATTTTAAATTTATTAAATTCCGTTTTGGAAGGATGCCTTTGGAATATTATCAGAAATTTACTATTTATGCTTATGATAGCTTAGAGGCTGTTTTTTATGAATGCGGAAGGAATACAGACTATGTCTGGGGCGTGTACTTTGTGCCGGCGGCGGCAGCGGAAAGGGTAAACGCCGTATTTTCTATTTTACATTTTGAGGAAGAGGTGCTTCCGGTTCCTGAGGATTTTGTGGGAACGCCGGAAGAGGTTTATCAGGCGACGGTAAAGGAACTGAAACAGGTGCGGAGCCAGATGAGGAAGCTGAAAAAGAAGCTTTCTCAGGCGTTAGAGGAGCAAAAAGAGGATATTTTATGCGCTTATTACAGCATAAAGAAGCGTTCTGAAAATTTTGATATACGGAAGATGGCGGCTTGCGCCAATAATGATGAGAATGCGAATCAGGTATTTTATATTTTATGCGGCTGGATGACGGCCGAGGATACCAGAAGTTTTCTTCAGGATATTGAAAAAGATGAAAATGTATACTGCATTACAAAGGACAGCAAAGACAGCGGTATTGCTAAACCGCCTACAAAGCTTAAAAATCTGGGAGTTTTTAAGCCCTTTGAGTTATTTGTTGAAATGTATGGGCTTCCGGCTTATGGCGAATTTGATCCGACCATGTTTATTGGTCTTACCTATTCTCTGATGTTTGGCTGTATGTTTGGAGATGTGGGACAGGGACTTTTATTAGCAATTGGAGGCTTTTGGTTTTATAAATATAAGAAAATGGTTTTAGGAGGCATTGTGGCTTTGGCAGGCGCAGTTTCCACAGTTTTTGGTTTTTTATACGGCAGTATATTCGGTCTGGAAGAGGTAATCCCCGCCCTGTGGCGAAGGCCTATGTCTGATATTATGACAACCTTGATTATAGCAGTCGTTTTTGGCGTAGCCTTGATTGTGATTGCTATGCTGCTCCATATCTTTAATGCAGTGAAAAACCGGGATTTTGAAAAAGCGGTCC
This sequence comes from uncultured Acetivibrio sp., assembly GCA_949841225.1. GTDB lineage: Bacteria > Bacillota > Clostridia > Lachnospirales > Lachnospiraceae > Velocimicrobium. Next base: position 28,070 of record CATKYY010000007.1, read on the forward strand.
TTGACCCAAGCGGCGTGGCCGGACTGCTTGTATATGGCAGCGCGGCGGCCAGCGTCGGGCTGATGTTTACAGGCCATACTGTTCCGGGAACGGTTGTTTTGTGCATAGTAATTGGACTGCCTTTGCTGGCAATTTTTTTGAAGGAGCCATTGAATAACTTTCTTCAACATAAGAAAAAGATATTTCCAGCAGGAAGCAAAGTTATGTTTTTTGTAGAGGCTTTTGTAGAATTATTCGACGTGGTATTAAGTTATGCGACAAATACCATTTCTTTTGTCCGCGTCGGCGCTTTTGCTTTGAGCCATGCGGGTATGATGGGGGTTGTTATGACTCTGGCAGGCCTGGAGAGCGGTCATCCGAACTTTTTGATTATTGTATTGGGAAATATTTTGGTGACTGGGCTGGAAGGGCTGGTTGTGGGAATTCAGGTGCTTCGTTTGGAGTACTATGAGATGTTCAGCCGGTTTTACAGCGGAACAGGACGGGCTTTTCAGCCATTTAAGGTAAATTAATAAACAACATAGAAAATTTTTAGGAATAGAATCAGGAGGATATTATTATGTCAGTGAAAATGATTATTGCAAGTTTATTAGTATTTAGTATATTGCTGCCTTTTGGGATTTATCTTTTTGGAAAAAAGAAAGAGGGTAGCTTTAAGGCGGCTTTAGGATTTAATGTATTGTTTTTCTTTGGAACGATGCTTATTGCAGATATTCTTTTATTTAGCGGCAAGGTATCTGCAGAAGAGATAGAAGGGGCGGCAGAAGCGGCGGCAGCATCTGTAGAGGGCTGGAGATATATAGCGGCGGCTCTTTCTACAGGCCTGTCCTGCGTAGGCGCCGGTATTGCTGTTGCTTCTGCCGCATCGGCGGCCCTGGGCGCTTTAAGCGAGGATTCTTCTATTATGGGTAAGGCGCTTATCTTTGTTGCTCTGGCTGAATCTATTGCTCTTTACGGCCTTCTGATTTCCTTCTCGATTTTGGGATAAAACGGCAGGGATAAGAATTAGGAAAGGAGCGGGGTGGATTTATATGAGGATGTTCCTGATAAGCGATAATGTAGACACCTATACAGGAATGCGCCTGGCAGGCGTGCCAGGGGTAGTAATCCATTCGAGGAGCCATTTAAGGGAGCAGCTTACGAAAGCCTTTGAAGATAAAGGAATCGGAGTCCTTTTAATTACTGAAAAGTTGGGAAGACAATTCCCGGAGATTATTGATGAGGTAAAGCTTGGCCGTCGGCTGCCTTTGATTGTAGAGGTTCCAGACCGCCATGGTACCGGAAGGGATCCCAATTTTATTATGAATTATGTAAATGAGGCGATTGGATTGAAGCTGTAGGAGGAAAGAGAGGTTAAAAGTGACTTTGGATGAAAAATTAGCTCTGTTTCAGGAGCTGGCCCTTGCAGATGCAAACCAGAAAAGCGGGCAGATGATAGAAGAATATCAAAACTCCTTACAGGAGATGTTAAAGGACCATGAGGAGGCCATGGCCAGGAAAACAGCTTCTTTGCTGGAGATTGAAACTCAGAAATTAGTACAGGAAAAAAACCACCTGATGGCGGTAGAGCATTTGGAATTCCGGCGGCGGCTGAATGAAAAAACAGATGAATTAAAGGAAGTGCTGTTTGCTGATGTATCTGAAAAGCTTTCTGAATATATGGAAACCGAAGCCTATGAAGCGTGCCTTGTAAAGCAGATAAAGGATGCTCTTGCTTTTGCCAGGGGAGATGAAATTACGATTTATATCAGCTCCAGTGATGAAGGCAGGAAGGAGGCCTTAGAAAAGGCGGCGAAAACGGTTCTGACAGTGAGTAAAACGGATTTTATCGGGGGAACCAGGGCTGTTATTGCGGAAAGGAATATTTTAATCGACCGTTCTTTTCTGACTAAAATGGAGGAAGAAAGGGATTCATTTACACTGTAAAGGAGGCGGCTTTCATGGAAGCAGCAGGAAAAATTTATGGAATTAATGGCCCGGTTGTTTACCTTAAAGGAAATCTTGGCTTTAAAATGGCAGAAATGGTTTATGTAGGGAAGGAACGGCTGGTAGGCGAGGTTATTGGGCTGACAAAGGATAGAACGACGATTCAGGTATATGAGGAAACGTCCGGTTTAAGGCCGGGAGAGGAAGTGGTTTCTACTGGCGCTTCCATCAGCGTTACCTTAGCGCCTGGTATATTAAGTAATATTTATGATGGTATTGAACGTCCCCTTTCTGAGATTGCAAAGGAGGCGGGGGCCTTTATTCCAAGGGGCGTTAGCGTAGATTCCCTGGATATGAAAAAGAAGTGGAAAACCCATATTACGGTAAAAGAAGGGGAATATGTATATGGTGGAACCATTATTGCAGAGGTGCAGGAAACGGCTGCAATTCTGCATAAATCCATGGTGCCGCCGGATGTTATGGGAAGAGTTATTAAGGCCGCACCTGATGGAGAGTATACGGTTGCAGAGGTAATTGTTACGATTGAATGCCCGGATGGAAGCGAAAGAGAATTGTCCTTAGCGCAGAAATGGCCAATTCGTATTCCGCGGCCTGTAGCAAAGCGGTTTGGAGCAAACCGGCCTTTAATTACCGGACAGAGGATATTAGACAGCCTGTTCCCAATAGCAAAAGGGGGAACGGCGGCTATCCCCGGGGGATTTGGAACAGGAAAGACTATGACTCAGCACCAGCTTGCGAAATGGTCCGATGCGGATATTATTGTTTATATTGGCTGCGGCGAACGTGGAAATGAGATGACGGATGTATTGGAGGAGTTTTCTAAGCTGGAAGATCCAAAAAGCGGAAATCTTTTGCTGGCAAGAACGGTATTGATTGCAAATACATCGAATATGCCTGTGGCGGCTCGCGAGGCAAGTATTTATACAGGTATTACTTTAGCAGAGTATTACAGAGATATGGGATACCATGTTGCAATTATGGCGGATTCTACTTCCAGATGGGCGGAGGCTCTGAGGGAGCTGTCCGGCCGTTTGGAGGAAATGCCGGCGGAAGAAGGCTTCCCGGCTTATTTGGCTT